>CAYTXJ010000229.1:0-1027 GCA_964440775.1 uncultured Desulfobacteraceae bacterium | reverse complement strand
CGGGTCGGATGACCCTCCGGGGCGGAGACCAGACCCCCAAAGATTTACTTAAAATAACCCAAAATTACAGCTTTTTTCTGAGAGCTTTGAATTTTTCAAAGCTCTCCCAAAGATATCGTTTAGCGCATCTTCAATATATTCAAATCTAAACCTGAAACCCTCTTTTAAAAGTCTTTCAGGATATGCCCTCTGCCCATTTAAGAGCAGATCAGAAAACTCTCCCATAAACAACTTTAAAAAAAGGGGAGGAATACCAAATGGAATGGTAAATTTTTTTAGCGCTGAACCCATGGTCTTGGTAAATTCCCTGTTTGTAACGGCATTGGGAGAGGCACAATTTATAGGGCCACAAAGATCATCTCTTTTAATTACAAATTCAAATATTCTCATAAGATCTTCTAAATGTATCCATGACATGAATTGCTTACCCTTTCCAAAGGGGGCTCCCAGATTCCACTTAAATATGGGTGTGGAGACCTTTATGATCCCTCCTCCCCTTCCAAGCACTATCCCTATTCTGAGTATGGAGGTTCTAATTCCAAGATCTTCTGCCCTTTTTGCCTCCTCCTCCCATTGAACACACACTTCTGCAAGAAAGTCATTACCTGCTCTGCAATCTTCACCCAGCCTCTCATCTCCATGGAATCCATAGTATCCCACTGCCGAGGCAGTGATAAACAATTTCACCTCTCCCGTTGCGTTAATCAGTGGTTCTATAAGATTTCGGGTAGTGAGTATTCTACTCTCTCTGATCCTCTCTTTTACCTTTCTGGTCCACCGCTTAAATATGCTCTCCCCTGCAAGGTTAATTATTACATCATGTTCTCTGATACAATCCTGCCACGGGCCAGGGACTGTGGGATCAGCTTGAATATAGGTTAATTCATCCTTTTGGGGTAAGAGCTCAGGATCCCTTCTTGTAATAACATATATGGAATACCCTCTATTTTTTAGGAATTCCACTAAGGCACTTCCAATAAATCCTGTTCCACCTGTTATAAGGATCTTCATAATCTAAGATATCTTA
>CAYTXJ010000228.1:0-1028 GCA_964440775.1 uncultured Desulfobacteraceae bacterium | reverse complement strand
TGATAGGGATCAGGATAGAAGAGGAGGTTTTTATGAGCTAGTTCCCTGTGATTCATCTGGATCTAAAACATCTATTCATATCCGTCTTACAAATGGCATTGTGATAGAGGTAGAGAGGGGGTTTGATCCTGTAACTCTTAGGGGTGTTATAGAGACAGTGGTTAGGATAAGGCAATGCTCCCGGTAAGTGGTGTTACCCGGATATATCTATATAGTAAGCCGTGTGACATGAGGAAGAGCTTTGATGGGCTTTGTGGTCTGGTGCGATCTGAATTGGGTGCAGATCCTCTGAGTGGGTCATTGTTTGTATTTTGCAATCGGAATCGGACCATGGTGAAGGTTCTTTACTGGGACATGGATGGATTTGTGATCTGGTATAAGAGACTGGAAGAGGGAAGATTCAGGGTGCCGTTCATACGTGGTGCAGGTGGGGTTATTGATCGAAGAGAGCTTGGGATGTTGTTGGAAGGAGTGGTACCTAAAAAGATGGAAAAAAGATATATTTTATCCAAATAACTTGTTGACATATTTAGTGATTTATGTATATATGCTGTTATGGTTAAAGATCTTGCAATAGCCAATGAACTGCTCGAACAGAAAGAAATTTACATCCAAGAACAACAAGCCCAAATAGAAGAGCTTACCCGTAAACTTGATTCTGCCCAACAACAATTAAAGAAACTTCAGCACCAGGTGGAACAGTTGCTTAAGCGGATATATGGACGAAGGTCAGAGAAGTTTAATCCTAATCAGTTGATGATGTTTGAAAAAGAATTTATAGAGGCCCTAGAGGGATATGGTTGTGAGGGTGTTGAAGAGGTTTCTGAAATAAGGGTAGAGAGGAAAAGGGCTATTAAGCGGAGACATTTAGGTCGAATTCCCATACCTGATCATCTGGAGCGAGAAGAGGTGATATTGGATATACCTGAAGAAGAGAAGGTTTGTCCTAAGACAGGGAAGCCTCTTAAGATGATAGGGTGGGAGGTATCAGAGAAGTTGGAATATAGGCCTGGAAGATTATTTGTGAA
>CAYTXJ010000227.1:0-1042 GCA_964440775.1 uncultured Desulfobacteraceae bacterium | reverse complement strand
TTTGACACCAAAACGGGTATTTTCATCCACTCAACCCAGTAAAAATGGGCATAAATAAGGGGTCGACCTTTTCTTTTTTCAAAATGTAGTGGTTCGTAAGAAGTAATAATTAGTTTGACATAGGAGTACATCTATGTTATTGTTAGACCATGTTTGTAAGGGTCAAACGCTACAAAAACAAAGATGGTTCTGTGAGAGAATACCTCCTTCTTTGTACAGCCAAAAGAGAAGGCAAAAAGGTTAAACAAATCACCCTGGCAAATCTGGGAAGACTTAATAGTGAAAAGACTCAAAAGACCATTGAGACAATCATTGAGAACCTGGTTAAGTTTTCAAAGAAAAAGGCCTTGATAGATGCCACAAACAGTCTTTTTGCTGACTATGCAAAGCTTTATGGGCCGGTAGAGGTGTTTAAGGCCTTATGGGAGAAAACTGGGCTAAAGGGGATCATTGAGAGATTTGCTTCTAAGAGCCAGGTTGAATATGACCTACCATTAACTGTTTTTGCGTTGGTTTTAAACAGGCTTTTAGCACCTTTAAGCAAGTTATCAAGTTATGAATGGATAAAGGATGAGCTATATCTTGAGGGGAAGGAAAAACAGATAGGGCTTCATCATCTTTACCGCAGCTTAGACTTTTTAGAGGAGAATGCAAAGAGGATAGAGGATGCACTATATAGGCAGGAGCTAAATCTTTTTAACATGGGGGTAGAGTTGGTATTTTTTGATACGACCTCTGTGAAGTTTTATGGACAAGACAATGAGCTTATGCAGAGGGGATATTCTAAGGACAGACGTCCTGATTTAAATCAGGTGGTGATAGGGATAGTGTTAAGGAGGGATGGCAAGCCCATATCACACTATGTTTTTAGTGGAAACACGGTAGATGTAAATGCCTTTAAGAGGGTCATAGAGGACTTAAAGAAGAGATTTGATCTTAAGCGGGTGATATTTGTTGGAGACAGGGGGATAGTGAGCAAAGAGACGCTGGAGCTATTAGAGGAGGAGGGTTTAGAGTATATAGTAGGGGTAAGGTTAAGAAA
>CAYTXJ010000226.1:0-1043 GCA_964440775.1 uncultured Desulfobacteraceae bacterium | reverse complement strand
TAATAAAGATCAGGTTAAGTGAGAAGGAAAGGGTGGAGCTTGAACGCCGGATCAGAAGCGTTAAGACATCGAAACGCGACAGCCTTCGTGCGGAGATTATATTGCTTCGTGCTGAGGGAAAATCACAGAAGGAGGTGGTAAAACAGTTAGGGGTAAGCCATGTCTGTGTTTCGAAATGGACGAGGCGGTTTATAGAGAAAGGTCTTGAAGGTCTGAAGGATCTTCCAGGCAGGGGGAGGAAACCTTCCATACCTCCAGAGAAGATTGAAGAGGTGATTAGTCGTGTTACCCGGCCTCCACCTGGGAGGGCACGGTGGACAGTGCGAAGTATGGCCAAAGCAGTGGGGATATCTCGACATAGTGTGCAGCAGATATGGAAGAAGAATGATTTGAAACCCCATCTGGTAAAGACCTTTAAGATTTCGAAAGACCCGAATTTTGACAAGAAGTTCTGGGATGTAATTGGACTATACCTGGACCCGCCGGATAAAGCTCTGGTGTTATGCTGTGATGAGAAGAGTCAATGTCAAGCCTTAGAGAGGACGCAACCATGCCTGCCTTTGGGTATTGGTCATATTAGGACAAAGATACATGATTATATTAGGCATGGGACAATTACCCTATTTGCAGCACTTAACTATTTAGATGGAAAGATTATAGCCCGCACTGAGAAAAGACATACACATGTGGAATGGCTGAGGTTTCTTAAACAGGTTCACAGAGAAACCCCTAAGGAACTGGATTTACATCTTATTGTTGACAACTACTGTACCCATAAGCATCAGAAGGTAAAAGAATGGCTTAATAGGCATCCTCGTTTTCATATTCATTACACACCAACAAGCAGTTCATGGTTAAATCTTGTTGAGAGATTTTTTGCTGATCTTACAAACGATGTTATAAGGGATGGAAGTTTTACCAGTGTAAGGCAGCTTGTTCGTGACATTGAAATCTACTTGGCAGAGAGGAACCTTAATCCAAAGCCTTATAGATGGAAAGCTGATGGAGAAGAAATCCTTAGAAAGATTCAAAAAGCCAAACAA
>CAYTXJ010000225.1:0-1047 GCA_964440775.1 uncultured Desulfobacteraceae bacterium | reverse complement strand
CTAAAAATAATTTTGTCTATGAGCTTTATAGGGGTTGGTTATCTTCATGCTTTAAAAATTATTATTTTGGGCAAATCAGGGCTTAATATGCCTTTTTATATAAGAGTCCCTATATGAATAAATTAAAGAGACAGCTTCAAGAGGCTGAACAAAAGGTAAGAATACTATATGAGATAACAAGATTAGTCTCTTCTTTCCTACATCCTCAACATGTGCTGGATGGCATTGTGGATCTATTGTTTGAGGAATTCAAACTGGATTCATGTTCTATTAAACTGCTGGATCAGGATGGCAAATTGAGGATAAAGAGTCAAAAAGGGCTTAGCAAAAATTTTATTGACAAAGCATCACATGAACCCACAATAGATACATATTCTGGCGAATGCTTTTTGACTGGAAAGATAATAATAATTAATGACACTGACACAATTGATCGTTCAATCTATCAAGATCACCTAATAACAAAAGAGATTAAGTCTTTTGCCATAACACCTATTAAAGTGGAAGGAGAGACTATTGGGGTCTTAGTGACCTCCTCAAAGAGGAAGAACTATTTTCATGAACGATTTAATGATGTTATCTACACAGTTGGAAGCCAGATAGGGCTTGCTATAAGGATCTCCCAACTATATGATAAGATTTATAATTTTAATAAGGAATTAGAGGCAAAGATAGAGGAAAGAACAAAAGAGCTAAAAGAAAAGACTGAAAGACTAATAGAAGCAGAGAGATTAGCGGCTTTTTGTCTAATATCTCAACGGATAGCTCATGAATGTAGAAATTCTTTAACCATTGTGGGAGGATTTGCAAAGCGGTTAGAGAAGCTTTTAGAAAGAGATTCTTCCTATAAAGAATATGTAAAGATTATAATAGATGGAATTGGAGAATTAGAGAGAAAGATAAATGAGATAATAGAATCTTCTCAAAGCCCATATTCCATTGCCGATTTTGGAAAGTTTCGAAAAGATAAGGCAGTGATATCAAGTGAATAATATAACCAAAAAGTTTTTGCACTAATCTCTTTATATTTCTTAAGTGGTCTTGTAT
>CAYTXJ010000224.1:0-1072 GCA_964440775.1 uncultured Desulfobacteraceae bacterium | reverse complement strand
TAAGTATCTTCACATATGGATGGATTGGGGATCCATATGCTGCGGTTGCAATAAAACATCCTCCTCCACCACTTGCAACTCCTATGCTATCTGAGCTCTTTCCAGGTGCACCAGGAGGAGGTGGTGGTTCAGAGGAGCCGCTTTCTGCCATGCATATACCACCAACTGAATCCATAAGCCTTATAAGTGATCTCTTTGCAAGATATATGAATTTCTTTGAAATGGATGGCTTAAGATATGCACTCTGTCCAGTCTTTGGAACTATCCTAACTATCAGATCACTCCCATAATAGCTCCTAAGCCAATAGCCCTCATAGGGCTGAATGCGATCAACTGAAGGATCCACCATACTGTACCAAGAGATTATATTTCCATCTGAATCTTTCTGAGGATCAAACCTGTATAGATAGTTATCAGTAAGTGAGGTAGTCAGGATAGATTCAAAATGCACCCCATCACTGCTAATAAGTATATCATAGTCTTCCATGCTGATGGGCACATCATAGGGATTGCCCACCATGTTCCATCCAGGATGTAACACCCCCTCAAAGGGCTTTGTGGGATCAATACTAAGTCCTTTAACCTTTAAGTCCTTGTCATTCCTACTTATCAACCAATAAGCCCTGCCAGGCTCCAAAGGAAACCTCTCCTTAAAACCACTCTCATTCATCTCCATATAGGTATCAGTCTTATAGTCATATGCAAAACACCTCCACTGTGTATCATCATATGGACCAAGTATCTGAGTAAGATTCGCCTCTAAGTCAGGATCATCAGGATTACCTGGAAAAGAGATGATCCTGTAGTCCTCCTGATATATCCCCCCATCAATGCTTCTCTCTAACTCCTCAGGCTCAAGCACTGTAAACAGAGAAAAATGCTCCACCCTAAAACTTATAACCTTATTTACCTCATCCGCCACCGCATCCCTAATCCATATCCATCTGCCCTCTACCTCATCAAAGGTATAGACCCTGGGATCTTCAATCCCACTTATTCCACCATAAGGGATGCTTACCTCAACAGGTGTTATAAACTTCGCATCCCCTGAAGAGGTCTCTGCACCTATCTC
>CAYTXJ010000223.1:0-1106 GCA_964440775.1 uncultured Desulfobacteraceae bacterium | reverse complement strand
TCCCAGCTTATCAGGATCTTTGAAGAAAAAGGAATTAAGCAGATGGGTGACTTTCTACGGGGTTTAATAGGCTAATAGGATGAGAGAAAAGGAGGGGAGAGGAGGATGAGATCTAAGAGTTTGCTAACAGGAAGGGTGGTGCTCTGTGGGAAGGGAAGTAAGCATTAGACCTGATAAGGAGCCTGATGATGAATAAGATGCAAGATCTGATAAACAGGGAGAGCTTTGAATTTTTCAAAGCTCTCAAACAGGATATATAATAGTATTACCAATTCCCAAACAGATACAAGGCTAAGTGATACAGGTATCTTGAATCTTAATTCAAAAATCTCAATATATATAAGTCAAAGATAAAAAAGGCCATATTAACTCATTTTGGCACCTATTCCCTGAGGGATCTGGAGATATCCTCAATCGGAAAGAGACCCAATTTATTAATTGACATGATTTTGTCTTTTTTTATAAAAACAGATAGTTATGATCTCCTTAAAAATGGTAGCCAAAGCAGGAGGAAAGAGTTATGAATAAGTCAGAGTTGATTGAGACACTGGCAACTGAAGAAAATATATCTATAAAAAAGGCAGAGGATGTGGTAAACACTGTCTTTAAAGGAATGGAAGAGGCCCTCTTAAGGGAGGAACGGATTGAGATCAGAGGATTTGGAAGTTTTAAAGTGAAACACTATGATGGTTACTTAGGAAGGAATCCCAAGACAGGTGAAGTGATTCAGGTAAAGCCTAAGAGGCTTCCTTTTTTTAAGGTAGGAAAAGAGCTCAAAGAGAGGGTGGATATATATTAATGGATGGAATGAGTATAGCTTCTCTGGTCGTGCTTAGGCGGGGAGTTAGCGGTGCCCTGTACCCGAAATCCGCTCAGCGGGGCCGAGAGTCCTTATTGAGGGCTTCTGTCCGGAATTCAACCTTACTGTTTTGAGGGAGGAATGGAACTCACGTGTCAGACGCTTACGAACCCCGTCAGGTCCGGAAGGAAGCAGCGGTAAGTAAGGTCGGTCTGTGTCGTGAGAGGATCTATTCCTATCTCTCAATGCAGGAGGCAATTTCGGATAGGGTCCGAATAAGGATGCACGACCAGGGAATATCTTATAT
>CAYTXJ010000222.1:0-1115 GCA_964440775.1 uncultured Desulfobacteraceae bacterium | reverse complement strand
CTTTGCATAACCCCTTTTTACACTGCGACCCCTGTCATTGCGAGCGAAGCGAAGCTCCGAAGGAGCTGAAGCAATCTAAGAACCTTCGCTGATGGATGAGATTGCTTCGTCGCTAACGCTCCTCGCAATGACGGTGTAATGGGTCTTTTAAGACCCTCGCAATGACAGATTCCATTTACAGCTTTTTCTGAGGGCTTTGAAAAATTCAAAGCTCTCAGAACATAACCTGCTATTAAGTAACTATATATTATGGAAAAAAAGAGAGACATAAGTAAAGGGAAATTACATGGAAAGCATAATAAGGGTAGCGGATCTGCCTGTGATACCTTCTCTTCTAAATGAATAGAATAGATCCGGCCTACATCTGGTGCAGATTCGAGAAATCTCTATATTCTCCTTAGGAATTCCTTCCTTTCTTAGCTGATATTCGCTGATATCCCAAAGATTAAAGTGGAATTTATCCACTTTAAATCTCTCAAATTCCCTTGGGAATATCTCACTATATGATCTAAATTCCGCACAGCATGGACCCAGAGAGGGGGATATATAGCAGAGGATATCTGAAGGGGAAGAGCCAAACTTTTCAACAAACAGATGCACCGCTTTGGTTAGGATATTCTTTACAGCCCCCCTCCATCCGTTGTGTATGTTTCCTATAACACCTCTTTTAGGATCAAACATAAATATGGACTGGCAATCTGCCACCTTTATCATTAAGGCTATAGATGGGATATCAGTAATTATCCCATCCCCATCCTCTTTGACATAATCTTCCCCCTCACTTTTTATGCATACTATCTTGTCACTGTGGATCTGATTAAGGGAAATGATCTTTTTTGCTTCTGATATATCCTTAATAAGAGAGATATTCCGTCTTACATCCTCCTCCCTATCTCCTACCCAAAAGCTTACATTTAGCTCATGAAATGGCCTCTTACTATACCCTCCCCATCTGGTAAATATAAAATGGTTTATCTGAGGATAGGAGAGGAGAGATTGAAACTGGGAATATATGATTTCTCTATCTCTATATCTGTATTTAGTAAACTTTAAGGAATTTATATAAGATATTCCCTGGTCGTGCATCCTTATTCGGACCCTATCCGAAATTGCCT
>CAYTXJ010000221.1:0-1150 GCA_964440775.1 uncultured Desulfobacteraceae bacterium | reverse complement strand
GGGTAATTTATGTTTTAGGGCAGAATCAGAACACATTATGCAACGATCCTTTATAAAAATGGGTCAAGCTGTGGGTCGGAAGATAAACCGAAAAATAAGAACCTTTAAGAGGGGTCATTTTTATCTTCCGATAGGGGGTCAAATGTCTTGACAATCAACATATTGTGAAAAGGAGTGGATGCATTAGGAAAGGGAAACAGCTTTTTAATATCTAATCCTTCAGTGTCATTATTTATTAATGAGGGTATCGTTATCTCAAAACCCAATCTTTCGTTTTGGTTTCTCTGATGGTGCCATAAGTTGTCTTATGGCGTCAAAAATTGCCTTTATCTCTTCATCATGTTTTTCTATCTTTCTCTCAAGTTCAGATAACTTGTATGCAAGCTCTTTATGGGTAGATAGAATCTGTCTTAGCCTTACAAAAACCCGCATAATAGCAATATTAACTTGAATGGCTCTTTTACTCCTGAGCACACTTGAAAGCATTGCAACACCTTGCTCTGTAAAAGCATAAGGCAAATATCGCCGTCCGCCCCACTGACTTGAAGTGCCAAAATGGCACCTCAAGTTATCAAATTCCTCTTTGGTAAGTTGAAACATAAAGTCAGGAGGAAACCGATCAATATTCCTTTTAACTGCTCTAACTAACATTTTAGTTTCTACTCCATAAAGTTCTGCAAGATCACTAATCAAGCATTACCCTATGACCACGAATTAAATAAATTTTTTTCTCAATTAATTCCGTAGGAATGATGATTTGTAATTTTCTCTCATCTCCAATATTAGAATCTTTACTCATAGGGACAGTTTCTCCCAATTTAATTCAGCTTGAGTAATTGTTAGATCCTTTTACCTCCTATCCTCTAAAGATATAATATTTTTAGATCCTGTTAAATCTTTTTCAATCAACTTAGGCACTAATCCACTTGCCCTTTTTAATGCCTCATTCCTTAAATGTGCATATCTCTGTGTCATCTGAGGGGTCTTATGAGTTAAGAGCCTCTGGAGGATATACATATCCACCTTTCCACTTGAAGCTAAAAGAGAGGCATATACATGCTTTAGTCCATGAAGAGGTCTAAAATCCTTAAGAAGTCCTGCCTTCTCTTTGATCCTATTTACCTGTCGCTGAATGTAGGTTCTCTGTTTT
>CAYTXJ010000220.1:0-1150 GCA_964440775.1 uncultured Desulfobacteraceae bacterium | reverse complement strand
AGTAAAAGATAAAACACTATAGGTCTTTAAGAGTTGCCAAATGCCCCATGTAAGCATTTATTCTAGAATGTATGAGGGAATCTTTGGTAATATCACTCCATGATAGCTTATTTTTGCAAAGGAATGAAAAAATACAAGATGAGTTGCTCGTACGCTTACAATGAAAGGGTACTTGATAATTGTGGAACCGGGATGGATAGTATCAAGACATTCAATATTAGCACAGCCTCTGCCATTATAGCGGCAGCAGCAGGTGTATATCTTGCCCGACATGGTGCAAGAGCTATTACTTCTAAGTGTGGAACAGTAGATCTATGTGAAGCCCTTGGGATAGATGTAGAGTGTCCTGTAGAGAAAGTAAAGGCATCCATTGAACAGGTCGGAATTGGGCTATTTAATGGAATGAGTTCTCAGGTTCACCCTGGAGCACTCTTTAGGATACTTTCACAGATGAATTTTGGAAGCATTTTAAACATCGCAGCATCACTGGCCAATCCAGTTCTGCCATTATATGGAGTAAGAGGGGTATATTCTAAGGATATGATTTTGCCAATTATTCAGACAATGAGTGAAATAGGATACAAAAGGGCAATGGTATTTCATGGCCTTTTGTATGGAGATAAGGGTATAGATGAAATCTCTCCCTCAGGAGAAACTCTGGTAGCTGAACTTTTGGAAGATGGAAGGATTATTACTTATTCAATTTTACCTGAACAGATGGGACTTAAAAGCAGAATAAACATAGAAGAGATACTGGGTGAGGATGATCCTTTGAAAGAGGCAATAAGATTACTTCGTTTACTAAGCGGCCAAGATAAAGGCATACTTTATGATACTGCATGTCTAAATTGTGCCCCAATTCTATATATAGCAGGGAAAGTGAATGAGTTAAAGGAAGGAATTGAGATGGCACGGGAAATTATAGATTCAGGAAAGGCCCTTTTATGTTTAAAGAGGTGGGTTGAGGTGCAGAATCAGGAAAAAGACAGGGGAGAAACAATATTCTCCTCTCTTCTAAGTAGAGTCACTTAGGAAAATTTGAAAAAAGAGGAACAATTCCATCTTAAGTTTGACAGTTGGTAGTGTAAAAAAATAGGTAAATATTCTGTAAGATCATATAGTTAGAGGAAAATTTGTGTAAAAGGTATTT
>CAYTXJ010000219.1:0-1164 GCA_964440775.1 uncultured Desulfobacteraceae bacterium | reverse complement strand
CAGCCTTTCCTTAAGTTCTTGATATTCTATATCCTTATCCTACCTCTTTGGAAATATGGGGTTGAGTTTTTAGCTTGCCCGAAGATCCCTTCTACATTAGATTGCTTCGCTTCGCTTGCAATGACATGAAGAGATAGGGAATTTTTACCTGGGTTTTGCAAAGGTCTCCATGCCTTTATATACTCCATTGAGTTATTTGGAGAGCCATTATCTACAACAATTACCTGATAATTTGGATAATCGTTTCTTAATACACTTTCCAAACACTCAATTGTATCCTGCCAGCCGTTGTAATTGAGGATGATTATGTAAACTTTTGGATATCGCTTTGCTTTATTCACTTTAAACCTCTCTTACAATTTCACTCCCTTTCTTGCTTCTTTCTCAATAGCTCTACTTCTATATCTACTTACAACCACATCTACAGGTTTCTCTAAGATGTTTTCTAATTTAGCTGATAATTTTAACTTTTTCTCGAATAGGTGTGATTTATCTTTTGGATCTATAAATATATCTATGTCTCCACCCTTCTTATCCTTTAATCTACTTCCAAATATATAAATTTCACAGTCACCAAAAATTTTTTCAGCCAGATCTTTAATAAATCTAATCTCGAAATCACTTAACCTTACTTTCAATTTTCTCTACCACCTCAATTAAAGTATGAGTCTTATCCACTAAATAATTTATTGCTTCCACTTTCTCTTCCCACTCCTCCGGATAATCGTGGGCTATCAGGTTCCTGACTTTTCTAAATTCACTCCAGGAATCTATATCTATAATTCCTTCCTTTTCTATCTCTTTCAGTATCTCTAAGAAACTTTTACCCTCTGTAATAAATCCCACTTCATCTAAAAACTCTCTGAAAATCTTAGTTCCTACCAAATCCTGAAGTTTTGAAAATCTGAAAGCAAGAGTATCTAACATATTTTTCTGCTCCATAGTAAGTTGATCAAATTTTTCTATATCTAATGGATAGATTTTCTTTATTTCTTTCAAAACTTCATTTAATCTTTCTATATGAATCTTTGCTTCTCTTAAATAGTTCTTTAATCTACTCGAGTTCATTCCTATCCAGGTTTCTCTGCGAGACCTTTGAATTTTTCAGATTTTGGTTCTTCACAGTTTTCCGTGGGTGTATCTATATATTGTTGTCAATTTTAC
>CAYTXJ010000218.1:0-1183 GCA_964440775.1 uncultured Desulfobacteraceae bacterium | reverse complement strand
ACATGCGGCTTCTTCCTTATAAACTTCTCCTTGCCCATATGTTACCTCCAAAAAGGTTTAAGAGATTTACCATCTATAGTGAGCAAATGCCTTGTTTGCCTCTGCCATTCTGTGTGTATCTTCTTTCTTCTTTATAGCGCCTCCCCTCTTATTAGCAGCATCCATAAGCTCTCCTGCAAGCCTTGCTGCCATGCCCTTCTCTCCTCTTTCCCTTGCATAATTTATAAGCCACCTTATCGCCAAGGCCTGTCTCCTCTCTGGCCTTACTTCAGTTGGAACCTGATAAGTAGCACCTCCTACCCTTCTGGATCTCACCTCTACTACAGGCTTTACATTTTCCACTGCCTTCCTAAATACAGTAAGGGGATCTTCCTTTGTCTTCTTAGAAATTATATTAAAGGCATCATAAAGAATCCTCTGGGCCACACTCTTCTTTCCAGACCGCATAATGCAATTGATGAATTTGGCAACCAATTTGCTACCATATTTAGGATCTGGTTCAACCTCTCTTCTCTTTACCATTTCTTTGCGTGGCATCTAAGTCCCCCTTTATATTCCCTTTGGCCTCTTTGTTCCATATTTAGACCTGGCCTTCCGCCTGTCTTCCACTCCCCCTGCGTCCAATGCGCCTCTGATAATATGGTATCTTACGCCAGGAAGATCTTTAACCCTTCCACCTCTTACCAACACCACAGAGTGTTCCTGAAGGTTGTGTCCGATTCCAGGGATATATGTGGTAACCTCAATTCCATTTGTAAGCCTGACCCTTGCAACCTTTCTGAGAGCGGAATTGGGTTTTTTGGGAGTAGAGGTATAGACCCTTACACATACCCCCCTCTTTTGTGGACAACCTTGAAGGGCCGGTGCCTTACTCTTCTTCTTTGGCTTTTTCCTGCCTAAGCGGACCAACTGATTAATAGTTGGCATATCCTTCTCCTCTCTGAGAACTTTGTATAACCCCTTTTCACACTGGGGGTTATACCCCCAGACCCCTGTCATTGCGAGCGAAGCGAAGCAATCTCATCCCCCTTCTACCCCCGAACCTCGAAAGAACCATTCTCAGATTGCTTCGCAATGACAGATTCCATTTACAGCCTTCTTTCTGAGAGCTTTGAAAGATTCAGAGCCCTCCTCTCTTACAAAACAGATCCCCCCTCCTGCAAAGTGGGGGGATAGAAAAATT
>CAYTXJ010000217.1:0-1187 GCA_964440775.1 uncultured Desulfobacteraceae bacterium | reverse complement strand
CCTACATCAAGAATATCTGTGATATTGTGCGGTGCCCAAGTAGAGAACAACATTTTTCCTTTTTTCTATATTTTGGTAAGATAATCTAACATCCTATTGACAGAATATCTTTCCTATAATAAATTGTTTATGAAAAGGAAGGAGGAAAGAGATGAATAAGGTCTATAAAGACCTGGGGAGTAGAATTAAAAGATTGAGGGAAGAACTGGGAATCAGTCAGCAGCGGTTAGCGGCTCTCCTGGGTGTATCCCGATCCACCATCTCTCAAATAGAGAAGAGATAGGAGTGAGGAAGGTATCTGCCGATGAACTTTTGAAGCTCTCAGAGATATTTAATATTTCTGTGGAGCAGCTTTTGGGTCTGAGAAAAGAGCCAGAAATAACTATTCAAGAAGCCAAAAAGAGAGGAAAGGTAAAACCTCAGGTGAGGATTAATGTGCCCCAAAAGAATCTGGAAAAGTTCAAGGAGGTGCTCCTCTATATTCTCAATAAAGTGGGCTCGAAGCCCAATATTGGAGAGACAGTGATCTACAAGCTCCTCTATTTCATTGATTTTGACTTTTATGAGAAGTATGAGGAGCAGATAATCGGAGCAACCTATATCAAGAATCGCTACGTGCCAACACCTATAAGCGAATACTCTCATAACGATGTTCCCTGGCTGACAACAAAGGATCAAGGCATTATTGAATACGAATCCGTCTTCTACAGAACCCCTCCGTATTCTGTGAGAGAGTATAATGAAGATATTCAATGAGATTTCTCGTCTGCCAGAGTTTGATAGGGATCTCAAGAGACTTCTTAAGAGGTTTAAAACCTTAGAAGAGGATTTGAAGATTTTTATAGAAAAGCAATTGAATCTTTACCACAAATTAGGGATAGACAATAAAGGGGTCTTTCCTATAGCTGGTTTGGGGGTAGAATATCCTCAGATATACAAGGCAAAGAAGTTTGCCTGTAGATCCCTTTAGGATTGAGGGATGGTTGCATAAGGCCGCCTCTTTAGAAGCTACTTAGGAGAAAGAGCATGAACCAAGAAATATATAAAATATTACGGAATATAAGCGAAAGGCTGAAAAGGGAGTATAATGCAGAGAAGGTTATCCTCTTCGGTTCTTATGCAAGGGGAGAAGAGACCTTAGATAGCGATGTGGATATCCTCGTAATTGCACCGACAAAAGAGCGAAT
>CAYTXJ010000216.1:0-1233 GCA_964440775.1 uncultured Desulfobacteraceae bacterium | reverse complement strand
TTTTACTCTTGCTCAGCCAACTTCCCTTATCAAATAAGGTAAGGGAGCCATCATGGAAGGCGGATTTTTTAAGTTTGGTGCAGGGTGGGAAGGCGTGGCGAGTAGGTTGATCCACGAGTCAGAAGACCTGCCTGGGTTCAAAAGACCCTGAGCCTGTCGTGGAGTAGCAGGAAGGGGTCGGAAGATCTTGGGGATAAAACGGGAATCCCTGGATCGGAGGAATCCGATTCAGGGATTTTTTTTGAGGAAAAATATATAGAAAAAACCGCTTTAAGTTTTAAAAAAGTTTGTATTTTTAATATCTTACACAAAATTTAGATATCTTTTAAAGGGGCGGAGCACTGTCTAAGATATGTATGATCTGGTTATTCCAATAAGGCTTTTTCAACTTTCTGCTCTATTTTATGGCCTTTCAGTGCTTTTTGTCTTAATTAGATTCAGCCGGTCTGCGGTTATATCCATGGGAGTCGGGCTTTTAATAAACCTCTTATCTGATATACACGGAAGATATCTCATATGGCCCTATTGTAACATGTTTAATGAACCCTTTTTTCTTCCCCTTTTTCTTTCTTTTCTATCTCTTTATCTTCTATTTAAAGGCATAGAGAGAGAGGGCCTGCTTTTTATCCCATTGGTCTTTTTCTTTTCACTTATTGCCATCTTCTGTTTTGAGAGCTACTACCCCCCCTTTACAATGATGTCAAAAAGCATATATTCCCATCTGTTTCACCTATCTATCTTTATCTCTCATGGACTTCTTATAGGCTGTTCCTATCTTGCTTTTATCTATCTTATAAGGAGAGATACACCTGATCACCTGTTACAGAGATTAACTGTCTGGGGATTTTCATTTTTATCTATCTCAGGGATGTTTGGCATGATATGGAGCTATCTGGGAAGGGCGGATCCTGTATCCTGGAATCATTACTATTTTCATTCAATTGCAATATGGTTTTTCTATGTGGGTTATCTACACCTAAGGCTTTTGAAGGAATGGAATGATCATAGGAGCTTATGGATACTGATTGGTGGAGCACTGCTTATACTCTACTTTGACTATCTTCCACAGATTGGCAGATTTCACCTATCAGGAGTCTTGGATGAGACAGTCTACAGGCTCTATTAAAAGGATCTGGTCTTTTTTGGGAAAGCCATCCTTTTCTATGTGGCTAATATTTATGATCTTTTTAGATCTTGTCTTGGGCTCTTTAATTATGAAAAGGCATCCAAAGG
>CAYTXJ010000215.1:0-1269 GCA_964440775.1 uncultured Desulfobacteraceae bacterium | reverse complement strand
GGAAGAGGATGAGGCCATGCAGCTTAAGGCAGAGAGGGTTTTAGATGGTGTAAAGGTCTATGTGGAGTCTGTGCTTATATGATATTAAGATCTTAGGGTAATTTAAGAATCTAAGAAAAAAGAGGAGGTGTGTATGATAATTAATTTATCAGAACATCAGAGAATGATTCTTGATACGGTTAAGCGAATTGCTAAAGAAAGACTCAAAGAGAGGGCTTCAGAGATAGATGAAAAGGGTGAATTCCCCTGGGATACTGTAAGACTATTTGCTGAAAATGGAATCCTTACTCCACTTCTTCCAGAAAGATATGGTGGTATAGAGGCAGAATATCTCCTCTTTTCAATGATCATTGAAGAGATAGCCAAGGTCTGTGCATCTTCTGCTCTCCTTTTAATTGCCCAGGCCGATGGTATGCTGCCCATTCTCTATGATGGAAGTGATGAGTTAAAGGAGCGATATTTGCCTCCTCTCTCCCAAGGAAAACTTTCTGCCTTTGCAGCCACAGAGCCAGGCGCAGGCTCAGATATACTATCCATGAGAACACGGGCCGTAGAGAGAGATAATTCATACATAATAAATGGCCAGAAATGCTTTATCACAAATGGCTCTGTAGCAGATATACTAACTGTATATGCATATACTGATCCTGAAAAGCGGTCAAAAGGAATCACTGCCTTTGTGGTTGAAAAGGGATCAAAAGGGCTCAGTTACGGAAAAGAAGAAAACAAGATGGGTATGAGAGGGTGTTTCAACTCTGAATTATTCTTTGATAATTTAGTCTTGCCTGCGGAAAACAGAATCGGTCAGGAAGGTGATGGGTTTAGGAACATGATGAGAACCCTTGACTCCAGCAGGCTATTTTGTGCATCTCAAGCGGTTGGTATTGCACAGGGGGCTATTGAAGAGGCGATAACTTATTCCAAGCAGAGAATACAGTTTGGTAAACCCATATCTGAACTTCAGGCAATTCAATTTATGCTTGCAGATATGGTTGCCAGGACTGAGGCCGCACGACTTTTGACATATCAGGCAGCATATCAGATAGATACTGGTAACGGGGCTAAAATATCCAAATATTGTGCAATGGCAAAATTTATAGCATCTGATAATGCGATGAAGGTTACTACCGATGCTGTCCAGATTATGGGAGGATATGGATATATGAAAGATTTTCCAGTGGAAAGGATGATGAGGGATGCCAAGTTGACCCAGATATATACGGGAACAAATCAGATAATGAGGCTTGTAACGGCCAGAAATATTTTAAA
>CAYTXJ010000214.1:0-1302 GCA_964440775.1 uncultured Desulfobacteraceae bacterium | reverse complement strand
TGAATTTCATCTCAATTTTCTTTGAGACTATATATGCAAAACCGTTCTCAAGGATACCTGTTCTCAAACCTACATATATTCCTATAATTATAATAAAGGTAGATATGGTGAACTTTCTCATCAGAAAATCGTTCAATGGTGTGAGATCCATCAAAACCTTTACACCTATGGCCAGAGCCCATGCTAATGCTCCCAACAGGAAATATCTCAATCTTACATCTTTTCTCCACCAGTAAATAACTGGAAAGACACCTGTGAAAATCATTCCTATACCAGAAAATAAAAGAGGACTATTCATGTTTTAACATGAAAAAAGGCATTATTTAAGCTTTTTTCTCTAAAATTCTCGAGTTACTAAATCGAGAGGTATGGATAAACAAAAGGTATAAAAAAAGGACAATGAAGATGATTTATGGATGATCTTTCAGAGCTTTATGAAGCGATTTCTCATCCTCTCAGAAGAGAGATCATAAAGATGTTGAAAAAAAGAAAAATGAAATTCTCAGAGATACTCAGTGAACTCGATCTGAAACCCGGGACATTTGGTTATCATTTAGAGAAAATGAAAGATCTTGTTAAATCCACAGAAGATGGATATATACTAACTGAAAAAGGAAATCTTGCTTATGATCTTATACTCTCTGGAGAAAAAGGAGTCAGGAAAAAAGAAGTATCAGGAAGTTTCTTTTTACCTTTCTTCAGGATCTGGAAACAGGAGTTTCTTGGGGAGGTATATAAAAATCCAGAAAATTATCTTTATCACTGTTTTTTTGTTTATACTTTCTGCATATTAACATCCTTTATATTCGGATCGAAGATACATACCCTCATATTCTTTGGCACAAGCCATGATACAGGCATGCAACTTGTTAAATCTTCAGTTCTAAATACTTCATTTTTCATGCTCTATGTTTCTATTGGAATATATATTCTTACAAAATTTTTTAATAAAAAAGCTGATTTTCTAAAAATTTTCGTTTCTGTAACTCTTTCAGAGATGATACTGGTCCCTATTCTATTTTTGTCGTCAAGATTTCTCTTTGAAACAATGAATATGCTTGAAAATTTCTTTTTATTTCACCTTTCCACTCTGATAGTTATTTTATCAATATATATACTTCTTATATATTTTATATATTACGTATTTATAATAATAAGGAAAAACACATCTTTTCAGAACTCAATTTTTATCATTCTTTTCATTTTTCTGATCTTCCCCGGTATATATAATGCTTTAATAATACCCTATCTATGAGGAAACATTTATAAAGTGAAAAAAATATCATGAGCAATGATAGGGGC
>CAYTXJ010000213.1:0-1362 GCA_964440775.1 uncultured Desulfobacteraceae bacterium | reverse complement strand
AATGGAAGACGATAACAAAAACGTAGAAAATGTGACTGTTGTTTGAAAGATTGAACGGGTGAAAATCACCGATTTTTGACAATGAAAGGGAAAAATGTTAAAAATTTGTAAAATTCAAAGCTCTCAATTATATAAAGAAATTGCTGAGCATCTTTATTCTTACAGATTTAGAGCTTTGAAAAATTCAAAGCTTTCCTAAAAACATATGGAACGGAGGAAATGTATGCTCTTTTACAATCGTGAGAAAGAGATAAAAGAGATGAAGGTGGTGCTCAGTGGGGAGCCAAATCTGGTGTATTTTGTGTATGGGCCGATCAACAGCGGTAAGACAGTTCTTCTTATGAAGGTATTTGAGGATCTTTCGAAGGAGTATTGTGTTTTTTACATAAATTTTAGGTGGAGGGATGTGCAGACTATACAGGACCTGATCCAGGTGCTTTTTGATGTAAAGTATGGAGAGGGCAAAAAGACGATAAAGGAGGTAACTAAAGAGATTTTTATTGGAGGGGCAAAGGCTATAGGGAAGATTAAGGGGATACCTGTTCCGGAGAAGATATTTGAGTATTTATTTGGAAGTGCGAAGAAGGTGGAGGATGTATTTAGGTATTTGGAGAGGGTGTTTGAGGAGATAAAAGGTGAGGGGTATCAACCGGTGTTTGTGCTTGATGAGATGCAGACGATAAAGGAGGTGGTTAATGCTACAGGGAGGCCGGTGGTCGCAGGATTATTTAATTTTTTTGTGGGGATGACGAAGGAGAAGCATCTTTGTCACTGTCTATGTGCTACGAGTGATTGTTTATTTATAGAGAATGTGTATAGCGATGCCCGTCTTGAGGGACGTGCGGAGTATATACTGGTGGATGATTTAGGTAAGGAAGATGCGTTTAGAGTATATGATGAGTTTGGATTTAAGGAGAGTAAGCTTGTGTGGGAGTATATAGGAGGGAAGTTTGGAGATATGATAAAGCTTTTTGAGCGGAAAAAGCGAGGGATAAGTGAGGAAGAGGCTTTGGTAAGTATGCTAAAAGATGAAAAAGGAAGGCTTGAATGGATACTGGATTTAATTGAAGAAGGCCTGAAGGAGGGGCCTTCAGCAGAGGAGATAAAGAATGTTTTAGAGAAGTTTAAAAAGGAGGAAGAAAGGGCGTACAAAGAAGTAAAGGGAAAGGTATTAAAGTTCTTGATAGAGGAGAATGTGCTTTTTTACAATCCTGTGGAGGGGATAGTGCGTCCTCAGAGCAGGCTTTTGTGGAGAGCGATAAAGGGAGTTTTGTAAGAGCACATGTCCAAATTAACATTGCATAGGAAGCTTATTATTGTTATGATAGAGGCACCTAAGATCAAATGGAGGTGCTTCTATGA
>CAYTXJ010000212.1:0-1367 GCA_964440775.1 uncultured Desulfobacteraceae bacterium | reverse complement strand
TCATGGATGAGATAGATAGGGCCATATTAAATGAGATTCAGAGCCATTTTCCCATTGAAAAGAGGCCATATAAGGTGTTGGCTGAAAGATTAAATCTAAAAGAAAAAGAGGTGATAGAGAGAGTAAAAAGGCTTTATGAAAGAGGCATTATAAGAAGAATAGGGGGCAACTTTCATTCCCACATCCTTAATTTCAAAAGCACCCTGTGCGCTGCAAAGGTTCCAGAGGATAAGATAGATGAGTTTGTAAAGGTTGTAAATAGCTTTCCTGGAGTAACCCATAACTATCTAAGGAATCATGAATACAATATATGGTTTACATTCATTGCGCCCAGTTTGGAACAGATAGAAAAGAGTCTAAGATACATTTCTGAAAAGACAGGGATTAAGGAGATATTAAATCTCCCCGCAGTAAAGATATATAAGATAAAGGTGGATTTTGAGCTCTGATACTTACTTATAGAGGTAAAGAATCCTGTCTAATTCCCTCTCTGTCAAAAGACCCGATTCTAAAAGTATATCTCCCACGCCATCTTCTCTAAGCTCATCAATACTTAGCACCTCTTTAGGATCCTTTCCATATAGGTTTACAAAGGTGTATCTATAATAAGTGGCCACTTACGAAGTGGAACTAATATTGACATTTTAAATTTTAACTAATAAAATTTATTAAAAAATTTAGCAATTTAGATAATTTTATGAATATGAAAAGGCTACCGCTTGATACCTCCTCATTTAAACAGATAAGGGAAAGGGGTCTTTTGTATGTGGACAAGACCTCCTGGATCTACAGGATGATAGATGAGGGAATCTGCTATTTTCTATCTCGCCCTCGCAGATTTGGAAAGTCTCTTACCATCAATACCTTAAAGGAGCTTTTCAGAGGAAACAGAGAGCTATTTAAGGGGTTATGGATAGAGGACAGGTGGGAGTTTAAAGA
The DNA here is from genome assembly GCA_964440775.1 of uncultured Desulfobacteraceae bacterium. Classification (GTDB taxonomy): domain Bacteria; phylum Desulfobacterota; class DSM-4660; order Desulfatiglandales; family JALVMZ01; genus CAYTXJ01. The sequence continues at coordinate 428 of CAYTXJ010000212.1, read as the reverse complement.
GTATCCTGTGCTTATATTTGATTTTAATGGAATAGGTAGTAGAGATCCTAAGGTATTTGATATGGGATTGAGGAGGAAGATGGATCAGATACTTAATGAATATGGGGTTGAATTTGATGTATTTGAGGGGGGAGACATAGATAGCCTTTTTTCTGTAATGATTTCAAAGATACATGAAAGGCATAGAAATCCAGTGGTTATCCTTATAGATGAATACGATAAACCCATACTGGATCACTTGGGTTTAGGCAAAGAGAGATTAAAGATAGCGTATGAGAACAGGGAGATACTTAAGTCCTTTTTTGGGGTTTTAAAGGAAGGGAACATTGTAGATATAATCAGGTTTGTATTTGTAACAGGGGTAAGTAGATTCACAAAGGTATCCATATTCTCTGAGTGGAATAATCTTCAGGACATCAGTATGGAAC
>CAYTXJ010000211.1:0-1400 GCA_964440775.1 uncultured Desulfobacteraceae bacterium | reverse complement strand
TCTTATTTTGAAGCCTGTGATGACTGCCCCGTGGAGAATGTCTCATGGTGGGATGTTCAAGAATTTATAAGTAGGCTAAATGAAATAGAAAACACAGATAAGTATCGTCTTCCCACAGAGGCAGAATGGGAGTATGCATGTAGGGCTGGAACAAACACAGCGTATTACTGGGGAGATGATAAAGACAGGCTTGATGAATATGTTTGGTATGGTGAAAATTCTGGGGGTAAGACCCATCCAGTGGCACAGAAAAAGCCCAATTCCTGGGGATTGTATGACATGCTGGGAAATGTATGGGAGTGGTGCTTGGATATATATACGGAAAACTATCCCGATATATCGGTAGATGATCCCGTATATATAGGCAAATGGGTCTCTATATATAGAAAGGGTTACTCCTATATATACGACACCTTAAAGGATAAAGGCGCCAACCGGGTGATCCGTGGCGGGTGCTGGTTCAACTTCCCGAGGAACGTGCGATGCGCCAGTCGGTACCGCGACCACCCGGGCATCAGGCTCTACAGTGTGGGGTTCCGTCTTCTGTGCCCCGTGAAATAGCGAAGCCATATTTCACGGGGCGGGGGATGGAGTAACCTTCTGCCAAAACAAATTGTCATTGCGAGGCCACGAAATGGCCGTGGTAATCTCAACCCTTTAGAGATTGCTTCGTCGGCTCTTACGAGCCTCCTCGCAATGACCCCTTCCCAGTCATTGCGAAGCTCCAAAGGAGCTGAAGCAATCCCTCTTTTCTTGACAATAAATGTCCTTTTCAGCCACAATAACCTAAAATAGCTAAAAAATTAAGGAGCATAACAATATGCGCACATTTTTCTCCTATGGTCCTGTGGATTGTGAGGAACACTTTTGTGTTCCAAGGAAGGAGCTTATAGATAGGTGTGTAGAGCAGCTTGTTGGCAGACCTGAAAAGGGGGGACATTACTTTACCATCTGGGCGCCGAGGCAGACAGGAAAGACATGGCTTATGAGAGAGGTAAAGAAGGAGATAGAAAGACGCTATGATGATAGATTCACCTTGGGAATGATGAGCATGCAGGGGATTGTAATAGAGGATAAAAATCCTTTAGATGGATTTTTAAAAAGGCTTAAATTTCTATTTGAGAGGACATTTGATACTGTATTGGATCATCCTCCCAGCAGTTGGGAAGGGCTGATGGAGCTATTTGATAAAAAGAAGGGTATATTTAAGACCCCTGTAATCCTATTTATAGACGAATTTGATTCCCTTCCATCCAAAGTAATAGATCAGTTAGTTACGCTGTTTAGGGACATATATCTGAATCGTGAAAGCTATCTTCTGCATGGATTAGCTCTAATAGGGGTAAGGGCAGTCCTGGGGGTAGATAGTGAAAGGGGTTCTCCATTTAATATTCAAAGAT
>CAYTXJ010000210.1:0-1401 GCA_964440775.1 uncultured Desulfobacteraceae bacterium | reverse complement strand
CAGTGGCAGAAATTTGACCTGTTTTGGTGGAGCTGGTCTGATCAGACGATTTTTCAACCGCCATAAGATTCGGCAGATGCTTGACAGCCGCATCAAGGTACAAGGCCGTAGGAAGAGCAAGTACAGTGTGGGAGAGTTGCTTCTGGGCTGTCTTTATGGGATGTTTATGGGCTATAGTAGGCCATATCAGATGAGGGTATTTTGTGTTGACAGGGTATTCCAAAAGATAGTGGGATTGTGCAGCTATCCTGTTCAGTCCACCATCAGTCGATTCCTTAGCTCTGTGAGGATTTCGGTAGCAAAACAGATCAGTGTTTTGAACTTTGATCTTATTATGAAGCTGAGGAAGCAATACAAGGGTTATAGGAAGATTACTCTTGATCTGGACTCTCATGTAATCTGTGTATATGGTAATCAGCAGAGGGCTGCTTTGGGATACAATCCTAAGAAGAAGGGGAGGAAGAGTTATCATCCATTGCTGTGTTTTGTGGGAGAGACCAGAGATTACATTGGGGGAGTGCTTAGAAGCGGTAAACATCACAGTAGCTACAAGGCGGTTGATTTTATTAAAGGGATTATTAAGAAGATTCCCTCTCATATTAAGAAGATCAGGCTCAGGGCAGATAGTGGATTTTTCAGTCATGAACTTATCAATTATCTGATTAAGCAAGGCATTGAATTTACTGTTGCAGTGCCTGTGCAACTCTGGGTTCAGCGAAAGATTCAATACATAAGTAAATGGAAAAGCATAGGGTGGGGGCTTGCTGTTGGAGAATGTAGTTATGTTATCAATCGTAATACAGTATTGAGGATGGTGGTGATAAGGCAAAGGGTAAGAGTAGATGAAGTGCCCAGAAAACAGTTGAAGCTGCTTCAGATGGAGGATGTAAAATACAACTACAAGGTAATCCTTACTAATAGTGATAAGGCTCCTGAAAGAGTATGGTATTTTTATAATCAGAGGGCATGTTGTGAAAATTTCATCAAAGAGGGTATCTATGGTTTTGGACTTGATAGGGTAGTGTCTCATAGCTATGCAGGAAACTGCACATGGTTTGAGCTGGTGATGCTGGGATACAATCTGATGAATCTTTTCAAGGAAGAGGTATTGAATCAGAAAAAGAGCAAGGCCATGATTTCTACCATCAGGGAGAACCTTTTTCTGATACCAGGAAAGTTGGTGCACACTGCCAGGAGATGGGTGCTTAAACTGGAGTCCACCTGGGCCTATAGAAACGAATACGAGAAGGCCCTTTCGAGAATCACTTGATCTAAAACAAAAACAAATAAGATCAATAGATAAAGATAATGGATAAATTTGTCCCAAGCAGATTTTCTTCATATCCTTTACCCAAAAAATCTCGATAAATGACGGAAATCCCCAGAAATCAGCATCAAGAT
>CAYTXJ010000209.1:0-1405 GCA_964440775.1 uncultured Desulfobacteraceae bacterium | reverse complement strand
AGGGGGATGAGATTGCTTCAGCTCCTTCGGAGCTTCGCAATGACATGTTGCTTCGTTTCGCTCGCAATGATCCATTACACCGTCATTGCGAGGAGCGTTAGCGACGAAGCAATCTTATCCATCAGCCTATGATTATGAGATTGTCACGCTCACTTCGTTCGCTCGCAATGACAGGGGTCAGATCTCCGACCCGGAGGGGGGTATAACCCCCAGTGTAAAAAGGGGTTATGCAAAGCTCTCGTGTTGTATATGAATATTATGGGTAAAAATAATATAACATATGAAAAATTGAAAAGAAAGACTGATGAGCTTCAAAAGAAGCTCCAAAGATATGAAGGACTTGAAAGAGAATTAAAAAGATTAAATAGAGAACTTGAATCTGCCATTGAAAGGGCAAACAGGATGGCATTTGAAAATGAGGTGGCCTATCTGGAAATACAACATATCTTTGAATCTGTCTCTGATGCGATCTGTGTAATTAATTTTAATTATAAGATTGTTAAGACAAACAGGCCTTTCTTAGAGCTATTTGGTGTTAGTGAAGAAGAGATACAGAATAAAAATTGTTATGAAGTAACAGGCTTAGAAATATGTAAAACTGAAAGGTGTCCTCTAAGGTGTAAGACAAAAAATTGCGATAAATTAGAGTTTGATATTATAAAAGAGGGCCTGCATGGTGGAAAACGATTCCTCCTCCTTACCACAAACAGGCTCTACTATCCTTCAGGGGAACCGGTAGCAATTATTGAAAACTATAAGGATATAACAGAGAGAAAAAAGATAGAGGAGAAGTTAAAATATCTCTCCAGAGTTGATGATCTCACTGGCCTATTTAATAGAAGATATTTTATGGAATTGGTAAAAAGGGAATTTGATAGATTCTATAGATCCAATAAGCCCTTTTCACTAATTATTGCTGATGTGGATAATTTTAAGTCTATAAATGATAACTATGGTCATAATATAGGAGATAAGGCATTAAGGATTGTAGGACAAATTGCGAAGGACACCTTTAGAAAAACAGATATATTGGGTAGGATTGGAGGAGAAGAGTTTTCATTTCTCCTACCCGAAACCAATATATCAAATGCAAGGATAGGGGCAGAAAGATTCAGGATTAATATCTCTAAGACCCCTGTCTTAACAGAAAAAGGGAAGCTCTTTTTCACTATAAGCTTGGGCATATCCTGCATGTCAACTGAGATAGATCAGATATCAACCTTATTTAAATATGCAGATCATGCACTGTATAAGGCTAAAAGGAAGGGTAAAAATAGGATCGAACTATATGGTGCTTAAATCGAGAGCTTTGCATAACCCCTTTTTACACTGGGGGTTATACCCCCAGATCCCTGTCATTGCGAGCGAAGCGAAGCAATCTCATACCTTTTATAGATTGCTTCGC
>CAYTXJ010000208.1:0-1487 GCA_964440775.1 uncultured Desulfobacteraceae bacterium | reverse complement strand
CTAAAAATCCAATAAATATTCCTAACCCACCTGCCCTTGAAGTCCCAACTTTATGAAATCTCTGAGGCCTCTCATCTTCAATTGAATCACTACAAAATCCCCTTCTTTTAAAATACCTACAAATAAAAAATTATAAAAATAAAGAGACCAAAAAGGAAATTAAAATAATAATTAAACTTAACATAATTATCATTAAAATTTAGCAAAAAGCAAAATAGCAATAAGGGCCATGAATTCTGTCCTTGTTCCTTTATTTCATTTTTTATTGCTTTACTTACTGTGGAATAATGAATACCCAGGTAGTCTGCAATTTGTTTAAGGGTATGTAATGTGATAAACTGCTCCAGGAAACTCTATCCTTAAAGGTCTAACCATGGAACTAAGCACCAAAAAATAATTCAAAAATCAAGACCTGACCCCCACCTTTGTTTCCCTGTCTCAACCCATCCAACCATGTTATTTAATTATTCAAGCATGTTCCCTAATTACCTCAATAACTTACTTCCACAGGCTCAGTATTTTTTGCTTTAATGGTTGATTTAGCAGCCATCGCAATAAAATCGCTTGCATCTAAAATCTCCAACAATACAGGCTTTCCCTTTTTGGTAAAATGTACAATTATTGGCCCCATCTCCTCAGCAAAATCAATTGGATCAGGGGAGATTTCCAAAAGCATTATGTCTTCATCCCTATTATAACTAATCTTCATATCTCTCCCTCCTTCCTGGATAAAAAGTTATAACTCGAATTGTCTCAGGAAGGTCTTCAAAGACAACCCTAATCACATGGTTATCGTCAATGACTTTCTGAGCTATTTTTCTTCCTCTATATCCCGGCATTACACTATCAGGGTTTTCCAGTGTAAAGACTATAAGATCTTTCGCAATAGAAAACCCATGCTTTTTTAATATATCAAATTTCATCTCTGCATGCTTGCTAAAAACAATTCTTTTCATTCCACCTATACCATCCTTTCTGAAAATGAGACCTTTGAATTTTTCAAATTTTTTATAATTTCCTCTTCTCCAATATGAAATCGGTGATTTAATATGGTTTATTTAGTTGATTTGGTTTATTTTGTTCATCTTGTTTATTTAGTTAATCTTATTATATTGGTTTATCTTGTTTATTTAGTTTAAAGTTGATGCATTTTAGATAAACCTTGTCTATCTTCTCCAGCCCAGTGAAATATGTTCTCAATTTCACGGGCCAAGTCATCCTCTGACCTTTGAAACCCTGTTTCAATAGATTTGTAACTTCTACTATGCCTCAATATACCTTCCACCGCTAAATCAGCAAAACTTAACTTGCCCCGTGAAATTATAAATATTGCTCCTGCAAATTAAATATCTCCATTTAAAATTTCCTTCGTTTGATTTAATAAAAATCCTTTCTATACAACTATTTCTACGGGGCGCGGTCAAACCTCTTGTATCCCATCCCTTATATCCCCCTTTTCATCAAAATCTTTCAGGGGATATTCTATC
>CAYTXJ010000207.1:0-1545 GCA_964440775.1 uncultured Desulfobacteraceae bacterium | reverse complement strand
ATGGATCAGAAGGTTTCTGGTTGATTAAGTTGAGATTGCTTCGCTTCGCTCGCAATGACTGCTGAGGAGAGCAAAGAGCCATTGAAAGGAGTAGTAGCTATGAAACAATCTTTCCTTATTCTGTTAGAAGCTCCAGGACTGAATTTGCGTTTATCCAAAAGCCCTCACCAGGATTGATCTCTGTTAACACCTCAAAACTCTTGGATTCAGCATACTGCTCTGTAGTCACTAAACCATACCTCGGCAGATACACAATCCAGGTATTATCAAACCATTTCCATAAAGACATAATCTTATCCACATATCCTGAACACTTTTTTGCTCCATGTAATTTAATTAAAATTCCCTCATATCTCCCTGATTCTTTAAGAAGTCTTCTCCTTGCCTCTTTCCATTTAATTTCACAAGCAGAAAGTATCCGCATAAACTCCCCGAAAATATGGAAATTCAGTGAATAAAATCCCCAAAAGTAAAAATTTTCAGTGAATTTATTCACCAAAATATCGTATGTAAGATTAAAGTTAACAATATTTGACAATCAGTTTGAATTGTGGATCAGAAAAGGTTATAAATTTTAATAAAATATTAAGGGATGAAGGTATGAAGAAGCTACCCATTGGAATACAGACATTCAAAAATATAATAGAAGAGGGGTATGTATATGTGGATAAGACCCCTTTTGCCCTGAAGCTGATAGAAAGTGGTGGGAAATACTATTTCCTGTCCCGCCCCAGGAGATTTGGAAAGAGTCTGTTTTTGACCACCCTAAAGGAGATATTTGAAGGAAACAGAGATCTATTTAAGGGACTCTATATCTATGAGAGATATGACTTTAAGCCCCATCCTGTGATCAGAATCAGCTTTGGAAGTGGGGATTACTCTGAGATAGAGGCTATAAAGAGGACTATATTCTATATCCTTGATGAGAACATGGAAAATCTTTCAGTTCAATGCAAAAACAGAGATGATTACAAGATCTGCTTTAGTGAACTGATAAAAAAGGTCTATTTAAAGTATAAAGAGAAGGTGGTTATCCTTATAGATGAATATGACAAGCCCATTCTGGATAATATCCTAAATAAAGACAGAGCCAGAGAGGCAAGGGATATACTTAAGAACTTCTACTCTGTCATAAAGGATATGGATGAATTCATAAGGTTTGTGTTTATTACAGGGGTGAGTAAGTTCTCTAAACTTAATCTGTTCAGTGGGTTGAATAATCTTGAAGACATAACTGTGGATACTGAGTATGCAGATATATGTGGATATACACAGAAGGATTTAGAGACAGTATTTAGTGATCATTTAAAAGGTGCCAATATGAAGCTAGTAAGACGCTGGTATAATGGATACAACTATTTTGGAGAGAAGCTATACAATCCATTTGATATACTTCTATTTATCTCAAAGAAGTTTGAATTTAGGAACTATTGGTGGAGCACAGGTAGTCCCAGCTTTTTGATAGATAAGCTAAGGGAGGAAAATTTTTATATCCCAGCTTTAGAAGGGGCCAGGATCTCTGAAGAGGAGTTGGATGCATTTGAT
>CAYTXJ010000206.1:0-1595 GCA_964440775.1 uncultured Desulfobacteraceae bacterium | reverse complement strand
TGATCACTGCACCAGATAGTGTTAGGTTTGTAAACTCAGCGCTTTCTGCCTTGACTGTGGAGGTGAATGTGGCAGAGTCTGCCTCTAAGGTTGTAAGATTTAGCTTGGAGCTGGTAACCGCTCCATCTGCAATCTTATCTGAGGTGATGGCATTATCTGCCAGATCATCTGTCTGGATAGTTCCATCTGCAATCTTTGTGTAGGTGACCGCATTATCTGCAATCTTTGCCTCAGTAATTGCTCCGTCTGCGATGTCCTCTGTATCCACACTTCCATCCTTAATAATTGATGAATCCACAGAGTCCGGTTTTAGATCACCCGATGATATAGCCCCACTTAATTCCAGTTTATCATAGGGTATGGTTCCAGATATCTTTGTATAGGTAATTGCACCATCAGCTATATCCTGTGTTTGGATAGTTCCATCTTGGATGTCATTAGATACAATAGATGCGCTCAGATCTAATTTACTATAGGGTATAGTACCTCCAATCTTTGTATATGTTACCGCATTATTTGCAAGCTTCTCTGTGGTTATGGCACCATCTTCTATATCTTCACTCTTAACCCTCTCTATCACTCCCAATCTATACCAATTATCTCCATCACTTATTAAGGTTACCTCCTGAAATTGTTTATCCAATACCACAGATTTCTTCCCCTGTTCATCAATATACTCCCCCTCTTGGGCATTTATTGTTATTGCCCCTCCTTCATCTATCTTTTTAATTGTAAATATTCTTCCTCTGTTTTCAGAAGCAGATGGAAGATTAAGGGAAAAGCCGCCTGAGCAGAACACTATATCATCTTCTGAAGTTAAGGTATGACCATCAAAGTCCTCATTATAAAACCTGAGGATCCTCCCTTCATAGGTCCCTGCCCTCAAGGAATAACCCACACTCTTTAGCACAGGTAGTTTCCCATCATAACTTAAGGTGGTGCCATTTATCTCTATCTTCAAATAATACGGCCTTCCAAATGTAATATCCCTGCTTGAAAATGAAGTCTTGGACCCTAAGGAAACACTAAATACACCCCTATTTACTTCCACCACATGGCTCTCTTCCCACAGCTTCTGATTGTTATTAGGGTCAGGATCAGAATTTTGCCAAAAAGAAAATGTAAGTGTATATGTGCCTTCTAAGGGAGTTCCCGTTTCATCTGTAAGATACCCCTGAAAATTGATCTCTGAAGGAATGTTTATCCCCATGCTGAGCCCAGGAATCAGAAACAAAGATATAACAATCCCAACTAAAAATAATACCTTGGCCCGCATAAAATCACACCTCCTTAATAAGGCCTTTATAATGTAAAGAAAGATAAGATAGCACAAAAAAGAACAAAATTATCAATTTGGCCTGCAAACTAATAAATACTGCATAACAGAATATCACAAAGGGAATCAAAACAATCTGAGTTATGACTCTTAAGAGAGGACTTCTGCTTATAAGATCAGCTATCATTGGACTATGCTTATAGTAAAAAGATACAAACTCTCTTCCCCATACTGTATTAAGTAGGTATTGATCTCTAAATTGTCTAAGTATCTTCACATATGGATGGATTGGGGATCCATATGCTGCGGTTGCAATAAA
>CAYTXJ010000205.1:0-1613 GCA_964440775.1 uncultured Desulfobacteraceae bacterium | reverse complement strand
ATGTTTATAAATTTCTTCTATAAGCTGAGGGATGCAGGTATTCCTGTTAGTATCACCTCTTTCCTTACCCTTATGAAGGCCCTCAATATGGGACTTATCAATTCCCTTGAGGACTTCTATTATGTAGCAAGGTCTATATTGATTAAGAGTGAGAGATATTTTGATCTCTATGACCAGATATTTGCACGCTATTTCCATGGAGTTGAAACAGAAGAGGTGGAAGAATGGGAACTGGATGAGATTGCAAGGGCCCTACTTGAAGAGTGGCTTAAGGCACCAAAGGAGCTATCAAGATTTTTAGATATTAATCCTGAGGATCTTCAAAGACTTACTCCTGAGGAGCTAATTAGGTATTTTTTTGAAAGGTTAAGGGAACAGACAGAGGCACATCACGGTGGGAATAGGTGGATCGGAACAGGAGGGACATCCCCTGTGGGGCATTCAGGTTATTATCCAGGTGGAATGAGGGTTGGGGGAATATCCAGAAACAGATCCGCCATAAAGGTTGCACTTGATAGAAGATACAGGGACTATAGCCAGAGTGGCCCACTTACTGAATCTCAGATAGGGGAGGCATTAAAAAGGCTAAGGCATATGGTCCCAGTAGGCCCAAAAGATAAGGTAAATATCCGTGAAACCATCTACCAGACAATGAAACAGGCAGGAGAGATAGAGATTGTATTTGAACGCTCTTTAAGGGATAGACTTAAGGTCATCCTTGCAATTGACAATGGCGGTTGGTCCATGGAACCCTATGTGGATATTGTGCAAAGCCTCTTTAATTATGCAAGGTCTCAGTTTAAGGATCTAAGGATCTTCTATTTCCATAACACCATATATGATTATCTCTGGGAAGATCCCCCAAGGAGAAAGAGGCCTTTTCCGGTGGATGATCTTTTCCGCCTTGATCCTGAATCCCGTTTTATTATTGTAGGTGATGCCAGTATGGCACCCTATGAACTCATGGCAACAGATGGTTCCATACACTTGGAGGAGAGATCGGGAAGACCAAGCATTGAAAGACTCAAATTTATATCTAAGACCTTTTCCCATTGCATCTGGTTAAATCCCAAACCCAAAGAGGAATGGCCCTATACATATACCATTGGGGTAATAGCAGAGATCTTTCCCATGTTTGAACTATCCCTTGATGGCCTTGAAAAGGCCATTAGATATCTCATGAAATAGAAATTTTTTTATCTGTTAATTTTATTTCTTGACAATGATCTTCTTATTAATATTATTGCGTTGATAAAATTTAAAGTAGCGACTAAGGGAAAAACTAGTAAGGAATTATTGGGGAGAGCTTTGAATTTTTCAAAGCTCTCAGAAAAAAGCTGTAATTTTGGGTTATTTAAAGTTAATTTTTGGGGGTCTGGTCTCCGACCTGGAAAGGTTTCAGAATAGATTTCTTAGTTTAGTATAATATCTAATTAAAAAAAGGAGGTCTTTGCAATGAAATGTGAAATTTTTAACAAACAAAGGGCAGATATCTATAAGTTTCTTTCAGCCCTTTTTATAGGGACGAAATTTCCAAAGATTTTGTAGTATTATAATAAATTAAAAAAAGGAGGTCTTTGCAATGAAATGTGAAATTTTTAACAAACAAAGGG
>CAYTXJ010000204.1:0-1637 GCA_964440775.1 uncultured Desulfobacteraceae bacterium | reverse complement strand
TGAGAGCTTTGAAAAATTCAAAGCTCTCCTCCCACTGTATGGTGAAAACTTAATCCCTTGCCTTATCAACAGACTTATATGCAAATATAAAGGAGAGTGCTCCTACGATTATTAACACTACAATTGATACAGGCTCTACTGAGCTTTTAAATGCACTTGCCCTAATTAGCATGGATGAATGGGTAAGGGGTAGCAATGAGAGGATATTCTGTGCCCATCCAGGGAGCCTATCTACCGGGAAAAAGGTTCCTCCCAGAAAGGCCATAGGGGTGATTACAAAGCTATTTAAAAGGGCCTGATCCGCATGAGACCTTACAAGCATTGCAAGTGAAACAGCAAGAGATGCAAAAACAAAGCTGTTTAGCAAGACCGAAAGCCAGAAAAAGAAGCCATAGTGCAGGATTACACCAAAGGGAAGGGAAAGAATGAGTATCACCCCAACTCCAAGCAATGCCCTTGTCATCCCTGCAAATACCTCTCCCGCAACATACGCAACATTGCTAAGGGGGGCTGCCTGAAATTCTTCAAAGATAAGCCAATAAAACCGGGCTATATTTATATCGGTTGCAATTGCAAATGCCTGTGTCATGCTTGTCATTGCAACTAAGCCAGGAATTAGAAACTCAAGATAGGTATGACCATTGAATCTTACCTCTTTCCCCATAACATAACCAAAAGCAAGAAGATAGAGTAGGGGGGATACTGCCATACCTGCCAGTTGCCTCTTTATACGGCGCTTTAAGATCAAAAGCTCCCTAAGATAAACGGCAAAGAGACCGTTCATGATGAAACCCTCTTCCCTGTAAATGCAAGAAAGGCATCTTCAAGGTTTACCCTTCTAAAGGTAAAGCCCGGGCTCTGTGCTTCCATAAATCTCTGGGCCTCTTTGCGGCTCCTAAAATATCTTGTCTTAATTCCTTTCGAATCCCAATGATCCACTGCCCACACCCCCATCCTGTCCATCAGGTTCTGAGGTGTATCTATTGCCACGATCTTTCCCTGATCCAGAAATGCAACCCTGTCGGCAAGAAACTCGGCCTCTTCAATATAGTGAGTCGTAAGGAATATGGTGGCACCATCTGACTGGATCCTCTTTATAAGAGACCAGATGCGCCTTCTTATCTCGGCATCAAGCCCTACCGTTGGTTCATCCAAAAAGAGGATAGAGGGGGAATGGAGGAGTGCCCGCGAAATAGTAAGCCTTCTCTTCATACCGCCTGAAAGCTCTTTTACCAGCGCATCTTTCCACTTCAAAAGTCCTACATACTCTAACAGCTCCTCTATCCTCTCTTTTCTCTCCCTCTTTCTCATACCAAATAGCCTCCCATGAAGGTCAAGGTTTTCAAAGACACTGAGCTCCTGATCCAAGTTTATGGTCTGGGTAACTAACCCAAAGCTTCTCTTGGCATCTATTCCATTATCCTCAATATGATGACCATTAAGCCATGCATCACCAGATGACCTCTTTGTAAGGCCTGTAAGGATACGAATTGTGGTTGTCTTCCCTGCTCCATTTGGGCCTAAGTATGCAAAGAGCTCCCCTGCATAGACCTCAAAACTGACCCCCCTGAGGGCCTCGACATTCTTGTATCTCTTGCTTAGCCTCTCTACCTGAATCATGAGCTTGGGAGTATTCC
>CAYTXJ010000203.1:0-1678 GCA_964440775.1 uncultured Desulfobacteraceae bacterium | reverse complement strand
CCAATACGGCATAGAGCCTCACCCGGTTGGCGAGTTTGGCCAGGCGTAGCATGGTTAGCCCCTGTTGTGCCGCAAACAAGGAGCGCTGCGCGTCCAGTACGGCAAGGTAGCTATCGATTCCGCTCTCATAGCGCTTCTTAGAAAGGCGGTAGGTTTGCGAAAGGGCCTCTACCAAAGACCTCTGTGCAGCGAGCCACTCATCCACCGTACCCTTAACCGCGAGGGCGTCGGCCACCTCCCTGAATGCCCTCTGTATTGCCCTTTCATATTGTGCCAGGGCAATCTCGCGCTGCGCCTTGCTCACCCTGTAGGCAGCCCAGGTGCGGGCGTCAAATATCGGCATAACTATCTGGGGGGTAAAGCTCCATGTCCCATTGCCTGAATCAAAAAGCCCTGAAAGCTCATTGCTTGCAGTCCCCAGGGCCGTAGTAAGAGAGATGCGTGGGAAAAATGCTGCCCGTGCTGCACCTATGGAGGCATATGCCGCCTTGAGCTGATGTTCTGCAGCCATAATATCCGGCCGGCGTAGCAAGACCTCAGAGCTTAGGCCAGGGGAGATATCCCTGGGTGGATTAACATCTTCAAGTCCACGGGGCAAGAGATCTTGGGGCACCGGGGAGCCGGCAAGCAGATTCAATGCGTTTTGGTCCTGGGCTACCAGTTGACTGTAGCGTGCCACTTCCCCCCTGGCCGTCTCCACCTGGGTCCGAGCCCTATGAAGGTCCAGTTCATTTGCAAGCCCGGTTTCATATTGCCTTTTTATCAGGTTGTAGATCTCCTGCTGGTTCCTTAGTGTAGATCGGGCCAGCTTGAGATTTTCCCTATCTGCTGCAAGGGCAAGATATACCCTTGCCACCTCGGAGACAAGTGAGATCTGTACGCTTCGCCGCGCCTCTTCCGTGGCCAGATATTGTTCTAAGGCCTGCTGCTTGAGGCTGCGGATGCGGCCAAAAAAATCGATTTCCCATGCAGTTATACCCAGGTCCACACTAAATAGCTCGGTTGTCCTGGGCTCGCCTGGACGGGTAAGGTCTGCAGCGCTTCTGCGCTTACTGTAAATGCCTAATGCATTTACCGATGGAAACAGCTCTACCCGCCTCACACCGTAAATGGCCCGTGCCTGTTCAACGTTGAGGGCCGCAAGCCTGAGATCTCGGTTGTTTTTAAGAGCCATCCTGACAATGGCTTTAAATCCGGGGTCAGCAAAAAAATCCTCCCACCTCAGCTCCCATACCCTTGAAACTCCCTTAGAAACCCCGGCCTTCTTATAAACCTCGCCCTGGGGCCATTTATCAGGTACTGGGGCTTTGGGCTGTTTGTACTTAGGGGCCAGGGTGCATCCACCCAAAAATATGACAATTGCAATAATTACAGGAAGTCTATTCTTATACATTTCATTGACCCTCAGATAGCCTTGATTTTACGCTGGGAATATCTTTTTGGCCCTTCTGCCTACCAAAAATCCTCTCTACAAGAACATAAAACAGTGGGGCAAAGAGAACCACAAGAAGCACTCCTGTTGCCATGCCTCCAATCAGTGATGTGCCGATCTCGTTCATTGCGCCTGATCCAGGGCCCGTTGAAATCGCAAGGGGAAGAACTGCAAGACCAGTGGTAAGCGAGGTCATCACAATAGGCCGGAACCTCAGCCTGGCACCCTCGAGCGCGGCATCTTTCA
>CAYTXJ010000202.1:0-1685 GCA_964440775.1 uncultured Desulfobacteraceae bacterium | reverse complement strand
GTTTAAACTCTATTTGTGGGAATACAAAGATAGAGCACCCCTTGAGATATTGATTTTGCGAGTTTTAACTTATGGAAGTTTTGAAGAGATTGAAAAGATTTATAGCATTTATCCAGTTGAAACATTTAAGATTGCGATGAAATATCCTGAGATAAAGAGGGGGGTAAAATTCTGGATTAAGAGATGGAAAAATTTATCCAGTTAGCAAAAACAGTGCAAAAATATTTCCCTGACTTTTATCTTGCAGGAGGAACTGCTTTGGTGCTTAAATTTGGTCATAGAGAAAGCGTTGATCTTGATTTTTTTAAAGAAAAGCCTTTTTCTTTTCAAAGATTAGCCTTAAAGGTAAGAAATACCTTTAATATACAAAAAGAAGAGAAAGGTGAAGACAATATAGATTTTTATGTAGAAGGAGTAAAAATCTCTTTTATCTTTTTTCCCTTTAAAAATATTGAAGCCCTTGAAATGGTTAAGGGAATTAAAAAGGCCTCTGATTATGACATCTTCTTAAATAAGATCTATTCTGCAGGAAGGAGAATAGAGCCAAGAGATCCTATTGATTGTGCATTTTTATATAAGACATATAGATGGGATAAAGATAAAATTCAGGCCGATTTTGAAAGGAAATTTCCTCATCAAAGCTATAAGATCTACTTAGGAGCACTCCTTCACTTTGAAGACTACCCTGAATTACCTGAGTGGGTAAAGGAGGAGCTTTTAAAGTTATTATGAAAAAGAAGGCTCATATCATATATACCACAATCAATGCTCCTTTTAAAAATGTGCTTTCAGAAGAAAGGCTTTCAAGATTGATAAAAGATGGCATATTTTCTTCAGAGTTTAGAGAGCACATCTTAATACTATTTACGGAGGTGCCCATATCGTTAATTTATAGATTTATGAAGGAATACGGAATAAGCCATGAAATGCTCAAGGACTACTATGAAAGATATATAAAAAATGAATGTAGAAATAGAGAGCTTGAGGAGATGTTTAAAATTGAATGATAACTTAGATAACCGGAAAAGGCTCTTTAACCTTGCTTGGTTATTTCTTGAATCTATAGGTCTATCTAAGGAAGATTGGACATTGGGTGGAGGAACTACCTTAATGCTTCACTATAATCACAGAATCAGCAATGACATTGATATATTTTTCTCTGATGCCCAATATATAACTTACCTAACTCCTCGCCTAAATGATACAGTAAGTCAGTATGTGGATTCTTATAATGAACAATCAAATTCTCTAAAGCTGATATTTGAATTTGGGGAGATAGACTTTATTGTGGCACCAAGACTTACCCCTGAGCCTTATGTTATTTTAAATATAGAAGGTAAGGCTGTAAATACAGAATCTCCTCAAGAGATAGCTATAAAGAAGATATTTTACAGGGCAGAGACATTAAAGGCACGTGATATAATTGATATTGCAGTGGTGGTCAAGAATTGTAAAGATTCTCTATTAAAATATCTGAATATATATAGTAGCAAAGTTCATAGTGCACTTGAAAGATTAGATATAATTAGGCCAAACTACAAGGAAGCATTAAGACAAATGGAAATCATCAATAAAGAGCTTGCGGATCATGCACCTGATATAGTTGAAGAGTTTTTAAAAGAATGTATAAAAAGGGCAGAGGATGCAAAGTAAAGAATTTTATAGAAAATTTTTTGGAATTGAAG
>CAYTXJ010000201.1:0-1696 GCA_964440775.1 uncultured Desulfobacteraceae bacterium | reverse complement strand
AATGACGGTGTAATGGGTCTTTTAAGACCCTCGCAATGACAGATTCCATTTACAGTTTTTTCTGAGAGCTTTGAAAAATTCAAAGCTCTCATTCTAATCTATAATTCGGTGCCTCCTTTATTATTATGACATCATGGACATGCCCTTCCCTCAGCCCTGCGGGAGTTACCTCCATAAAGTGGGCATTTTTCTTTAACTCTTCTATATTCCTGCACCCCAGATATCCCATTCCAGATTTAAGCCCCCCTATTAACTGATATACCGTATCTGCTAAAGGGCCCCTATAGGGAACCCTTCCAACTATACCCTCTGGGACAAGCTTTTTTTCATCTGCATCTATCTCCATCTGAAAATATCTGTCTCTACTCCCCTCTTTCATTGCCTCAATTGAACCCATCCCTCTATAGATCTTATAGGTGCGTCCTTGATACAGGATGGTCTCACCCGGGCTCTCCTCAGTTCCTGCAAATAGGCTTCCTATCATGACAGAATCTGCACCCCCTGCAATGGCCTTTGTAATATCTCCTGAATACTTTATTCCACCATCTGCAATGATGGGGATATCCCATCTTACTGCCTCCTCTGCACAGTCCATTATGGCGGTCATCTGAGGGACACCTACCCCTGCAACCACTCTGGTGGTGCAGATAGACCCCGGGCCTATTCCCACCTTTATTCCATCTGCTCCTGCCTCGACCAGATTCCTGACTCCATCGGGAGTTGCCACATTTCCAGCAATCACATCCATATCTGGGTATCTCTCCTTTATCCATTTGACCATATCAATGACCTTTTGGGAATTTCCATGGGCAGTGTCCACCACAATAACATCCACATTGGCATCAATTAAAAGCCTTACCCTGTCTTCGCTCTCCTTTCTCACCCCCACCGCTGCACCTACCCTCAATCTTCCTAAGGAATCCTTACATGCATTGGGATACTTCCTTATCTTCTCTATATCCTTTATGGTTATAAGCCCTTTTAGCTTACCCTCATCATCTACCACCAAGAGCTTTTCAATCCTTCTTTCATGTAAAATTGCCTTTGACTCCTCCAAAGTGATCCCCACCTTGGCTGTTGCAAGATTCTCCTTTGTCATCACTGCCTCAACTGGCTGATCCAAGTTGGTCTCAAACCTGAGATCTCTGTTGGTTATAATTCCTACCAGATTCCCGCCCTTTACCACAGGAACACCAGATATCCTGTATCTCTTCATTATCTCCAGCACCTCATATAGCTTTCTATCTGGCTCTATGGTTATGGGATCCACTATCATGCCACTTTCTGACTTCTTGACCTTTTCCACCTCCAATGCCTGCCTTTCCATGGGCATATTTCTATGGATTATACCGATCCCCCCCTGCCTTGCCATTGTAATAGCAGTCTCTGCCTCTGTTACCGTATCCATTGCTGCGCTTACCAATGGAATATTAAGTCTTATATTACGGGTAAGCCTTGTGCTCACATCCACCTCAGAGGGTAGAACACTTGATCTTTTGGGGATCAGCACAAGATCATCAAAGGTATATCCCTTTTTGATATTGCCACCTATCATATTAAAACCTCATTTAATTTTAATCTTTTATGATATTAAAATTACCTTCTCTAAGCAAGAAAATCCTACGCATCATATATAGTCCTCGAGAGCTTTGCATAACCCCTTTTTACACTGGGGGTTACACCCCCAGACCCCCAA
>CAYTXJ010000200.1:0-1769 GCA_964440775.1 uncultured Desulfobacteraceae bacterium | reverse complement strand
ATGCAAACTATCTTTAAAAACGATTTGATAAATTTCATTTTTTTGCACCCTTTATTTGATAGTCTCTCTATACCATCTGTATGTCATCTCAATACCATCTCTTAAAGAAATTGATGGTTCCCACCCCAGTCTTTTTATCTTGGATATATCAAGAAGCTTTCTGGGAGTCCCATCCGGCTTAGTTTTATCAAATGCAATGCTTCCTTTAAAATTAACTATATCCCTTATTAATTCTGCAAGATCTCTTACTTTAATATCCCTTCCAGCTCCGATATTTATCAATTCTCCAATATCCTTATATGAATAATTTTCCATTAAAAATATGCATGCAGAGGCAAGATCATCTACATATAGAAATTCTCTAAATACCTCCCCACTTCCCCATAAGACAACCTGATCTTTCTCAATACCCACATTTTGAAGTGCATTAATTATGGATCTTTCATCATCCCAATTGATCTTTTTGTCCAATCCAAAACCAACCGGAAAAATCTTAAGATCTCTTTTAATATTATCAAGATCTCCCTCTTCAAGCATCTTTGCAAGATGAAATTTCCTAATCAGTGCGGGCAGTGCATGAGCTGTCTCAAGGTTAAAATTATCATTTGGCCCATAGAGATTGGTGGGCATAACAGAGATAAAATCCATTCCATACTGTTCATTATAATATCTACATAGCTTTATAGCAGAGATCTTTGCAATGGCGTATGGTTCATTTGTGGGCTCAAGCAGACCACTTAAAAGATATTCCTCCTTCATAGGCTGAGGACACAGCCTTGGATAAATGCAGGAAGATCCAAGATTTAAAAGCCTTTTTACCTCAAACTTATATGCAGAATGGATTACATTTAATGCAATTGCCAAGTTTTCATATATAAACTCTGCTCGATATGTGTTATTGGCAAGGATTCCTCCTACTTTTGCCGCTGCCATATATACATATTTGGGTTTTTCATTTTTGAAAAAGTCTTCAGTATCTGATTGTCTTGTAAGATCAAGCTCAGAATGGGGTCTGTAGACTAAGTTACTGTATCCCTCATCCTTTAATTTCCTCAATATGGCAGATCCCACAAGCCCTCTATGACCTGCCACATATACCTTTTCATCTTTAAAATTACTCATATAAAAATATATCAAAATTTTAGATTTTATTCTTTTGTAATTGAGAATCACCCAGATGTCAAACAAATCTGATAAAAAATGGAGTAGTCTATGCTATTTCAGGTTAGAAAACAACACCTTAGTTGGCTACTATGTAAGCAAGAGCGTATTTGACAAGATGAGGCTCAACAGCAGTGGCAATGAACCTGCGCTGGATTAGCTTAAATTATATCTTTAATCTTCTTTATTTTCCACTAATCTACCTGATAGGTATTTATGGATAATATAGGATGCTCTAATATGGCAAGCACTCTTCCTTCTTTAATACAAAGAATCACCTCCTCAAATGAGACCTCCCTCTCTTTTTTAAGTCTTTTGAAGAAGCTGAGAGAATGCATCTCAAAGCTGGGTTTGAGCACGTAAGATTTCATAATAGAAAACCCATAAATTTCCCTTGACACCTCTTAAATAAAATGTGATATGAAAGATAAAAGAATCCAGGTGCCCAAGAAGGGCTTAATAGGGAACCCGGTGAGAATCCGGGACCGGCCCGCGGCTGTAAGTGGGGACGAAAGCCGCAATGAGGCCACTGCCCTGCACCAAAGTTAGGATTTTTTACTCTTGCTCAGCCAACTTCCCTTATCAAATAAGGTAAGGGAGCCATCATG
>CAYTXJ010000199.1:0-1771 GCA_964440775.1 uncultured Desulfobacteraceae bacterium | reverse complement strand
GCCCTCTGATGTTTTCATCCTTTTGATGATACACGGGCCTTGTTTCCAGAATGGATTTGATATTATTTGAGTGCCACATGCTCGGCTGAAAAGTCCGTATTTTGTTGCCAATGAGGCCTCTGGGGAATGTAAAAAAATATGTTATGAAGTTCATGGCTATCCCCGCTCTGTTGGCCTAACTAATGCGTAATAATATATTGAAAATATGGATTAAATTACAAAATGATAGGTGAAAAGTCAAGGAAAGGATTGGGAATTAGAGATTGACATGGGAAGAAATTCAAGATGATTTTAGAAATTGTTATATTATTGGGTAATTTTAATAAATGGAAAATTGTTGGCAACAGGGTTTTATGGAGTTTTTAAGGAGAAGGGATGTGCCAGATAAACCCTTTTCATTATCTATATCAGATTTATCTTTTACAGATCCTTTCACGGTTTATATCGGAAAGCTTGTTTATCAGACCCTGAACATCCTCCTCATCTTCAAGCCAATGCCTCAGATTTCCGAGGATAGTAGAGACATAGGGGCTGTTGCTCCCATAAGAGAGATAATAATTCACCCAAAGCCCATCCTTCTTGGAAAATACCAAGCCTGCATCTTCAAGTATCTTTAAGTGCTTTGAAACCGATGGCTGTGAGATACCAAGTGCCTCCTGCATCTCACATACACACATAACCCTGTGCTGTAACATCTTTAATATCTTCACTCTGTTGGGATCTGAAAGTGCCTTCATGACCTTTGTAAAATCTTCAATCATATTAAACCCCGAAGTTTCCCTAATTTCTTTAGTGCAATTTTAATAAGAAAATATCAATAAAAAATTGACTTGACATATGGTATTGTATATCTGTATTCCCAAAAAAGAATATAGATTTAGATCTTTAAGTTGTAAAATAAATAATTAGTTGAAATTATATGAAAGATTTTACTAAAATTGATAAAAAAACTAAATTATATTACCCTTTTTTGATATATTAATGGAGGTGTGTGGTGAAAGAGAGGTATAAGCTTTTGTTAAATTGAGGGGGAATCCTGTTCGATTAATAGAAGTGGTAGAATATAAATGCTAATTAAATCCTACACAAAAGAAATCTTTAGGCCTAAGTGTAACCCGGGGTTTGAATCCCTTCACTGTATAGCATATCTGGAAAATGACATAAAGGAAGTGCTACCATATATTAATGCCGAATTGGGTGGATTCCAATACACAAAGGATCCCCCCTCTGTGACTTTCAAATTGCATGGTAAGCTTATTACAGTTCATTCTGATAAGATAGCCATAAATGCCCTTAGAGATGAAAGAGAAGCAGAGAGGATACTTAAATGGCTGATCGGGGAGATTAATAGGGTATGGGAGAATAGGGACAGGATAAAACCCAGATATGTTGGGATATCCACACCACAAGTCATAGAGATTTTAAAATTACTTCCAAAAACCAACTGCAGAAGATGTGGTCGGTCTACATGTCTGGTCTTTGCAATCTTGGTATCTGAGGGAGTAAAAAGCTACGAAGACTGTCCTGCTCTTGAAAAAGGGCAGAAGAAAAAGCTACGTGACTATCTCAATAAGTTTCAATTTTAATGGAAAAGTAATTATCTATTTCCTTCATATGGATACCGGTGGCATCTTCTCAATTTTCCACTTTTAGAATAATCATCTCTCCGTTTGAGGTATTAAACACTATCTTTCTTCCAATGGTTCCTTTCAGGCTCTTTCAGAGCCTGCCGTCGCAATCCCCTCATAATCGGGTCAAGTATTCTGACTGT
>CAYTXJ010000198.1:0-1788 GCA_964440775.1 uncultured Desulfobacteraceae bacterium | reverse complement strand
AAAGCTCTCAACATAGTTAAAGAAGTTCTTGATACTATATTTTTGACACCTCTCTGGTGGTGATCCAGTATTGATACGGTTTTTGGCGGACTGTAACTCCAGTGATTGTCCAGGAAGAGCTTGACATAACATCTATTTTATCCAATTTATCCCATAGAGGACTTAAAATATCTTATAGGAGATTGATATGATCATTCCTTTTATTCTGGAAAAGGCGCTTTCCCTTTATGAAAAAAAAGAGGCCGTAATCTGTGGGGAAAATAGGATCAGTTATAGGGAATTGGGAGATAGGGTATATAGATTGTCCAATCTACTTAAGGATATGGGAGTAAAGAGTGGAGATTGTATCTCCATATGTCATCAAAATTGCCACATCTTTTTAGAGGCATATTTTGCCACAGCACAGATCGGTGCAATATTAAATCCCCTAAATTTTAGACTCTCCCCTTCAGAGCTCTCTTTTATACTCAATGATTCTGAAGCAAAGATCCTGATAGCATCTAAAAAATTTAAAGACAATATAGAAAGATGTATTAAAGATGGAAAGACAAAAATATCCCATATCCTTTGGACCGATAAGGGTGAGACTCCAGAATTGCTTTATTCTTTGGAATATGAAAGAGCAATTAAAGAGAGCAATCCCCGTTTTTTCCCCTATCCAGATCTATCAGATGAGGATATAGCTCATCTCTATTATACAAGTGGCACTACAGGCAGACCCAAAGGTGTGGTGCTGAGTCATAAAAATGTATGTTTTCATGCCCTCTGTGCCATAGCAGAGCTTAAGATTACGGATCAGGATGTGTGGATACATGCTGCCCCTATGTTTCACTTAGCAGATGCCTGGGCCACGTTCTCTATTACATGGGTAGGAGCACGACATGTGATGATGGGGGAGTTTATCCCGGAGAGGGTCTTAGAGGTGATGGAGAGGGAGAGGGTAACTATAACCAATATGATACCTACGATGTTAAATATGCTTGTAAATACAAAGGAAATTGAAAGAACCGATCTTTCATCGCTCCGGGTGATACTAAGTGGTGGAGCACCTATTGCTCCTGAACTGGTAAAGAAGATTATGAATACCTTCTGTTGCGACTATATTCAGACATATGGGATGACAGAGACAAGCCCATATCTTACTGTATCCATACTTAAAGACAATCTTTTAGCGCTTTCAGAGGAGGAGAGGTTTAGATTTAAGGCGAAGACAGGGAGGCCATTTATTGGGGTTCTGCTTAAGGTTGTAAGGGAAGATGGATCTGAAGTTGAACATAATGGAAAAGAGGTAGGAGAGATCATAGTAAAGGGTGATATCGTAACAAGAGGTTATTGGAAGAGGCAGGAGGAGACAAGAAAGGCCATAAGGGATGGATGGCTCTACACCGGAGATATGGCAGTGGTGGACTCTGAGGGCTATGTAGATATTGTGGATAGAAAAAAGGATATGATAATTACAGGAGGAGAAAACGTATTTTCTATTGAGGTGGAAAATGTCCTCTATGAACATCCTGCTGTGTTAGAGGCTGCTGTAATAGGTGTTCCTGACCCAAAGTGGGGTGAGGCAGTCAAGGCGGTAGTGGTATTGAAGGAAGGATATAAAGTGAGTGAAGAGGAACTGATTGATTTTTGCAAACAGAGAATCGCAAGATATAAGGCTCCTAAGTCTATTGATTTTGTCTCAGAACTTCCCAAGACAGGCTCTGGAAAGATATTTAAGAAGGCCTTAAAAGATGCATACAGAAATTGAAGAATCCCTTTTTAACCCGAGAGCTTTGCATAACCCCT
>CAYTXJ010000197.1:0-1800 GCA_964440775.1 uncultured Desulfobacteraceae bacterium | reverse complement strand
CAGGGTTTCCCCCATTGCGCAATATTCCTCACTGCTGCCTCCCGTAGGAGTCTGGCCCGTGTTTCAGTGCCAGTGTGGCTGATCATCCTCTCAGACCAGCTACCCATCATTGCCTTGGTGAGCCGTTACCCCACCAACAAGCTAATAGGCCGCGGGCCCCTCCTTGAGTGGCAACTTCCATGGAGCGGTCACCTTTCATCCCTGAGACCGAAGCCTCAGAAACATTATCCGGTATTAGCCCCGCTTTCGCGAGGTTATCCCGGGCTCAAGGGCAGGTTACCCACGTGTTACTCACCCGTGCGCCACTTTACTCCTCCACCCGAAGGTGAAGTTTCTCGTTCGACTTGCATGTGTTAGGCACGCCACCAGCGTTCGTTCTGAGCCAGGATCAAACTCTCCGTTAAAAGTTATATTCAAGGGCGCCCCTATTTAGTTTTCAAAGAACCGATACTGTATATTTAAGAGCTTTGAAAAATTCAAAGCTCTCATATTTATATTAATTAAATTTATCAGACTGTCAACCTTTATTATGAAAAATCTAAATACAGTTTAAATAATGAAATTTCTCATGTCAAGTCTAATTATGATTTAAAAAATCTATTTATCAAAGATACAATATATTCAATCTCTTCTGGTCTAAGCTCCGGGTATATGGGTAATGCCAGAGTGCTTTTAGATGCCCTAAGTGATACAGGAAAATCATCCTCTTTGTAGTTGAGGTAGCTCAGGCAGTCCTGAAGATGAATGGGAATAGGATAATAAATTTCAGTTCCAACCCCATTTTCACTTAAAAATTTCCTAAGTGGATCTCTCTTATTTGGATCCTTTAGCCTTATTATAAATTGATTATAGGTATGTCTATGAGAATTCTCATGAGGAGTGTCAATAAATTCCTCTAAGCCTTCCTTTTCTATGAGCTCTCGGTAAATTGAAGCATTTTTTATTCTCTTATCTATCCATGTATCAAGATATCTAAGCTTTACCAGCAATATAGAGGCCTGGATCTCATCCAGTCTAAAATTTCCTCCTACAAACTTATGAAAATATTTGGGTTTTGCCCCATGAACCCTCAATATCTTGAGGAGTTCATATCTTTCTTGATCATTTGTGATGACAATACCCCCATCTCCAAACCCCCCCAAATTTTTGGATGGGAAGAATGAAAAACAGCCATAATCACCTATAGAGCCTGCCTTTTGAATTTCTCCCTCTTTAGATCTGTATTCTGCCCCCAAGGCCTGAGCTGCATCTTCAATTACTATTAATCCATATCTCTTTGCTATATCCATTATATGATCCATCTCAGCACATTGCCCAAAGAGGTGGATCGGAACAATCGCCTTAATCTTTCCTCTATTGGGTCCGTTATTAATCTCTTTAATCTTTAATTCAATGAGATAGGGGTCTATATTATAAGAATTAGGATCTATATCCACAAATATGGGATTAGCTCCAACCCTTATTATGGATCCAACAGTTGCAAAAAAGGTATAAGGAGATGTTATAACCAGATCATCCTTTCCAATCCCTTCGCACATAAAAGTAATAAGTAATGCATCTGTCCCTGAAGAGACTCCCACTGCATATCTGGAATTACAATAAGTGGCAATCTCTTTTTCCAGTCTTTCCACATTAGGTCCTAAAATGAATCTTTGGCTTTCACATACCTCAGCTATGGCCTTCAATATCTCCTCTCTGATATCTTGGTATTGCCTCCTTAGATCTAATAAAGGAATATTCATTATTACCTCTCAATTTAGAGACCTTTGCATAATCCCTTTTTACACTGGGGGTTACACC
>CAYTXJ010000196.1:0-1805 GCA_964440775.1 uncultured Desulfobacteraceae bacterium | reverse complement strand
ATTTTTCAAAGCTCTCAGAAAAAAGCTGTAATTTTGGGTTATTTTAAGTTAATTTGGGGTATAACCCCCAGTGTAAAAAGGGGTTATGCAAAGCTCTCATATGATACGAAGATGTGATAAGTGGGATTTTGATGCAATCTACTCTATCATCAATGAGGCAGCAGTAGCATATGAAGGTGTTATCCCTGAGGATTGCTGGAAGGTCCCTTATATGTCAAAAGAAGAATTGAACCACGAGATAGAAGAGGGAGTTGTGTTTTGGGGGTATGAAGAAAATGGTAAATTGATTGGCGTTATGGGAAACCAGCCTGTCCAGGATGTGGTTCTTATCAGACACGCCTATGTGCTTCCCGTGGAACAACGCCGGGGGATAGGGGGCAAATTATTAAATATCCTTCTCAACCAGATACATAAGCCTGTATTAATTGGCACATGGAGTAATGCATTCTGGGCAATACGATTTTATGAAAAATATGGATTTCGCCTTGTGCCCCAGGAAGAAAAAGACAGGCTCTTGAGAAAATATTGGTCTATCCCTGATTTGCAGATCCATAATTCAGTGGTACTGGCTGATGAGAGGTGGTTCCGCTATAGAAAAATGGCATAAACGGAATCCTCATATGTCCCTTCAATATATTGCTATAAGATTGAGAGTCTTGCATAAACCCCAGTATAAAAAGGGTTATGCAAAGCTCTCTTTGGTAAAATTAAAGAGGGACAAGGACTCCATAGCTCATAGGCTTCTCCTTTGACAAAAATTTCATATCTTCTCCGCTTCCTCCTTACTCATCCTAAAGCAATGTTCAGGTGTCGGAAATATACCTTCTTTTACCTCTTCTTTATATCTCTTAAGTGCATCCAAGATCATGGGAGATAGATCTAAATATCTCTTTACAAACTTTGGGGTAAATCTTTCAAAAAGGCCTAAGAGATCATGATATACCAGCACCTGTCCATCACAATCCTTTCCAGCTCCTATCCCTATGGTAGGAATTCTTATTGAATCTGTAATCCTCTTTGCAAGAAGATCTGGTATGCACTCAAGCACAATCATAAATGCACCTGCAGATTCCAGATCTTTTGCAGACTGAAGGAGCCTCCTAGCACTTTCAGCATCCTTTCCTTGCACCCTAAAACCACTTAACATAGTAGCTGTCTGAGGAGTAAGCCCTATATGAGCACAGACAGGGATTCCTGCCCTGACTATAGCCTCCACAACATGTGCAACCTCAGATCCTCCTTCAAGTTTTATACTATCACATCCCGCCTCCTTAATAAACCTGCCTGCATTTCTTATAGCCTCTTCCACGGAGACCTGATAAGACATAAAGGGCATATCACCTATCACAAATGCCCTCTCT
Source organism: uncultured Desulfobacteraceae bacterium (assembly GCA_964440775.1). Lineage (GTDB taxonomy): Bacteria > Desulfobacterota > DSM-4660 > Desulfatiglandales > JALVMZ01 > CAYTXJ01. The sequence continues at coordinate 444 of CAYTXJ010000196.1, read as the reverse complement.
ATAGCCCTACATACTGCCTTTGAATGACGTATCATATCATCCATGCTGACTGGGACAGTGGAGTCATATCCCAAAACCACCATCCCTAAGGAATCCCCAACCAATATTGTATCAATACCTGCTCGATCCACAAGCCGGGCGCTGGGATAATCATATGCTGTCATCATGGTAATCTTTCTGCCCTCTTCCTTCTGTCTATTTAACCAAGATATAGTCACCTTCTCCATAATCTCAGACCTCCTTAAATTAAAAAGGCTCTCATTGAAACCAGGAGGGCCTTCCCTCTTCTTTAATATCTATCCCGTCCCGGTCTTCCAGATCTTATTTTTTATGTTCTTAACCCAAATCTAAGACTATGTCAATGAGAGCTTTGAATTTTCCAAAGCTCTCATTGACAATTGAAATTTCCTTGATTTGCCTTAATTAAGGATTGACAAAGAGAAA
>CAYTXJ010000195.1:0-1818 GCA_964440775.1 uncultured Desulfobacteraceae bacterium | reverse complement strand
TATAATACATTCAAGGGGGGAAACAAAGCCACCTTATCAGATTTACAAATAATAAAGAGGAAGAATATCAAAGAAATGTTTTTGAAGCGGCCAGTTCCATAAGGGAAGGATACCGAAAGATGCAAACCCAATACAATAGTAAGTAATCCTACTAATACAGGATTCTACCACCTGCACCTCTGCCCCTCCTGCCTTTCCTGCTACTGCCAAAAATATTTAATAAAACTCAAGTCACCTAAAAATAATTTAATGCTGAGGTCAGTGAATAGTCTGCAAGAAAAGTGAGCAGCTTATGGGCCCACTACCCCAACTCGTTCGGCCTTTTTATTTTTATATTTTTTCAAAAGCTTGGCTAATAACCTGAGGGCCTCATTTACGGAATTTGAATCCGGGAAGTATTCTATTAATTCAGGATCCAACATTATTATATTCGTACCTTCTTTATACTTAGATGCATACTTCCCACGAATACCATCGCTAAAATCATATTCCTCTAACATATCTGGGTCATTCTTCATCACTTTTATATTGCCTCCTCTCCTTTTTAGTGGCTTTTCTTGCGCTAATTATTCTGATTCTATCGCCACGTTCAGTATGTATAACAACTAATAGTCTATTCTTATTTGACATGCCTATCTTCCTCCCTGGAATGTAGAGAATCATAAATGGTAATTGAAAAAGGATCTCCAAATACTGTTGCTGCTTCCTCAAAAGAAACACCATGTTTCCTGATATTTTGTTTTGCTTTATCTTCATCCCATTCAAATATTAACATTAATTTTTCGTCCTTACCATTTAGTTAGCCTCAACAGCTAAACTCACTGCCTCTATGGAATAAGGCCGAAGGTCACAGCGAAATAGCGGTTAGTAGTAGCATATTGTTCGGAGATCCTTAGTCCAATTGCATGCTGGTTGGTTCCCTCCACCTATGTGCTTCCAAATGCTATGGTCGAGGTAAGAGCGTTTTACATTCATGAGGTCTGCTGTCAGATTGATAATACATTTAGCCTCATCATAACCGGATACCTTTAAACCAGCCTCCTTTTTTATCTTTGTCAGTTTAAAAAGATTTGTGTTATTCTTCAGCCAATGTCTTAAATCATCCTCTGTTTCAATGCCTTCTGAAAACAGAAGGTCAACTATCTCCAAAAAACGCCTTACTCTGTCCTCACCTTCCCAATTTAAGAAATTACTGGCGCTTCTTTTATTTGTAATATTTATACAGTGATCAGAAGGTTGTATCCATTCCATTTTATCTTTTAATTCTGGAAACTTCTTTAATATTAGTTTTTTAATTTCGCGTGTTGTGAATTCTTCACCTTTAAAATTTTTCAAAGCTTCTATTAAAGGATTATGAAAATTACTAATGAATTTTTTCATCTTAATCCTAATTGTCTTCTGATTAATTCACAAAGAGTATCTCTGATTTCAACATGCTTTGGAACAGGGCCATTCTGCCGCTCTTTGGATTTACATAAATATCATGCTTTGATCCATGCCTTTTTAAATAGCAGCCAGCTTCCACCAATTCTTTAATAAATTCTTTCCTTTTCACATTTGAATTTCCAGCTCTTTTTTAAATACCTCCTTAGGTGGTAGAGAATTTTCTTCCGCTATCATTAGCTGATATGCTTCTATTATATTTTCTTCTAACTCTTCAAGGGTTTCTCCCTGGCTAAACACACCAGGAACTTCTTTTAATCTTCCTACATACCAACCTTCATCAATCCAATACTCAAGAGTAAATCGTTTTCCCATAAAATATATACCTTCCTTAAGGATAGTTATTTATATTTTTAAAAGCAGAAATATCTTAGA
>CAYTXJ010000194.1:0-1871 GCA_964440775.1 uncultured Desulfobacteraceae bacterium | reverse complement strand
AGATACGGATACTGCATATCACTAAATTATTTTTTTGCAACTGTCCAAGATCAGTCTAAGTATATGTCAATATTAATAAAGTGTGATCAATTTTACACTTTTTTATCCACTTCACAAGTGTCCACACCGTAACTATCAACTTGCAAAGTGAAAAAAGAAGGAATTTAAAAAGATAGAATAAAACGGTTTGAATAACCTTCATAGATAAATAAAAAATTTCTTAAGAGATCTCTTCCAATAAGGCAATCAATTGCTCCAGCTAAAGGGGCTTCTGCTACATTAACAAGGGGGACTACAACTTTGGACACAGGGAAAAATATTGATACATCATAAGTATTACATTGAAACTGAGGACAAGAAGGAGTTGCAATCTTTAGAATGCCACGAGGTTGAAGAGTCAAATTTGCTGGCAATCCTTGTTTTATGACAGTAATGCCGGCTCCAGTATCAATTAAAGCGATACAATTTATTGGATTAGGAGGCTGTTTTTGATTTTTTAAATAATAATCTATTACAGGTTTTGAAGGAGCTAATTGAATATTTAACCTTGGACCATTCTTTAAAAGATCCGGGGCTTCTATGCTGATGCTTGGCATGGCAAATCAACTCCATGATGGAAATAATTAATCTCTTCAAATTGGGTAATCTCTTTTATAAGAAAAGGAGTATTGCCATATCTTTTTAACCCCTGCCTTAAAGCATCTTCATAATTTGTAAAGATATCAAGAACTTCTTCTCCTTTTATTACAACAAATTTCCCTTCATTACCTTTTTCCAATAGCTCTTCTTTTAACTTATTATATATTTCTAATTCCTTTTCTAACATTTTCCCACCCCCTTTTATTAATACTAATCTTTATTTTAAATTTATGCAATAATTATAACTTAGAATTACAATCTTAGGTTGTATTAAGGTGTCCCCCAACCCTTAGATCAGTAGGTATTGTATTTTGGTCTGTTTTATATCTTTTTAGATCTTTTAAGCTTGGACTTTCTTTTAAATACAGATGCTCATACTTATATGTCCTCCATAATCTCTCCATATATCTATAAGCTCCATAATCCTTATATTCTCCTCCCTTTCCTCTTAAAGAGAATCACTTTTCCAATTCCTCACCTGCTGAGGATGGATTATATATTTAGATACTATTTACAAGGAATATAAACTTTATAAATGGAACGAATTTTTGGGGTCTACCTCATTATTAATTCACTTTGACATTTCAAATTTTAATTAGTAAAAGTTATCAAAATAGTTGATATTTAGGATTAATTTATGAAAAGACTTCCCCTTGATACCTCCTCATTTAAGCAGATAAGGGAAAGGGGATTTTTGTATGTGGATAAGACCCCTTGGATCTTCAAGATGATAGATGAGGGGATCTGTTATTTCTTGAGCAGACCCAGAAGGTTTGGAAAATCCCTTACCATAGCCACACTTTGTGAGCTTTTTAAAGGAAGAAAGGAGCTATTTGAGGGTCTTTGGATTGAGGATAGGTGGGAGTTTAAGGAGTATCCTGTGCTTATATTTGATTTTAACGGTATCTCCCACGAGGATCCTTCCTCTCTTAGACAAGGGCTATCTCTTAGGATAAGAGACCAGATAAAGGACTATGAGGTCGATCTTTTGGAAACTGGAAATTTATCAAACTATTTTCAAAGAGCAATAGTATCCTTGGAGAATAAGCTCAAACAGAAGGTGGTAGTATTAATAGATGAATACGATAAGCCCATTCTGGATCATTTGGGCTTAGGGGAGGAGAGGCTTAAGATAGCGTTTGAGAACAGGGAGATACTTAAGTCCTTTTTTGGGGTGTTAAAGGAGAAGGGGGTGGTTGATCTTTTAAAGTTTGTATTTGTAACGGGGGTAT
>CAYTXJ010000193.1:0-1879 GCA_964440775.1 uncultured Desulfobacteraceae bacterium | reverse complement strand
CTTTTGCAGAAAGTCGTTATTCCTCATCCATTCAGGAAGATGGGGGAGATAGTGTAAAATTCTTCACAGGATAGAAAATTTAACAATAGCATGATCTCAAAAAGTTTAAAGATTATACTTTTCTTAATCATTTATGGAACTCACTTACAAGCAATTTCTATCCAATTGGAACAAGCAAATATCAAAGTTTGCGAGTTAGCTGATACTTCATTATACAACTCAATTTTTTATAACTTACACAATTTAATTTCTGAAGCATCTGTTTGTGATTTAAACGACGATAATTTTCCAGATCTGATGTTTTCCGCAACTAGCGCGGCACTTGTAGCAACAAGTTACATCAAAATTCAGTATGGTCCGATACCTAATGGAACACTTTTTATTGACTCAATGAGCATAACAATTTTCGATACTTCGTTTTGGAAACAAATTGACCTGGATTATTTTTTGCCATTAGAATATTCAGATTCTGAGAAATATATCCTAATAAATCGTAGAACCATTGGAGCTCCACCATCATCTGGTTATAGATTATATGATGAATTTTTGACAGTTAATGCCAATCTGCCATTGGGGAAATTCTTAATAGATACTATTTTTGTAAAAATTTATACTGATAATTTTAGTCCAATGCCATACATAGGATTATTAGCGCCCAACTATTGCTTATATGATTCATTCATTGTGTTGCCTGGATATATGCCAGACAGTTTTACATTCAGCTTTACACCCTCTTTTTTTCTAATAAAAAAGGATATTATATTAGATACCATTTTAGTTCATTTAAACATGGATTATGCATTTTTGTTTGATTATCTTCGTTTTTCAAGAACATTTTATTATGTTTTTTCACCGGGTGATCTTGACGCTGATTCTTTTAATGATTTGATATTTGCAAAGCAACCAATAAATTATATATATCAAGTAGGATGTTCTTATACATCTGTGCCCATTCCATCAAGCCATTTAGCAAGGACTGCTGATCATGTATATGCGAGAACTCATATCATTAAAGGTAATGTTTTATTTCATTCAAGATTTGACACACTGAGATCCGACACTTGTGATCAGAATTGTATAACTGTTTTCCATAAAGGAAGGTGGATATTGGGGCCAGAGGAAAAGTGTGACATTGATAATGATGGCTTTAATGATATAATATTATTGAAACCATGCGTTTCAGTTTTTGAGACGACTACTGCATGGATCTATCCATCTTTCCACGATACGTTAAAAATAAATAATGATTCGGCAAAACTATATATTATTTTTGGAGGAAGGGATTTTTCTTGGAACTGTATAGATTCTATTCAAAACATAGCCGATGTAATTATTAAATCTAGCTATGCAGACGCAAGTATAGGAGGAGCTGTTTCTGTGGGAGATTTTAATGGGGACAGGTATGATGATATTTTAGTTGGGGCATCGTCAATAGCTCCTTATGTTGCATATCTTTTTCTTGGAAATAGCACACGAACTTTCCCTATGAATTTTAATGGTGCTGATATAAAGATTTCTGTTGATAGCTCAAATATTTACTTTAATGTTCACAATTTTTGGGATGTAGTTTATAACACAAGTGTTCGCCTTGCGGATATAAATGGTGATAGTTTGGATGATATAATTTTATCTTGTTATATTCCCCGCATCACCAATTCACCAAGCGAAACAACAGTAGTACCTTTAATATATATATTTAGTGAATTTCCACCTAAACCTTATTTGCATAAACCTGATACATTCTATTTAGGCAGGTGCGACACTATTTGTGTCAAAATGTTCTTTAGGACTTCCCTCGCCCTTCACACACTGCTTCTTACAGTCTCAGGCGATACATTCACCATCGACTCACCGCAGGTAAGGTTTTCTCCTGCCGAAT
>CAYTXJ010000192.1:0-1904 GCA_964440775.1 uncultured Desulfobacteraceae bacterium | reverse complement strand
TGCAAAGCTCTCATACATAAAAGGATTATGAAGACTGCCTTTCATCCAAGACTCATAAATGATCCCTTCGGGGATCCTGGGTTGTATATCCAGTTTCTCTATAAAAAGAGGGCTATTCTCTTTGATCTGGGCAAGTTAGATGCCTTAAGTATTAGAGATCTTTTAAAGATAACCCATATATTTGTGTCCCATACCCATATTGATCATTTTATTGGATTTGATACTCTGTTAAGGCATCTCATTGGAAGGGATAAGGTCATATTTCTATACGGGCCAGAGGGTTTTATGGAGTGCTTTGAAAACAGGATAAGATCATATAATTGGAATCTGATAAGGGAATATGAAAATGAGCTCATATTTTATGCAGGAGAGATAAGGGAAGATGAGATCTTGATGAAGCCTTTTTACTCCTCCAAGGGTTTTAAAGGCGGAGAGATAGAAGTAAAAGAGAGAGATTCCTTATGTTTAATTAAGGAAGATTCATTTTCTATTGAAACAGAGATATTTGATCATAAGATCCCGGTCTTAGGCTTTTCTCTTACAGAAAACTTTCATATAAATATAGATAAAAGCGCCTTAGATGAGATGGATATACCTGTTGGCCCCTGGATAAACCAATTCAAAGAGGCACTCTATAAAAATCCGGAAGGAGATGAGAGGTTTATTGTAAGATTTAAAAAAGATGGAAGACAAAGAGAGCTTGAATTTAATCTAAGGGAACTTTCAGACCGCATCTCTAAGATCACAAAAGGTCAAAAGATCACCTATATAACCGATATAGTAGGTAGCAAAGAGAATATGCAAAAGGCCATAGATCTTGCAAGGGGGGCAGATCACCTATTTATTGAGGCCACCTTTATGGATAGAGACAGGGACATGGCTCACAGCAAATATCATCTCACTGCAAAGGAAGCGGGCATCATTGCAAGGAAGGCCCGTGTTAAAAATCTTACCCTCTTTCATTTCTCCCCTCGCTATAGCACAGATTCAGAAGAGATTATAAGAGAGGCCCATCTTTTCTGGCATTCCCAATGAAAAAATTAAAATTTTAACCTGAACTTATAATCTGAATCAGGTCTTCATAAATGTATGGATTTGATGCAATTATGCTTTTACTATAAGGGGAAAATGGGTTTCCTTGAAAATCACTGACCATTCCTCCTGCTTCACTTACCAAGAGTGCTCCTGCGGCGGTATCCCAGGGCCTTAATCCCATCTCCCAAAACCCGTCAAATATCCCTTTTGCCACATAACAGAGGTCAAAGACAGCAGACCCTGGCCTTCTTACTCCCTGAACATGCTTCATAACCTTATAGAATATCTTAAATGGTTCCTCATTCCCCTCATATATATCATAGGGAAAGCCTGTAGCAAGCAGTGAATGAGCTAAATCACTTACCTCTGATACATTAATTCTTTCCTTTCCCAGAAATGCCCCTTTTCCTTTTATTGCAATAAACCTTTCATTGGTATATGGAAGAGAGATGAGGCCAAGCACAGTCTTTCCTTCTGTCTCAAAAGCAATAGAGATGCCATATAGGGGAAAGCCATGAGAAAAATTTATGGTTCCATCTAAGGGATCAATGATCCAGACCCTCTCTGATCCCCCTCCTTCTTTCCCTCTCTCTTCTGAAATTATGGTATCCTTAGGGAAATGGTCTCTGATTGTAGAGATTATCACCTTTTCAGATTCAAGATCTGCCTCTGTTACAGGATCCATTATCCCTTTATCTTTTATGTATCCTGTATTTCCAAAGAAGCCCTTTACCTTTTCCTCAGCACGGAAAAGGGCAACCTTTGCTATCTCAAATTCCTTTTCCCATTGCATATCTTAGCCATATCAAAAAAATCTGGTATGGGTCAATTCTACCTTGATCTTAGAAATTAAGTATATAGAATTAATA
>CAYTXJ010000191.1:0-1909 GCA_964440775.1 uncultured Desulfobacteraceae bacterium | reverse complement strand
TTCAAAGCTCTCAATGGGATATGCCTCTTAAAGATATCTTCTTATACGCAGCCTGTAGGTTTGGGAAGTCCGGCCATCTTACATGCGCCCTTTCCGGGACCAGATGGAAAGAGCTCATAGATCTTCTTTAACTTAAAGCCTGTAACCTTGGAAAGAATCCTTACCATTGGTGCAATCCCATTTTTCTTATAGTAGTCTTGAAGCACCTTTATCACCTTCCAGTGTTCATCTGTGAGCTCCTCTATTCCCTCGGTCTGCTTCACATGTCTTACCCACGATTCATTCCAGTTCTTGAAATCATCAATGAAACCATCTTCATCCACATTGAATACATGCCCTTCAAATTCTACTGTTGGCATAATATAACCTCCTTCTAAAAAGTATTTTTTATCCAATCAATTTTATATTTGTTATATAAAAAGAATTTTTTGTCAATCCCACTTTTATATCTTTTTCAAATTTTTTCTATACCTATGAGCCAATGCTAAAAATGCCTTAGCCCACTTCCTTTCCCCCCCACAGTGGATATGGGAATAGGTAGCAAGTGTATTTTTTTTAATTGCCCCATCCATACCTCTGTCAATTCCCTTTCCTCTTCTTACATTAAATACTAACTCAACCGACCCGTCTATTATAGGGCGGGAATAATGAAATTCATGACCCTTTATCCGGGAACCCACCTCATAGTATGGATTTTCTTTGATCACATCCAATACCGTATAACCATGGCCTTGAGGTCTTGATTCCATAAAGAATGAGATGGGAAAGGCACCTACCATAGGAAATTTTCTCTCTTTAGCTATGATGAAATTGCCCAGATACATAAATCCTCCGCACTCCGCATAAACAGGTAGCCCAGCTTCAATCTTATCTCTTATAGACCTTTTAAATATAATATTTTCTGACAGATATTCAAGATGGAGTTCAGGGAATCCACCGCCTATATAAAGGGCATCAATTCCGGGCAATTCTTTGCTCTTGGTAGAGTCTATCTCCACCAGATCAGCCCCCAATTGTCTTAATTGTTCAAGATTTTCAGGATAATAGAACCAGAATGCCCTATCCCTTATAAATCCAACACTTAAATTCCCAAAGGAGGCCCTATCCTCTGTCTTGCTAATTGGTATCTCCAGGGGATGAGTGTCTCTGGAAATCTCCAATATCCTCTCTATATACACATATCTTTCAACCATCTCCTTTGCCCAACCAATGGCCTCTATAGCAAAACTGCTTTCATGAAAGGGAACCAGTCCCATATGCCTCTGTGGAAAGGGATTGTTATGGTATCTGGGTATGGCCCCCACCACCTCCGCATCGCAGTATCTCTTTATGGATTCCTTAATAACCCTTTCCTGCCTTAGCCCCCCTAATCTGTTAAGGATTACTCCTCTTAGATTAAGTGAAGGGTCAAGTTTCTCACATCCCAAGACCAATGCCGCATTAGTTCTGGTTGACATTGTGGCATCCAGTATCAATATCACAGGTGATCGGATCAATTTGGCAAGCTCTGCAGTGCTACATGTTCCATTCAGATCCATACCATCATATATCCCCCTATTTCCCTCTATGATTGCTATATCTGACCTCATGGAATGGGTTAAGAAGGAATCCAAAAGCTGAGAGCTATCCATCAAGAAGGGGTCCAGATTATGGCATTCCCTTTTTGCCGCTATCTTTAACCAGAATGAATCTATAAAATCCGGTCCCTTCTTGAAGGGTGAAATCTCATAGCCTCTGCCTTTAAGTGATGCTATTAGCCCTATAGACACTATAGTCTTTCCCGAACCCCCTCTAAGGGCAGATATGGTTATTCTGGGAATCTTGGTATGCATCTGGCCATATTTACATTTTGTGAGATTTATATCAAAGTTTTTATTGACATAAAATTTAAATTTGGATTATAAGTTAA
>CAYTXJ010000190.1:0-1913 GCA_964440775.1 uncultured Desulfobacteraceae bacterium | reverse complement strand
CTAATATGAGAGCTGTGCTTCTCTATATATTTATCATATTTCATACCCTATATATGTGCTGGTGGGGGCTTTTTCTTTCCGCCTTTGATAAGAATGGCAGTCTCATCCATAGATGGGCAGCTGTTCCGTGGGCCAGAATGATTATGGGTATCGCAAAGATATTGGGAATAGAGGTGGAAATCCGAGGAAAGATCACTGAGGATATGAAAAAGGCCAAGATATTTATGACAAACCACCAGAGCTATTTTGATATATTTGCCCTTCTGGCATATCTTCCCCATGACTTTCGCTTTATTATGAAAAAAGAGCTTATGGAGATACCCCTTCTGGGATATGCCATGAGAAAGGTGGGATACATAGGTATTGACAGGGAAAACCCAAGGGCAGCTCTCAGATCACTTAAAGAGGCCTCAGACAAGCTCCACCATGGCATATCTCTGCTCATCTTTCCAGAAGGGACAAGAAGCCCTGATGGCTCCTTACTTCCATTTAAAAAGGGAGGCTTTAAATTGGCCATGAAGACAGGTGCAGAAATTGTTCCTATTGGGATAAGGGGAAGTGCAAAGATAGCTTCAAAGGGAAGATTGAGATTGAGGAAAGGGAGATTTTCCATAGGCTTTGGCCCCCCAATAGATTCCAAGAAATTTTCTCGCAGGGATATAGATAGATTGATGGAGCTTACAAGAGAGCATATCAAGAGGCTGATTGAGAATTGAGATAAAATTCTAAATATAATAATTTGTTAAAGAGGGTTAAAGACCATTTTTTTATTGAAAAATTAAAAAAGAGGCGATATTATTATTTGTTTTATTGAGGAGGTGGAAAATGGAACATGTCCTTCTCCTTAATATCACATATGAGCCTCTTAAGATAATTAACTGGAAAAAGGCCATCACTATGCTCTTCTTAGGAAAGGTGGAGGTGGTAGAGGAATACAATAAGGAGATAAGGGCAGTAAGTTTTAAGATTAAGCTCCCCTCTGTGGTAAGGCTGCTTAAGTTTGTAAGAAGGCCTCCAAGACCTGTTAAGTTTTCAAGGCAAAATATCTACTTGAGAGACAGATATACCTGTCAGTACTGTGGCAGGCAATTCCCCACAGAGGAATTGACCTATGATCATATCATCCCCAAATCCCGGGGTGGAAAGACAGAATGGGAAAATATCGTGACATGTTGCATTGAGTGCAACAGAAAGAAGGGAGGAAAGACTCCTCAAGAGGCCGGTATGAAACTGCTCAAAAAGCCCACACGCCCCACATGGGTTCCCGCTCTAAAGATCACCATTGGCTTTAAAAATATTCCACAGAGCTGGATGGACTATCTTTACTGGAATGTGGAGCTTGTGGAATAGTGCATTTAACCCGGATTTCGCAAATATCCGTGATTTACTTTGGGGCTTACGCCCCAAACCCCGAATTACTTGCATAATTCGGGTTTAACGTAATTGTGCCTTTATCTGTTCAGCTATCTTCTTAATTTCATCCATATTGCCAGGTCTTAATTCCCAGCTGCTTACAGGAAGCGGGGGAGTCTCCTCCAATCTGGGTATCAGATGGAGATGGTAGTGCATGATCACCTGATTTGCCCCTTTTCCATTTAACTGAAGTAGGGCAATTCCAGTGGCATTTAATGCATTCATTATGGCCTTTCCAACCTTCTTAGAGGCTATGTGGATTGCAGTGAGATCCTCCTCCGGGATCTCCCAAAGGTTCTCCGCATGGTTTTTAGGAATAATAAGTGTATGCCCCTTAGAGATGGGATTAATATCTTCAAATGCTATAACCTTTTGGTCTTCATATACTACAACTGCTGGGATCTCACCCTTTACAATCTTACAAAAGATACACTCTGACATCTCCTCATCCTCCTCTATTATTCTTCTTATCTCTTGAATTATATCTTCAGATATATCTT
>CAYTXJ010000189.1:0-1923 GCA_964440775.1 uncultured Desulfobacteraceae bacterium | reverse complement strand
AAAATATTAAAAGTTTCATCTGTAATATAACCACATCCAGATTATTTTTTCTACAGATTTCCTCTAAATAGACCCTCTTTTTATCTCCTCCCTCTTTAAAAGAGATCACAATCCTTTTAATTCCGTATCTATCTATAAGATCTATAACCCTTGATTCATCTCCCAAAACAGGATATCCTCTTATCTGTTTCCCTTGCATATCTCTATTGTCGTCTATAAAACCCACTACTCTCATATTGAGACTGGAATTATTTTCAATCTCCTTTAAAAGGATCTCTCCCCCTACTCCTGCCCCATATATAAGGGCAGGAATGCCATCCAGTTTTGATCTCTTCACCCCCTCCTCTATTATCCTAAAGCTGAGTCTTGAAAGTGAAGTCAAAAGTAGCATTAATATCCAATACAGTATAAAAACAACTCTTGAAAAGCTCATAAATCTATATAGAAAGAGTAAGACCAGAATAGTTGATATTGTTCCCAAAGAGATAGCCTTTGCATAGTCAATAAGATCCGCAATACCAGTGCTTCCCCATATCCTCTTATATATCCCTACTGTATAAAATGAAAATATCTGAAATGCAATCAGAATGGGAAGGGATTTTAAAAAGAAATTAAAATTTGCGCCAATATCCCCCTCAAATCTTAATAGATAAGATGTATAATATGAAAGGGTGATAAGTATGATGTCCAGAAGCATCTGAAGCGGAATTTTCATATACGAGATATGAGAAAATATAGGACGTAGATATGTATATGAGATAGAGTTATGCTCATAGACCTTTACCTTTGAAAGATATACCCAGAAAAATCCAATAAATAATAGATATACACATATCAAAGCTAACGCAGTCCAGGTGCTAAGATAATTTAAAGATAGTGCCAGAAATCCAGAAATAACAGAAAAGATGTAAAGGATCAAGACTGTCTTTCTCTCTGAAAAACCAATGGCAACCATTCTATGTGATGAGTGGTCCTTCCCACCTTGGTAGATAGGCCTTTTAAATAACTTTCTCATAATGCTGACAAATAGGGTATCCAGAAGTGGTATAAACAATATGAAGATGGGAACAGCTATAACGGAAAGCAGGTGATGAACCCCCGATGGACCACCCCCTGTCTTGATAACATAGGTTGAAAAGGTAGCAAGCACAAATCCCAGATATAGGCTTCCACTATCTCCCATGAAGATGGAGGCAGGGTTAAAATTAAATATGAGAAATCCTAAAAGGGTGCCCATAAATGAAGACAAAATGGCAAGCACAACCAAAGAGTCTTTATCGGCTATTTCATAAAAATACACATTGAAGAATATAAAACCAGCCGCTATAAAGGCAATACCTGCAGAGAGGCCATCCATATTATCTATCAAATTAAAGGCATTGACTATGGAAACAAACCACAAAAGGGATATTATAAAATTCAGGGTATTGGAAGACGTCCAATTAAGCCTAAAGCCAAAAAACAGGATTAAAGATGAGATAACTATCTGGGAGACCAATTTATGATGAGCCTCTATGCAGACTATATCATCCATCAATCCAAGTAAGAAGATAAAGAAAGCGGATATGAAAAATGCTATGTATTTAATATCAGGCTGATTTATGCCAAATACTATGAAAGCAAGAGCAGATACTAATATGTGTGATAGAAATATGGATACTCCTCCCAATAAAGGAATCTTTCCTTTATGCCATCTGTCCTTTTTTGGAATTGCAATAATTCCTTTCCTTAGAGCCAATCTCCCAGATAAAGGAGTCAGCAATAGGGAAAGAAAGAAAGATATTAAAAAGAGAACTATGTATATCTTTAGATTAAGAACATGAGAACTTTGCATAAGCCCGTTTTACACTGCGACCCCTGTCATTGCGAGCGAAGCAACATGTCATTGCGAAGCTCCGAAGGAGCTGAAGCAATCTAAGAACC
>CAYTXJ010000188.1:0-1946 GCA_964440775.1 uncultured Desulfobacteraceae bacterium | reverse complement strand
AATCCACATCAATATCAGGGGGATCAACTCTTCCAGGATTGAGGAAGCGGTCAAAGAAGAGATTATGCCTTATGGGATCCACATGGGTTATCTCAAGGGCATAGGATACAATGGATGCTGCTGCACTTCCCCTTCCACATGAAATCCCAAATCTTCTTACTGTATCCCATACAACCAGAAAGTAGCTTGCAAATCGTCTCTCTCTTATAATTCTCATTTCATATTCAATCCTCTCTTTAATCTTAGGGGTTATCTTTCCATATCTCTTTTTGCAACCTTCCAGTGTTAGTCTGTAGAGTAACTTGAATGCATTCTCATCACTCATGCCCCTGAAGGATGGAAATATGATCTTATCCATATCAGGTATAAATGAGCAGATCTTTGCAATTTTCTCTGTGTTTTTGATTGCAGAGGGTGCATGGGAGAGAAGTTCCACCATTTTGGATGGGTGAATGAGGTAATTATGGGGTTTGCAGGTATCTGAAGAGGAAAGCATTGAAAGGGCACTTTTAAGATATATGGCTCTTAAGATCCTGTGAATATAATAATCCTCTTTCTTTGCCATATATACCCTGTTAGTGGCAACAGGAGGAATCTTTGATTCCCTTGAAAAGGCATAGCATGATGCCATCCTGTATCCAGGAGATAGCTCCACATAGAGGTCATCAAGGGAGTGGCGTTTTAGCTGTCTTAAAAGGGAGAAATCATCTGATATCACCACCAGTCCTTCTCTATGAGCCTCTATTGAAGATACAATATCAAAGTCCTGGTTGCAGTTTCTGTCTGAGATGATTTTACAGAGATTCTCATACCCCTTCTGATCTTTTACCAGCAGAAGTGCCCTTCTCTTTTCATGGACAATTTCAGATCCAATTATGGGTTCAATCCTCTTTTCCTCAGCCCCTTTTATAAATTCAACCATCCCACAAAGGTTGTTTGTGTCGGTGAGAGCAAATTTATCTATTTTACATCTTTTGGCTCTTTCAAGCAGTTCATCCAGCGTGGAGGTTCCCCAGCCCTCTGAAAAATGGGAATGGATATGTAGATGGATAAACCCCATTTAAAATGCCCTTGGGTCTTTATTGTATGTAAAATTGATCCCTTAGGTGGTAAGAAGAGGCAAAGCCTATGGAGTTTTTCCCAAACCGCTTCCTGATAAGATCCAGACTTCTTTCAAGCCTCTCCCTTTTCTCTCTCTGAAAGGCATTATCAAAAAGTTTCATCTGATAAGAGCCTGAAGACAGCCAGGAAAACCACAGAGTAATGGATCTTACCCTCACCCTCCTTTTGATTGCCTTTAAGAGCAGTCTCTTTAGAGGAGGAAATATCTCAAAATCGCTCTGCAAGGGAGATGGAAAATTTAAATATCTTCTTAGCGATATACCATCTGAAAACTCCACATAAACCCCGGCCCTCTTAGAACACAATCCCTTTTGCCTGAGCTTAGTGGTGCACCTTTCAGTGAGGCTCAGGAATGCCCCAATCAGGATCTCTCTATCATTGGTATCTTCATTGAATATCAGGGTCTCTCTGATTACCTTTCCACCATCAGGTGGGATAACAGGGCTTGGATCTATCCCCACTGCCCTCTGCTTGATCACCCCTGCCCTCCCTCCAAATATAAGCCTCAATTCATCTATATCGAGACGGGCAAGATCCCTTACCCTGTAGATATTTAGCTCTTCAAGCAGAGCCCTGTGTGGCTTTCCAACCCCAGGGATGAGTTCCACACCAAGTGGTGCTAAAAATGATGCCTCACGGCCTCTTTCCACCTCAAAGACAGGTTCCTCCGCCTGAACAATGCTTGCAATGGAAGATACCATCTTATTAGCGGAGATCCCTCCAATGGATAAAAGCCCACTGAAGGATCTTATCTCCTTTTTAATACAGTATGCCACATCCCTTGCCTTACCCCATAGCCTCTCTGTGCCAGTGAGATCCAGATA
>CAYTXJ010000187.1:0-2111 GCA_964440775.1 uncultured Desulfobacteraceae bacterium | reverse complement strand
ACCTTTAATAATGATCCTCTTTTCATATAGCACCTCCTAAAAAATTTCTTATTAGATAAAGCAATTTATATACCAGATTATCAATTCCTATAACATAGTGAAATCATTATTTTTTATTTTTGGAGAAAATCTTTTTGGATCGGGAAAATGGTCGAATCCTTCGTCAAAAATGTAGGTTGGTATAGGCTAAATTGACTGGAAACATGTGATACCACCTTATGGCCTATTGACCATGGTGGTAAGATCTACTTATCTTTAATTCCCTGCTTCAGGGTCCTTTGCACCATAAATTTTTTATTTTTAAATAAAATTTTCCACACATTCTATAGGTGACCCAAGTTACTATTGACATAACTTCATAAAAAATTATAATAATATTTAGTTCTTTGAGGGGGCGTAATGGGTTCGACGGGGACAATTGAGGCTTAAGCTGCATGCCGAGTGCCATCTCCTCGTAATGGGATGGGTTAAACACAGACGCCGATGATTATGCGTATGCTGTAGCCGCATAAAGAAGACGGCTACCGTCCTTCAGATCTCTCCTGCGGGTCTGAAAGGGCGGCGTTTAGCAGGATAGTCAACCTGAAATACCTGTGGTTCAGGTTGATGAATCTATTTCACAGGCTAGCGTTCGGGATATCCTGCCCGATGGATCGTCCGGATGCGAAAAATTTT
This sequence comes from uncultured Desulfobacteraceae bacterium, assembly GCA_964440775.1. Taxonomy (GTDB): domain Bacteria; phylum Desulfobacterota; class DSM-4660; order Desulfatiglandales; family JALVMZ01; genus CAYTXJ01. Next base: position 1,436 of record CAYTXJ010000187.1, on the reverse strand, counting down.
AAAATCGGGATAAGCATGTAGATGCTTAGGCTGAAGGTTCTCGGACGAGGGTTCGACTCCCTCCGCCTCCACCACATATACCTATCTTCCCCTATAATACAAACAACCCTGCAGGTATGGGTAATTAAAGTTTGGTAAAATTTTTTATAACATATTGAAATCATAAGAAGTAGATTTTATCTTCGGTACTACAGAGCTTATTTATCTAATCTTTTTAATAGGTTTAAGAGGTCTAAGTAAATCCCCATGCATTGTAGATCTGTGATGGAATTCTTCGGCTTTGTGATGCAATTCTTGGGTATATGGTCTTATTGTCTTTAGAGGCCATAGCTACAGTAACCTTAAAGTGAGATCTCATAAATTTTCTTATTGTTTCCTGGCAGTAGATGGTTCACCAACGTTTCCAGGGAAAATAGGGCTGGTCTTGAAAAATGCTTTCTGGTTGCCAAGCTTGGGCTAAGACTTTCAGACGAATCAATCTTATAAACTTAATTTATCAAGTATTTACTGATATTTTAATTTTAGGAATTTTTAATTAAAAAATATATAAAAGATTTAAGCAAAATCTTTATTATCATGCCCCCTTCCTCTTAACCCTAAAAATCTTCAGTTGAATTTGAAAGAGATAAATGGTAAGATTTTTTCATACCAAATATTAAGGAGGGAATATGGTAAAAGCAGTAAAAAAGACTATCTCTCTGCCAAAAGATCTTGCTCTTGAGGCAGAGGAGATTGCAAAGGCAGAAGGAAAGACTTTAAGTGCGGTGATTCAAGATGCGCTTAGACTGGCAAAAAAAGAGAGATTGAAGAGGGAATTCAAAGAATTGCAAGAGTATTGGTCTCAGAAGGCAAAAGAGAAAGGGATATTAACAGAAGAGGATCTGATAAGGTATCTAAAGGATTAAATGAAGATAGTATTGGATACTAATATCTATATATCGGCCTTGATCTTACCTGGAGGTCAAGCGGAAAAGGCTATTTTTAAAATTCTAGAAGAAAAACATGAGCTATTGATCTCCAAGCCTATCCTAAATGAAATCTTAATGGTGCTATCCAAAAAGTTTATTAGAGACAGAGAAAACCTAAGTAGAGTAGCTCTGTGGATCACTGATATTGCTACTTTTGTAATCCCAAAGGGAAGGATTGAAATATTAAAGGACGAACCTGATAACAGGATACTTGAATGCGCCATTGAAGGTAATGCAGATATAATTGTAACAGGTGATAAAGATATGCTAAAATTAAGAAAATTTAAGAATATAAAAATTATTTCATTAAAGTATTTCTTAAAAAATTATAATTTAAATCTTGTCAGCGGGAAGAAAAGGGAGTATCCATAAATCTGTATAAATTTCATCCTAAGTTTGACAGCGGGTGATATTTGTAATCCTCATTACCACAGAGAAAGACTTCTTAAATCAATTAGATATAAAAGA
>CAYTXJ010000186.1:0-2201 GCA_964440775.1 uncultured Desulfobacteraceae bacterium | reverse complement strand
GCGCCATAATCAAGCACCACTACAGGGACTGCCAGGGTGCGCTGCACCCGGTCAGCAAGTCCTGCCTCCATGTATGTTATAAAGATAACCTCAGGTCCCACCGAGATCAGGGCCTCCAGATCCGGTTTTTTGTTTATGCTGACCACCCCTCCAGGGCCACAGCGTGGTAATTTATAGAGTTCAGGATGTGCAATCCAGTAAGGCCGGCCCCCTGGATTTCGCTTTTCCATATCCTCGACGCCCACGACCTTTGTTTTTGCTTTAAGATACACAATCAGGCGCAAGGCACCCGGACCGATACAGACTATCCTCTTTGGGTCAAAAGGAACTGTTAGCTGCCTGCCGGCCATATCGGTTACAGTTATTGAATGATCCGCTACACAGACCGCAGAAATGCCCCAAGCTATGATGAAAACTATTAATAAACCTAACCTCTTCATCCTTCTCCCTTACCTTTAGGCGGGTACCACAACCATGTGATCCCCGATTTGAATAAGTTTCACCTCAACACCGTAAACCTGGCGAATCGTTTCCGCGGAAAGCTCTTCCTTCCTGGATACCGCATAAATCCGGCTGTCTTTTAAAAAGAGAAAGCTGTCAGCAAAGCGAAGTGCCATATTCAGGTCATGGATGGCCACCACGCAAGACAAACTTCGGGCCCTTACAGTGCTTTGGATCAGCTCCATGACCTCGAGTTGATTCTTTAGGTCAAGATTGCTGGTTGGCTCATCCAGCAAAAGCACCTGGGGAGATTGCGCAAGGGCTCGGGCAATAACCACCTTTTGTAACTCTCCACCGCTAAGGGTGTTTAGGGGACGCATGGCAAGTTTCTCAAGTCCTATCCCTCGAATGATCTCTTCGGCCAGCGCATGATCTTGCCTTCTCATAGACCAGTGTATATGGGGTTTTCGTCCCATAAGCACAGCTTCAAAGACGGTTAAAGCTGTTTCTGGATGGCGTTGCGGCACATACCCCATGATCCTTGCGACCCTTCCCTGATCCATAGAAGAGAGATCTTCACCATTAACAAAGACCGAACCCCGATGAGGTTCTAGGATCCGGTTCAGGCACTTGAGCAAGGTGGATTTGCCAGCACCGTTGACGCCAAGCACGCACATGATCTCACCCTCTTCAATGGAGAAGCTCACATTTGAGAGCACTGGGATGCTATTATAAGAAAACCAGATGCCAGCGACTTTGAGCTTCATCTGTAGCCCCTCACCAGTAGATAAAGAAACATGGGCGCCCCCAAAAACGAGGTGATAACCCCTACCGGCAATGCCCCTGAGCCGATGAGTATGCGTCCAAAGGTGTCTGCCATAAGGAGCAACAGGGCACCAAGGACTGCAGAGAATGGAATAAGCAGGCGATGATCATCACCCACCAACTGCCGGGCCATGTGAGGTGCGATAAGCCCCACAAATGCGATGACGCCATGGTAGGCGGTGGTGAGCGCAGATACAAGAGCTGCTGAAACCATGCCAGAAAACCTTATCCTTTCTACCTTCACGCCAAGTCCCTTGGCCGTCTCTTCTCCTAAGCTGATGGTATTGAGATCCCATCTCAACGCGATCAGGTAAAGGATAGCGACAAACACAAGCCCTGTGGTGAGCGCGATTTCACGCCAGTTGGATCGCGCAACATCCCCAAAGGTCCAAAACACCACCATTGCCAGCTCGGTCTCTGTGGCAAGGTATTGGATAAGGATCGTGGCTGAGGCAAAGAGGGAGGAGAGTGCCACCCCTGCCAATATGATGGCCTCCGGAGAAAGCCTCCTAAGGGATGCCAGAGCGAGGATCACAAGTGTTGCTGTTATTGCCCCTAAGAAGGCGAAGGCTGTTACAGAAATGGCCTTTGAGCCAAAGACCACTATGGCAGAGGCAGCGCCAAATGCAGCGCCCTGACTGATTCCCAGGGTGGAAGGAGATCCCAAAGGGTTTTTGAGTAACGATTGTATTGAAAGGCCGGAGATGGAAAGTCCCGCCCCACAGACCAACGCCGCAACCACGCGTGGGAGCCTGATGTTTGTTATGACTATTCGGGTAGCACCTCTGCCTCCACCAAAAAGGACCGATAGAATATCCCTCATGGCAATATCATAGCTTCCTTGAACAATGGCATATACCCCCACGACAAAAACCATGATGAGCAAGGCCACCAGAAGAAGGATCTTCTGGTGAAGCCCTCTTATGTAGTCTCTC
>CAYTXJ010000185.1:0-2205 GCA_964440775.1 uncultured Desulfobacteraceae bacterium | reverse complement strand
GGCGGCAGCAATATATCTTGTAGAGTATGCAAGACAAGGAAGGCTGGTAAGGATAATTCGCATTGGAATAAATAATCTTGCAGGGGTCCCTTCTATAGTATTTGGTCTTTTTGGTTTAGCCGTTTTTGTTAAATACTTTGGTTTTGGTGTATCAATTTTATCTGGAGGACTTACTTTGGGAATATTAATCCTGCCTATAATTATTCGTGCTTCTGAAGAAGCACTACTGGCTGTTCCCCAATCTTTTCGAGAAGCTTCCTTAGCTTTAGGGACAACTAAATGGCAGACTATTTACCGAATTGTTTTACCAAGTGCTATTTCAGGAATATTAACTGGTTCAATATTAGGAGTGGGGAGAGCTGCGGGTGAGACTGCGCCTATACTTTTTACTGCAGTCACATTCTATTCAATAAGGCTTCCTACTTCCATCTTTAGTGAAGTTCAGGCACTTCCATATCATATTTATGCCTTAATGACCGAAGGCACGCATCCTGAATCCCAAGTACCTATTGCATATGGTACCGCTTTAGTTTTACTCTTTTTAGTCTTAGGTGTAGATTTAATTGCAATTATTATACGTAATCGAGCAAGGAAGAGGAAGTGGTAGATATAGTTGCCATTAAAAAGGATATTAAAATTTCCATTCGTAATTTAAATATATGGTATGCAAATGTGCAGGTAATAAAGGATGTGAATCTTGATATTGAGAAGAATAAGGTTACAGCAATTATTGGACCATCAGGTTGTGGCAAATCCACATTCATAAAGTCAATTAACAGAATGTTGGATATAATACCTGAGGCAAAAGTAACTGGCACAATTTTATTGGATGGTGAGAATATTTACAATATGGATGAGATACTTTTGAGAAAAAGAATAGGAATGGTATTTCAGATGCCCAATCCTTTCCCTAAGTCTATATCTGAGAATGTTGCTTATGGATTAAAGATTCATAAGATGTTTAAAAATAAAGAGGAGCTCCATTTTAAAGTTGAAAAGGCATTGAGGCAAGCTGCATTATGGGATGAGGTTAAAGATGATCTTGATAAATTTGCCTTAGATTTGTCTGGAGGTCAACAGCAGAGATTATGTATTGCTCGTTGTATTGCTCTTGAGCCAGAAGTTATATTATTTGATGAACCTTGTTCAGCTCTGGATCCTATTGCTACGGCAAAGATTGAAGAGTTGATTGAGAATTTAAAACAAAGCTATACAATAATAATTGTTACCCACAATATGCAACAGGCAGCAAGGATTTCTGATTATACCGTATTTTTATATTTAGGGAAACTGGTTGAATTTGGTCCTACAGAGAGGATATTTACCACCCCTAAAAATAAAATGACCGAGCAGTATTTAACCGGTAAATTTGGTTAAATGAGGAGAAAATATGTTAAAAGAAAAATTGAATGAATTAAAGAGGAAATTAATTGAGATGGCCGGATTAGCTGAAGATATGGTTAAAAAGTCAATTGAGGGACTTATTGAAAAAAGGAAAGAAATTTTAGAAAAGGTGATTGAAGAATATGAGCCTAAGATGAATGAATTAGAAATAGAATTAGATGAATCTTGCACAAATTTAATTGCCTTATATCAGCCAAAAGCAGGAAACTTAAGAACTATTATTATGATTTTAAAAATGAATAACGATTTAGAAAGAATTGGCGATTTAGCAGTAAATATATCAGAAAGTGCCTTATTTTTGATAGAAAGACCCCAGGTCAGACCTTTAATTCATATTCAAAGAATGGCAGAAGAGGCTATAGGTATGTTAAAGGCCTCAATTGATTCTTTTATAAATAGAGATGCAAAATTGACAAAGTCTGTATGTGAGAAAGATGTAATCGTTGACAATTTAAGAGATCAGATCATAAAGGAACTAATTACCTATATGTGTTCTGATCCCTCTACTATTGAATGTTCAATCCATTTAATAAGAATCTCCCGTTCCTTAGAACGCATAGCAGATTTATCCACAAACCTTTGTGAAAATGTGATGTTTATGGTGGAAGGCAAAGTCATAAAACATCAAAAAGATGAATTTTACTGATCTTGAACAGTTGCAAAAAATAATTTAGTGATTTCAAGCACATAATATAGTAAATCTTGGCGCTACCCTTTTTGACATTTTTTATGATCCAACCTATAAACTCCTTACTTACAATGAAGTAGACTTTTTAGAAATTTTTCAATTTACTCTTGACA
>CAYTXJ010000184.1:0-2283 GCA_964440775.1 uncultured Desulfobacteraceae bacterium | reverse complement strand
CACCGGGTTCCCTATTAAGCCCTTACGGGCACCTGGATCCTTTTTTCTTTTTATACTTCATTTTATTTAAAAGGTGTCAAGGGAAATTTAGGTCTTTTCTATGATATGGAAACCTTTGAAGAAATTGGGATAAGCTAAACTTAATATCAATCCTGCTTACTTATGAAATGATCTCTTTTACTGTCTCTCCTACTGCCCCTAAATCCTTAACAACTGTTATTCCAGCATCCTCCAATGCCCTTATCTTATCTTCTGCCTTTCCCATACCTCCAGAGATAATGGCACCAGCATGTCCCATCCTCTTTCCAGGTGGTGCTGTTCTTCCTGCAATAAATGCAATTACTGGCTTTGGATAACCTCTTTTTATATATTCTGCTGCCTGCTCTTCAGCCCTACCCCCTATTTCCCCTATAAGCACAACGGCCTCTGTCTGGTCATCCTCCTTGAATCTTTCAAGCATATCAATGAAACTCACTCCCACTATGGGATCACCTCCGATCCCTATGCATGTGGACTGGCCCAGCCCTGCCTTGGTTAGCTGATCCACTACCTCATATGTCAGGGTTCCACTTCTGGAAATCACACCGATTGTGCCTTCTTTATGGATATGTCCTGGCATGATTCCCACCTTTGTCTTTCCAGGGGATATGATACCAGGACAATTAGGCCCAATAAGCACCGTGCCTCTGTCTCTTATAAACCTCATCACCTTTATCATATCAAGCACAGGGATACCCTCTGTGATGCATACAACCACTCTGATACCGGCAGAAGAGGCCTCCATTATGGCATCTGGTGCAAAGGCAGGTGGGACAAAGATACAGGATGCATTAGCCCCGGTCTTTTCCACCGCCTCTTTAACAGTATTAAACACTGGCACTCTTTCAACCTCTTGTCCCCCTTTTCCAGGAGTTACTCCAGCACATAGATCTGTTCCATAATTTAACATCTGCTTAGTATGAAAGCTTCCCTCCCTTCCGGTTATACCTTGAACCACCACCTTTGTGTTATTATCTACCAATATAGCCATTTTTAACTCTCCTTTACCTGTTTTGCCACTAATCTTGCAGCCTCTTTCATATCCCTTGCAATCAGAAATTCAAGGCCACTTTCTTTAAGGAGCTCTCTTCCCTGATCCACATTTGTCCCTTCAAGCCTAATTATCAGAGGAACCTCTATCTCAACCCCTTTTGCCGCCTTAATCAGGCCTCGTGCAAGCACATCACACCGCAATATGCCACCAAATATATTGATCAGTATGGCCTTGACCTTAGGGTCTTCAAGTATTATCTCAAATCCCCTCTTAATCATCTCCTCGCTTGCACCGCCCCCCACATCCAGAAAGTTGGCAGGTTCAGCCCCTGCCATCTTGATCAGATCCATTGTGGCCATTGCAAGCCCTGCCCCATTTACCATCACCCCTATATCTCCGTCCAATCTTATATAGTTGAGGTTGTATTCATGGGCCTTAAGCTCCAAGGGATCCTTTTCCTTTGGATCATCAAGCTCTTTTAGATCCCTGTGTCTGAAAAGGGAATTGTCATCTATATCCATCTTTGCATCTAAGGCAATGATAGATCCCTGCTTTGTAATCACAAGGGGATTTATCTCAACCAAAGAGCAATCCTTTTCAAAGAAGATCCTGCATAGGGTGTTTAAAAGAGAGACGAATTTTTTAAAGAGATCGGTTCCAAGCAAAGGTCCCAAGCGATATGCTATGTTCCTTGCCTGAAATGGAAGCCACCCTACTGCGGGATCTATGTGCTCTTTCCAGATAAGGGAGGGGTCCTTCGCTGCCACCTCTTCGATTTCCATTCCACCACTGGGGCTAAATATCAGAACCGGTCTTTCAGCCTCTCTGTCGATGGTAATTCCAAGATAAAATTCCTTTTCAATATCTACTGCCTCTTCAACTAAGATCTGATGGATCTTTTTTCCCTCAGGGCCTGTCTGAGCAGTTACCAAAGGCCTTGAAAACATCTCTTTTGCAGTCTCTTTCAGTTCAGCTTCGCTTTTGACTATTCTAACTCCTCCTGCCTTTCCTCTTCCCCCTGCATGTATCTGCACCTTTAAGACCCAGGGTGGGCCTTTTAGCTCGGATAAGGCTCTCTCTGTCTCGTCTGTGGAGCTGATTACCTTTCCATTTGGAACCATTATCCCATAGTCTTTAAAAATCCCTTTCGCCTGATATTCATGTAGCTTCATATGATCTCCCCAAAATTTTTTGAAGATCTTTATCATCACTTCCTTTATCCTTGTCAAGAGAAAAACGGCTCTACTATA
>CAYTXJ010000183.1:0-2284 GCA_964440775.1 uncultured Desulfobacteraceae bacterium | reverse complement strand
TTTCTGAGAGCTTTGAAAAATTCAAAGCCCTCTACTCCATCTTTTTCAACTTTCTACTTTGTTAGATTAACAAACTTTTTATATAAAATCAACTGTTATAAAAGGCAAAGCCGAGAAATTTTTTACCTGAACCTGAATTCTCTGCCAGTGATCAATCTTTTTAAATTACCTATATGGGCAATCCATATTAATATAGAGATTAGACAGGCAAATAATAACTGCTCCCTTTCATGGCTAAGGATATAGATCCAGATAGGAAGGGATAGAGAGGCCAAGAGAGAGCCAAGGGATACAATCCTAAATATTAAAAAAGAGCTCATAAATACTATTAAGGAGATAATGGCTGAGACAGGCGCAATATATAAAAATACCCCAAAAGAGGTGGCCACCCCCTTGCCCCCCTTAAATCTCTCAAATATGCTAAATTGATGCCCTAAGATACACAAAAGGGAGTTTAGATAGATAAGATACCCATATTCTTTTAAAATATAATAGGTTAAGAGCGGGACAAGGAATCCTTTCGTTGTATCCATAAAGAATATGAATGCAGCCCATTTAACCCCCAGTGCCCTTGCCACATTGGTTGCGCCGATATTTCCACTTCCAATACTTCTGATATCTACCCCCTTTCTTTTAGATATTATGGAACCAGATGGAATGGATCCCAGCAGATAGGAACCAATACTTAGAAGGGATATAAGGCACATAATAGATAAAGATAACTTACCTTAAAAAGATTTACAATAAGTATTCCTTGACATGTATGGAGGATAACATAGTATCCCTGTTAATAAAAAAATAAAAAGCATGGAATAAATGCTCTTAGAGTCTCCTGAATTGAGATTGTTTAAGATCTTTAATGAATATATTGATCTTGATGATATTCCCTGTAAGTACCTGAATATCCTGGATATTGGATGCGGAAGGAATGCAAAATGGAGCTATCTTGCACTCAACCTATATCTATCTATGAAAGAGAGGTATATAAATAGATATGTAGGAATAGATCTAAATCTAAAAATGCTTGTTCCTGAAAAAGTGATACTGGGGGAGCTGGCATACCTTATTGTGGCAGATGCAGAAAGCCTTTCCAGACTCTTAAAGGATACATATCACCTTGCTATCATGGGGCATCCCCCAATCAGCACAGACAGAGAAAGGGGGAAATGGAAAAAGATATTTCATGAAATATATAGGGTATTAAAGAGGGGGGCATTTCTGATTCTTACCTCATTTTGGCTTCCAGACCTGATACCATCCATATATCTCTTAGAAAGATCGGGGTTTTTAATAATTCATAAGGGCAGAAACAGATTCCCTGGCAATCAATTTGATATATCAGATGATGGGGAAGAACTCATTGAAGACAAATATATAGTTGTTGCAAAAAAGTTCTGAAAAAGGAGATTATGCAAAATCTTACCATTGCAACTGCATGTATAAATTCAAAGGTAGATGATATTGAAGGAAATCTTAAAAAGATAGAGAAGGCCACCTTTGAGGCCTCTAAGAGGGGGGCACATATCCTATGTCTTCCTGAGCTATCCGTAACAGGCTATACCCTAAATCCATCACCCTATATTTATGGATCTATCAGCCAAAAGAAGGTTGAAGATAGGATAGAGAAGCTCTCTAAGGAATCTAATCTATTACTTATAGTTGGATTAATTGACTATTCAAACTCATCCCCTCCATTTATTACTCAATTAATCAGCTACCCTGATGGAGCTAAAAAGTATTACAGAAAGACTCATCTGTCCCCCTTAGAGCAAGAGGTATATAGGGCAGGAGACGATATTGAAATATTTGAATTTAAAGGATGGAAATTGGGAATTGAACTATGCTATGAAGCACATTTCCCTGAGATAAGCACTATCTTAGCATTAAAAGGGGTAGATCTTATCTTTATACCCCATGCATCTCCTAAGGGGACAAGCAGTGATAAGCTGAGAAGTTGGTTAAGGCATCTTACTGCCAGGGCATTTGATAACACAGTATATATCTGTGCCTGCAACCAGGTAGGAGAGAATGGAAAAGGGCTCCATTTCCCAGGACTTTCCTTGATATTGAATCCGATGGGAGAGATCCTCTCCAAGATGGAAACCGATGTTGAAAGAATATTGATTGCCCCCCTCTCATTAAAAGAGCTAAATGAGCTCAGAGAAAAGAGAATGAGCCATTTTTTGCCTTCAAGGAGGCCGGAGCTTTATAGTCCTTTGATTCAAAAAGAAAAAAGGCACATTTTTAATGTGCCTTTTTAAATGGGGAGAGCCTTGCATAACCC
>CAYTXJ010000182.1:0-2296 GCA_964440775.1 uncultured Desulfobacteraceae bacterium | reverse complement strand
TTTTTAAATAAGGTTCCAAAGCTATTCAGGGATACCTTTTCTATTAACTTAGATGCCCCACCTAATTCATGGGAGGACTTTCAGGGATTATTTCATAGAGAAATTGGGTTCTTCAAGACCCCTATAATACTATTTATAGATGAGTTTGACTCTTTGCCGAGCAGGGTAATAGATCAGCTTGTAACCCTATTCAGGGACATATATCTCAATCGTGATAATTATCTTTTACATGGACTTGCACTCATTGGGATTCGTGCAGTGCTTGGAGTGGAAAGCGAAAGAGGTTCTCCGTTTAATATTCAACGCTCTTTGCATGTGGAGAACTTCACTAAGGATGAAGTCTATGACCTATACAATCAATATATAGAGGAGAGTGACCAGAAGATAGAGGATGAGGTGATAGAATCTGTCTATAGGGTTACAAGGGGTCAACCTGGGTTGGTGTGCTGGTTTGGGGAGTTGCTCACAGAGAAGTATAATCCTGGCAAGGACAAAGTTATAGATATAAATGTGTGGGAAGAGGTCTATTACAATGCGGTTAAATTTGAATGGAATAATACCATATTAAATATATTAAAGAAGGCAAAAGGTAGATATCTTGATAAGGTATTAAGGCTATTTCAGAGCCCAGATCTTGAATTTAATCTGAGGAGTGAGTGGTGTTCATACCTATATTTAAATGGTGTTATAGACTATGAAGATACAAGGGATGCAAATGGAAAGAGGAAGAAGCTATGTATATTTTCATCACCATTTGTGCAGGATACCCTTTATGAGGCATTTACCCTAGATATGGTAGGAGAAGAGACCCCTATATATGCTCTGAGGATAGGGGATGATCTGAGGAATGTATTTGAAGGGGATGAGCTTAATCTACCATCTTTGATTGATAGATATAGGGACTATTTAAAGAGGTTAAAGCAAAAGAACATATCCCCATTTAAAGAACAACCAAAGAGATCTGATTTAAACATATATGAATCAGGGGGGCATTTTCATCTGTATCACTGGTTGATGAATGCATTAGGAAGGAGGTGTTCCATAAGTCCAGAGTTTCCAACAGGAAACGGAAGGGTGGATATACACCTAAGGTGTGATAATAGAGAAGGGGTTATAGAGGTAAAGAGCTTTAAGGATATGTACACCCTTGGGCAGTCCATAGTTCAGGCATCCAGATATGCAGAGGGGCTTAATTTAAGATCCATAGTGTTGGTAGTATTTTTGACAGGTGTGGAAGAAGATGAGGCAATGCAATTAAAGGCAGTGCGTGAGATAAATGGAGTAACAGTGTATATAGAACCGGTATTGATATAAAGAAATGTCTTATAAGAGTAATCTTTCTATTTATTGATGAGTTTTATATAGATATGAAAAGAAAATTACAGATAGCACTTGGGTTAATAACCTTAATTACTATGCTTCTCTTTTATCTTAATACTGCCATCCCATATCTACCAGATGACCTTGACTTTGAGCCAATGGAGGAAGAGGAATACACAGCACCATCAGGCAAGTATTATACTATCCCCTCTATAGACTACAAGATGGTATATATACCCCCAGGGGAATTCATGATGGGAAGCCCAGAAAGCGAAAAAGGTAGATACAGTGATGAGAAGCTCCATAGGGTAAGGATAACAAGAGGGTTTTATATGGGGATTACAGAGGTAACCCAAGCACAGTGGAAAAGGATAATGGGGGATAATCCATCCTTTTTCAAAGCCTGTGATGCCTGCCCCGTGGAGAATGTCTCATGGTGGGATGTTCAGAAATTCATCCAAAGGCTAAATGAAATTGAAGGCACTAATAAATCCCGTCTTCCCACAGAGGCAGAATGGGAGTATGCCTGCAGGGCTGGGACAAGGACGGCCAGATTCTGGGGAGATGATATAGGACATAACAATGCAAACTGTGATGGATGTGGCAGCAGGTGGGATGATAAAAGCATTGCCCCTGTAGAGAGCTTTAACCCCAATCCCTGGGGACTGTATGACATACTGGGAAATGTCAGGGAGTGGTGCTTAGATATATATACGGAAAACTATCCCGATATATCGGTAGATGATCCCGTATATATAGGCAAATGGGTCTCTATATATAGGAAGGGTTATTCCTATATATACGACACCTTAAAGGATAAAGGCGCCCGCCGGGTTTTCCGTGGCGGTAGCTGGGGCGAGGAACCGGGAGACGTGCGATGCACCCGTCGGTACTACAACGCCCCGGGCCACAGGTTCATCAATGTGGGGTTCCGTCTTCTGTGCCCCGTGAAATAGCGAAGCCATATTTCACGGGG
>CAYTXJ010000181.1:0-2312 GCA_964440775.1 uncultured Desulfobacteraceae bacterium | reverse complement strand
TCTCCGACCTGGAGCGGTTTCCGACCCGGAAGGGGATATAACCCCCAGTGTAAATAGGGGTTATACAAAGCTCTCTTACTATATGCTGGAAAGTAGAAAAAAGGAGCCTGCCAGATGAGGATGTTTTTCATTATCTACGATGCAGACTCAGATGAAGAGGTGATGCAGCTCCTTGGGGGGTGCAATGTTTTGGGTTTTACCAAATGGGACAGGGTCCTTATAGGGAGCTATCTATGGATGAAAAAGCCATGATAAAAGAGCTATCAAATTTTTTCTATCCCAAAAATATTGTGGTAGTAGGTGTCTCTGCTGAAAAGAATAACCTTGGGAAGAATATTGTAATGAATTGCCTTAAACTCGGCTATCAGGGAGAGATTCTATCTGTTGGGCTCAAGGGCGGTGTTGTATATGGACAGAGGATTTATAAATCTCTTGAAGAGATTAAAAGTGACATAGGCCTTGCTGTAATCCTTACGCCTTCAATTACAATACCCGGAATATTGGAGCAGTGTGGCAAAAAGGGTATAAGATATGTTGTAATTGAATCTGGTGGCTTTTCTGAGATGGGTAGAAAAGGAAGATCCATTGAAAGGGCATGCCTTGAGGTTGCAGATAGATACGGTATCAGATTTATAGGGCCAAACGGAATAGGTGTAATAAATATGGAAAATGGACTCGCCATGCCCTTTGTCCCCATTCAGCAAGATCTCCATCCTGGATCCGTATCTATCCTTGCCCAGAGTGGTGGGGTAGGTCTTAGCTATCTTGCATTTCTTGCAGAGGAAAATATCGGTATAAATAAATTCGTCTCAATAGGAAATAAACTGAATGTAGATGAAAATGATCTTCTCTCCTATCTGATAGAGGATGAAGGAACAAAGATTATATTGATCTATCTTGAGAGCTTCTCTGATGGAAGAAGATTCCTTGAAATCGCATCCCGTTCCACCAAACCCATATTGGTTCACAAATCAAACAGATTCAAAGAGAGTGCTCATATTGCACATTCACATACGGCAGCACTTTTTGCAGATGATGAGCTTGTAAACTTTGCTCTAAAACAGGCTGGCTGTATCAGGGTAAATACAATGGATGAGGCCATGGACTACACTAAATCCCTTACTATGCCACCACTTAAAGGTAAGAGGCTTGCGGTGGTTTCACGCTCAGGTGGCCATGCGGTGATCGCCACAGATGCCTGTGCATACTATGGCTTTAAATTGCCTTCTTTTCCAGATAGTTTTCTTAAAAAGATAGAGAAGCGTCTAAGGGCACATGTAATAAGACTCCAAAATCCATTGGATCTTGGTGATCTCTTTGACCTGGATTTTTATGAGTATATTGTTGAAGAACTTTTAAAGAGAGACGATGTAGATGGTATCCTGCTTGGTCATGGTTATCGTCCTAAAAGTCCTGAACAAGAAGCCTCACGTAAGCTTGTTCAAAGGGCAGCTCAACTTATGGAAAGATACCAGAAACCCATAGGGCTGTTTGTTTTCACAGAGTCATCTGAGATAGAATATCTGAGAAGAAATTCCAATATACCCATATTTTCCTCCCCTGAAAATGCAATGCGTGCGTTTAATCTCTCATATAGATGGGCATTTAGGAGGCCAATACCCATAAGACCTGGAAGAATCAGTGGAAAAGATAAAAAAAGAGCTATGGATATATTAAAAAGGAATGAAGGCAAAAAGGCCATATCCCTTAAAGACTCGCTTGAATTTATCAAAAGCTATGGCATTTACACTGTAGAGCACATGATAGCAGATGGGCCTGAAGATGCCATCAACATCTGGAGGAAATTCAATTCTCCCATAGCCATGAAGATCAACACCCCTCTTTTTATCCATAAAAGCGATGAAGGAGCATTGAGACTGAACTTGAATTCGGAAAAGGAGATCATTGAGGCCTTTGAGAAATTTCAACAGATAGCAGGAGATAGGAATATAGAAGTTCTAATTCAACCCATGATAAAGGAAGGAACAGAGATCATATTGGGTGGAAAACGGGATCAAGTATTTGGCCCTGTAATTCTTTTTGGGCTTGGAGGAATATTTGTAGAAGTTCTAAGAGATGTGGTCTGGAGAGTTGCTCCTGTAAACCGTCAGGAGGCAAGACGTATGATCAATCAGATAAGGGCACAGAAGATTCTAAAGGGGATAAGGGGTAAAGGCCCATTAGACATTAAGGCCTTGGAAGATATGATAGTAAGGATATCTCATATATTAATAGATCTTCCTGAAATAGAAGAGATAGATATCAATCCCATATTTTTATTTCAACAAGGCAGAGGGGCTAAGGCAGTTGAT
>CAYTXJ010000180.1:0-2315 GCA_964440775.1 uncultured Desulfobacteraceae bacterium | reverse complement strand
AATGAGCTTATCTGTTGGCCTCAATAAACTCAGATAATACATGGTTGAATCTATCTGCTTCCTCTAAGAAAGGGCAATGTCCGCTCTTTGAAAATGATACAATCCGCGAGCTTCTAATCTTTTTTTGCATATACTCACCCACAGGGAAGCCCTTTCCCTTTTTACTCCATGAACCTAATATGATTAAAGTCGGAACATCGATTTGTGAAAGCACACTACGATAGTCGCTGCAAAATAGCTCCATGATAAGCAATGATCGAACATAGGCAGGCACCCTTTTGTATTCGGCCTTTAATTGATCAAGCATGTGTGAGTCAGGTCTTTGAAAAAACATTTTCTCAACAAAGCCGCTTCCGTCATATTCTGGATCTTGATAACGCATGCTATATCTATGTGTAAGTTTCAATCGCTTTTTATAATCCAGATATCCAATAGGATAATCATCGGTCTTCCAGCTATATGGGCCGATATCTACAATACAGATTCCCTTTAGATCTTCTCCCTTAAATTGTCTGAGATATTCAAATACAATACTTCCTCCCATCGACCAGCCTACCAGGAAGACATCCTTTAGATTGAGCTTTTCTATAAACTCGTGCACATCCCTTGCCATGTATGCCAATGTGTAACCAAATGGAGGTTTATCTGATCTGCCATGCCCTCTTAAGTCTATTGCTACAGTGTAATATTTGGATGAAAGTCCCTTAAGCTGTTTTTGCCAGTAAAGCGATGAACATGACCAGCCATGGATAAATAGTATGTTTTGATGTCTTGGATCTCCCATAGCTTCATAGTAAATCTTAGTGCCATCGCAAAGGGTTATCTTCCCACTTTCTGTTTCTGTAAGACCATTTTCTAAGAAAACAAAAAGAGAAATGATCAAAAGAATAAAGGGCAGAAATTTCTTAAATACCCGCTTCTCCTCTTTAAAAAATTCCACTATCTATAATACCCCCTCTCTCTTCCAGTATATCATGGCATTTTTGTATCTATAAAAGTAATAGAGCCTTCCGTCTTCTTTTAATATCTTCTTTGAAACATAGCTCCTTATGGCATCCACCTGTTCTTTTGTAAGCTCTTTATGCTTAAGGTAGGATTTCCACTTCTCCACAAGCTCTTCCATATCTTTTATAGGTCTTTTTACCTCTGCATCTATCACCTCTATGTTTGGCTCTATGCCTATCTCTCTTAAAATCATGTAGAGGCATAGATAGTCAGGCTGTGGAGGAAGGGGCCTGTGGTGAAGAATCATATAGAGCCTTTCATATTCAGGGTCTCGATTTCTTGCAGAACAACCTGTAAAGAGGTAGACATAACCCTTTGAGAGATTATTCATCTTGAGGAAAGATCTGTGAAGCCCTCTTATGTAATACAGAGAGTGTGATACCAATACTAAGTCGTAGGAACTATTTTCATTTATCTTAAGTAACTCTCTTTCATCAGCATCTTCCCATCTCTTTTGAATTATCCCAATATTTTTAATTCCATTTTCTTCAATCTTTCTCTTTAATATTTCGCACATGCCCTCAGATGGTTCAACTACAATCACCCTTTCAGTGTGCATTGCCATAGGTAGAGCAAATACTCCAGTTCCCCCACCTATATCCAGCACACTCTCTGGCTTCAGATCCAATAACCTTTTAACTAATTGTGGTCTGTTAGAATATCTGATTTCATCCTCATCATATCTTTTGGCATAATTATTCCATGCCTTTATTACAGAGCCATATCTTAAGACCATATCATTTATCCATGCATCCTTAAGAGCACTGACCCACATCTCCTCCCAATCAGGCTTAAATATGTAATTGAAGGAATAGGGCTTTACCATCTTTAAACCTCCGTATTTTTCATTTTTTACCAATCCTCCTTTGGATACCCATTTAAAAAAAGGTTCAATATCTTCTCCACCAAAACCACCATTCCACGGTAGCCCATGTAAGGTGAATGTTGGCACAGGGATATCTCATCGTATGTAGGGTGTGATATCCTGACAAGAGGTATCCCCAGATTATGGGCAACCCTCTTTTGAAAGGATGTGCCAAATATTAACCGAAGCTCATCTCCCAGCTTCTGAATTTTGCTTTCTATCTCGAAAAGGTCATCTTCAGTTTCTGGATAGAGGGGGGAGCCGGAGAACGAAGCAGTAAACCTGACATCACAGCCCAACTCATTAAATAAGAACTCTGCCATGGCCCTGACCCTTGCGCAATCTCCTATCACTGCCACTGGCATATCGTAGAAGCGGTGAAGCATAGCATTAGCCCTTTTCAGTTCCTCCATCACGTTTTCCTCATAGTTAACTCCTGTTACCT
>CAYTXJ010000179.1:0-2373 GCA_964440775.1 uncultured Desulfobacteraceae bacterium | reverse complement strand
GTAGTAACTGTCTATATAATATCGACCATTTTAAACTGTATGGTGGTGAAATTGAAGCTGCTGTCCGTCTTGGGGAAAGATTCCGTGCAACCGCAGCATATGTATATCAGAAATTTGATGCAGAGAGCACCGGCTTTGAAAGAGATTGGACCTACTATCTTCCCGCACTTCTGCCAAAGCATAAAGTCAAGTTATTGGCCAGATATAAGGTCTGGGAGGACGGTTGGTTCCAGTTTAGCTCCCGCTATGTGGGTTCTCGTAAGGCTCAAAAAGGCTCAAAGCTCGATGACTATATCACAGTGGATGTAGGATTTGAGCAGGGCTTCAAATTTAATGACATGGAATATACGGCCAAAGCATTTGTTAACAATATAACTGGAACCGACTATGAAGAGATCGCAGGTTATAAGATGCCCGAGTATCTGTGGGGTTTACAGGTTGGCGTGAAGTTTTAAAAAATTAATTAGTGGAGGGGCTCATGAAGCTGTTAAAACAAATTCTTTGCATTATAATTATCTTAGCCGCTGTTGAATCTCTGTCTCCATCCCAGGGATTTGCCTGGGGTCGCGGGCACTTCTATGTAATTGGAACAGGCCCAGCTGGGCCAAGAATGGCAACACTACAGGCTTTGGATACAATTAAAAAAATGAATTATATCATAGCATCAAATCGGCAAGCAAAGCTCTTTGCAGATTATATCGGCAATAAACCTATCCTGTTTGATCCATGGAAAGGGTTCTGGGATTACAAAGGAAAAGGTTACCGAAAATTGAATAAGGAGGAGTTTGCCAAATTCAAGGTAGAACGTTTTAAAATAAGGGATAAAAGAGTGTCACAAATCAAGAGAATTTTATCTCAAGGAAAAGATGTAGGGCTTTTGGACTCAGGTAATCCCTGCCTGTTTGGCCCCAGCCACTGGTATGTGGAACAGTTTGACCCTAATGATGTTGTGATCATTCCTGGTATGGGATGCGATGCAGCAGCCATGGCCGCTCTGAAAAAGAGTGTGATACCTGCTCATGATTGTAGGATGGTAATACAGACTGCCCCATTTTTTTTAATGGATCCGAATATGAAAGAACATCAGATCCTAAAGGACTTAGCCAAGTATCCCACAACCATGATTTTCTATATGGCCCTTGGGCAATCCGAGGTATTATTTGAACGCTTAAGGCAGGTGTTTCCACCTGATATGCCCTGCGTGGTGGTTTACTGGGCTGGATATCCGGAGCTGCAACATATTGTTCGTGGAACTATTGCCGATATGGGACAAAAATTGGCAAATGAAAAGGAGAAATTTATGGGACTTTTGCTTATAGGCCGCTTTCTGGAAGGTAAGCCTTATGAGGCTGCAATGAAAATGCATCAATCAAGATTAGGACAAAAATATGATAGCAGTAATAGGTAACCCTAAAAAGCTTGTTAAATTCTCAATGCCTCAGGATCCATTTGGTTTGAAAGGACAAAAATTTTGGTTTTAAGAAGGAGGTTATAAAAGATGCTTACACAAAAGAAGATAGTTATTTTATATAGCTTAACAATCCTTTTATTTGCTTCAATTGTTCACGCTCATGACTTGTGGCTAAATGTTAGTAACTACTTTCCTAAGCCAGGACAAGTAGTAACCATTGAGCTTGGTTGGGGGCATAGATTTCCCACTGATGAAGTGATAAAGGAAGGATGGCTTGAAAGTATTTATGCTATAAGGCCTAAAGGAGAAAAGATTTCGCTTAAAAAGCTTGATCCTACTCATTTTTTATTTACTCCTCAGATACCCGGTATCTATTTCGTTGCCGCTGAGATCAAGCCTGGCTTTCTTACCAAGACTATTGAAGGTTATAAACTGCGGACCAAGAAGGGCCTGGAAAATGTAATTACCTGCTTCCACTACGATAAAAGGGCAAAGGCTATAATTCAGATAGGGAAGAAAAATAATGGTATGTCCCAAAAGGTCGGACATCCTTTAGAGTTAATCCCGCTTAAGGCTCCAGCTCAATTAAAAGAGGGTGATGTCTTCCCTCTGAAAGTAATTTTTAAGGGGGAACCTGTCTCTGGAGCTCATCTTTTTGCCACCTATACTGGATTTTCAGAGAAGAAGAACACCTTTGCCTACACCACTATGACTGATGGAAAAGGAGTAGGAAGTATCAAAATACTGAAGAAAGGCAAGTGGATGGTGAAAGTAGACCACAAACTTCCTTTTCCTGATAAGGAAGAATGTGATGAATACCTATATGGTGCTACCTTAACATTTGAAGTGAGATAAAGCGGGCCAACTATTGTCTGACAAAGAAAATGGACTTAAACGAGAGCTAAGACTCTTTGATGCAGTGATGATTGTGGTGGGGAATGTGGTGGGGATAGGTATTTTTA
>CAYTXJ010000178.1:0-2388 GCA_964440775.1 uncultured Desulfobacteraceae bacterium | reverse complement strand
CACCAAAAAAATTAACCAAAATTTATGAAACTATTCCCAATTAGTAGAAAAATATGGGAGAGAAAGAGTTAAGGATAGATGCATCAAAAAACCCACTGCTTTTTTGAAACCCCCCTTTAGTGGAAAAGGGAAAGCTGTCTTTGGGCGTCTAAATGGTAGAGCCTGGAAAAATAGAAGATCCTAAAGATAGATTCGAGCATGTGTCGGCCTTTTCTTTACTTCTTCTTCAGGCTCTCTTTCACACCTTTAAGCAGATCGGTTAATGAATATGGCTTCTGGATATATAGATACCCTCCTTCTCGGATGGTACGCCAATCCGATTTTTCATCACTATAACCGCTTGCAAATAGGATGCTTATTCCGGGCCTGATCTTAAGTAACTGATTCGCCAACCTGGGTCCCCTGTCGTCAGGAAGAACTACATCACAAAAAATGAGATCAAAGTTCCCTGCCTCTTTCTCAAAGATATCCAGTGCCTCCCGGGCATTTGCCGCAGCAAATACCCTGTAGCCATTCTCAGAGAGCATCTTTGTATAGAGCTTCCTTACGGATTCGTCATCCTCCACAAACAGGATCCGCTCCCCCCTGCCTCTGAGTTCTTCCAAGGAAACAGGCATTTCCTGTTCATCCTTGTGCTCCATGAAAAGGGCTGGCAGATATATCCTGAAGATGGCACCTTTACCGGGAGAGCTTTCCACATTGATCCAACCTTCATGCTGCTTGACGATACCATAGACCACCGAAAGACCCATGCCGGTTCCTTTTCCAGGCCCTTTTGTGGTAAAGAAAGGTTCGAAAATTCTGTCTATAATGACCTTATCCATGCCCACACCTGTATCCCGGATTGATAGACAGATAAATTTTCCAGGGTATGCATATCTGTAAGTCTTGCAATATTCCTCGTCTATGAGCACATTCTCGGTTTTGATATTGATCTTCCCCCCATCCGGCATCGCATCTCGGGCATTGACAACCAGATTCATGATCAACTGCTCCATACTCCCGGAATCCCCTTTAACTGTCCAGAGCTCTGGCGCCAGATCAGTGTTCAAAGAGATGTCCTCGCCGATAAGGCGACTTAGCATTTTACCCAAGTCATGAATCACATGGTTGAGATTTAAAGGGGTCATCTCCATTGGCTGGCGCCGGCTGAACAGAAGCAGTTGCCGGGTCAGATTTGAGGCACGTTCCACAGCTTTCCGAATCTCGGTCAGGTTTGAATACAGTGGGTTATCTTCTTTTACGGTCATCAAGGCGATCTCGGTGTACCCCTGAATAGCCGTAAGTATGTTATTGAAATCGTGGGCAACTCCTCCAGCCAACTGACCAACAGCCTCCATCTTCTGTGCCTGTCGGAGCTGTGCCTCTACCTCCTTTATCTTGCTTATATCCTTGGCCCCAGCCACCAGTCCAAGTATCTCCCCCTTCTCATCACGCATCACTGAGGCATTGAAGCTCATGGGTATCCGCCGGCCAGATTTGGTCTTATAAGTCAGTTCATAATTTCGCACTACACCTCTTTCAGCCAACTCTTCCAGAGTGCCGGTAAACAAAGGTTTAACTTCTTCTTCTTCTTCTTCTTCTTCTGCAAAGATCATTCCTACCGGTTTACCAATGAGCTCCTCCTCCTTGTATTCCAAAAGGTCAAGTGTGGCTTGATTTATGGTTCGAATGGTTCCATCGGGATTGGTAACGATAAGGGTATCCAGAAAATTGGCAATGATATTTTCTGCATAGGTTTTGGCAGCCTCCAGTTCTCTATTTAATCTCTTTAATTCACTGATATCTCTCAAGTCCTCGATAATACCGATTAACTCACCATCCGGGCTTCGATATGGTCTTGAGACTACCAGGCACGAGATCCTTGAACCATCGAGTCGCTCTGCCTCCACTTCACACTCAATATAGTTCTCCCCTGAAAGTATCCTCTTCAACAAACAATTTTCCGTATGGCATAACTCTCCTTTGAATGCCTCATAGCACTTCTTTCCCAACATATCTTTTTTATTGAGCCCTGCCATCTTGGCCAGCGTAGTGTTTACCCGGACCACGTTGAAATCCTTATCAATGATCCGTATGCCATCCGCGGCAGTCTCCAATATCTGGTCCAGCTCAAAGTGGAACCTTTTAATAATCTCCTCTGCCTGTTTGCGCTCGGTAATGTCCTGTCCCTGCACAATTGTAGCAATTAGAGTTTTGCCGTCTGGTGCATAAATGTTGGCAGAATTCCACAGGTAGGTGGCAATCTGCCCATTCTCACATCGGACAGGAATCTCCACTGCCTCCCAGGATCGGCCATCCAGGATTTTATTGATCTTTTGAAATATTTGCTCCCGGCGTTCCTCGGGAAATAGAACTTCCACCGACTGGCCTAATATCTTATCCGCC
>CAYTXJ010000177.1:0-2451 GCA_964440775.1 uncultured Desulfobacteraceae bacterium | reverse complement strand
ATCTTTTTCTAAATCTTTGAGATAAAATATCAGCAAGAATATTAAAACTTAAAGTGATTACAAAAAGAACTATAGCAATAGCAAAAAGTGCATGGAAATGCAAACTTCCCACAACTGTCTCTCCCATCTCAGCAGCAATAGTGGCAGTCATAGTCCGCAGAGGCTCAAAAAAAGAATGAGGAATTATTGGTGCACCTCCTGCAACCATTAATACTGTCATCGTCTCACCAATAACCCTTGCCATACCTAAAATAATTGCAGTGCTTATTCCTCCTGCTGCCGCAGGAAGAGTTACTTTAGTAATAGTCTCCCACTTATTTGCCCCTAAGGCGTAAGAGGCCTCTTTAAACCTCTTAGGGACTGCTGAAATTGCATCTTCAGAAATACTGGTAATAGTGGGAATTGCCATGATACCTAAAATTAAGGAAGCTGTAAAGGCATTCAATCCTACAGGTAATCTAAAAATCTTTGCTACTAAAGGTGCTACAACTACCATCCCGAAAAATCCATAGACTACAGAAGGAATACCAGCAAGTAGTTCTATTACTGGCTTTATAAATTCCTTCTTTTTGGGAGAAGCTACCTCTGAAATGTAAAATGCTCCTGCCACTCCTAATGGCACAGCAACAATCAATGCCCCAAAGGTAACCCACAGAGACCCTAAAAGTAGAGGCAATATTCCAAAATCAGGGGGTTCATAGGTAGGATACCAGAATCTACCAAATAGAAATTCTTTAAAAGTAGTAACTTTAAAAATTGGCAGACCTTCTTTAAACAAAACTATGACAATTCCTAAAAGAAAGAAGATAGAGAGTAAAGCAAACAGACAAAAAAATCCTTTAATTAAATTTTCTTTTTGCGCTCTTTTCATAATTTACTTTAAGGGAACAAAACCTTGCTCTTTAACAATTCTTTGCCCCTCTTCGCTTAAGATAAAATCAATAAAATCTTTAGCCAATCCTTTCGGTTTACCATTGGTGTACATAAATAGAGGTCTGGAAATAGGATAGGTACCTTTTAATACAGTCTCTTCTGAAGGTGCAACTCCCTCAATCTTTAAGGCTTTAACTTCTGAACTCAAATATCCTAATCCCACATAACCAATAGCACCTTTTGTGCGTTTAATTGTTGAGGCAACCGATGCATTTGAAGCTTGAAGCAGGGCATCTGGACGCACACGCTGCTTCTTTAAAACTAACTTATGGAAACATTCAAATGTTCCTGAAGCAACATCTCTTGAGATAACAACTATCTTCTGATTTCTGCCCCCTAACTCAGACCAGTTTGATATCTTACCGGTATAGATATCTTTAAGCTGAGCAAGAGTAAGTCCATTAATTGGATTTGAAGGGTGAACGATTACGGCAATTCCATCCATAGCTATAACATGAGGTTCAGGATTAACTCCCTTTTCTTTAGCCTTTATTATCTCTTTTTTCTTCATAGGCCTAGAAGAGTCAGCAATATCACATATGCCATCGATTAAACCAGCAATACCAGTTCCTGAACCTCCACCACGGACTGAAATATCTGCTTGGGGGTGTTTCTGCATAAAGACCTCAGCACATTTTTGAGCAATAGGTAAAACTGTGGTTGAACCTTGAATAACAAGTCGCATGCTTTTTGCATGGACAAAACTTAATCCAAAAAAAGTTATTAATGCACAAATTAAAATTACCCTTTTCATCTGAAAACCTCCTTTCTCTGTTTTTATACATTTCATCTATTAACTGCGTATAAATTTTTTGTTAATTTTGTGTTAATTTTTATCTTTCTTAAAAGTAATTGTTTGATTTGCCTTACCTTTTCTCTGCGAATACTTAGCTCCTTAGCTATTTGAGATAAGGTCTTCCCTTCTTGAAAATGTAATCTAAAGATCTTTTGCTCAAGCACTGAAAGATTTTTATTAAGTGAAGCTACATCAAAATCCCTAATTTCTATATTTTCTCCATAATGGGGTCTTTCTAAGATCTCCTCTTTTAACTTTATGGAATTCAGGGATTGAATGTTTTCTTTTCGAATGGCATCCAAAATCTTCTTCTTTATCAGGTAAAATGCATAAGTTGAAAATTTTATTTTCTTTGATGGGTCAAATCTTTCTTTTGCCTCAAGAAGCCCTAAAAATCCCTCTTGTATTAAATCCCCAAGAGGCACACCATTCCCTTTATATTTGGAAGCAATCGATTTAATCAAAGGTAAATAATCCTGAAATAAATTTTCCATTCTCATCTCACTTTACTTATACGAACCGAATGTTAAATCAGTATAAAGGAAAAGTTAATTTTTGGTTAATTTTTATCTTCTTTTTTATTTGCTTTTCCTCATTAAGTAAATGGAGACATTTTCATTTTTTCTTATAGCCTCTTTAATTGCTTCAACATTCTTTTCTGCCTTTATTAGAGTCTTCCAGGAATATAAGTGCCACAATTCATGAAAATCAGAGTTTGCAAT
>CAYTXJ010000176.1:0-2515 GCA_964440775.1 uncultured Desulfobacteraceae bacterium | reverse complement strand
AGTGATGGATTATGTAAAGTGCGATATCTTAGTTATAGGTGGTGGGCCTGCTGGAGCCTGTGCCGCGATGGAGGCACAGAAGAGGGGCGCAAAGGCAATTATTGTGGAAAAGGATAAAAGGGTGGGATCACCTTTGAGATGCGCTGAATATATTCCACGAGCCCTTCTTGGAGAGATAAAGCTAAAGCGATCCATATTTATACAGGATACAGATGAGATGAAGACCTATATTGGAGATACAGCCTATAGCCTTAGATTCCCAGGCATAATAATAGATAGAAAAGAGCTGGATAGATATCTGGTATCCCAGGCAGAAAGAGAAGGGGTAAAATTGTATCTTGGCCTTAAGGCAGGCCTAATTGAAGATGGAAAGCTCATATGTGGAGATCCTAAGAGCGGATATGCACTTAAGATAGAGGCGGATGTAATTATCGGTTCAGATGGGCCCTGTTCGTTTCTATCCAGAGTGATGGGTATGGAAAACAGAGAATTTTTATATGCAATTCAGTGTAGGATAAGGTTAAGTAGGCCCATAAGTCATACAGAGGTCTATCTATCTGAAAGATTCTTTGGAGGTTATGGATGGCTATTTCCCAAAGCAGTTGAGGCAAATGTGGGTTTGGGAATAAGAAAGGGTAAAGGAAAGGGTCTAAAGGAGCTCTTTGAAAAGTTTATATTTGAGCTTCAGGATATGGGTAAGGTTATCGGAATCCCCTATATGTGGAGAGGGGGGCTTATCCCATGCAGGCCAAAGCATGAATTTGTTAAAGATAATATGCTTCTCTGTGGTGATGCAGCCTCCTTTACCCATCCCATAAGTGGTTCAGGAATAGCACATGCAATTATAAGTGGAAGGATGGCAGGAAGATATGCAGCTTCTGCAATTGGAGATGGAAAGATCTCTGAGCTTAAGAGATATGAAGAGGAGTGGAACGATATATATGGGGATATGCTTAGCTTTGCATGGAAAAAAAGACAATATATGGAATCTGAATGGCACAGGTTCCCTGAAATCATCAGGTCTTGCTGGATAGGATTTAGGGAATATTATGAGGATAGATGAAAAACGACTAAAAGAGGCAAGGGAACTCTCCTGGAATCTACATGGAAGACATATCACCTTCTACCTTCCTGGCATGTTTACATACAATGGAAAGCGGGGAAGGTATGCTGCCATCTCCATCACTTCCCATAGTTGTGAGCTTCTTTGCAGACACTGTATGGGAAAGATACTAAAGGGTATGATACCTGTTAAAAGCTCAGAGGAGCTTTTTAAAAAAGGCATAGAAAGATGGCAAAGGGGTGATCATGGTCTGCTACTCAGCGGAGGATGTGATAGGAGGGGAAGGCTTCCGTGGGAGGAATTCTTAGATGCAATATATGAGGTTAAGAAAAGCACAGGTATGTATATCTCTATCCATAGCGGAATGGTAGACACTGAGCTTGCCCGCTCTCTTAAGGAGGCGGGAGTGGATCAGGCACTTATGGATGTAATAGGAGATGATGATACCTGGAAGAATGTGTATCATATAGAGGACGGGGTAAGAAAGATCCTAAACACTATGGAGGCGTTTAAGGAGGTGGGCATCTCCATCATTCCCCATATACTCTGTGGAATCCATGAAGGGAATCTCAGAGGAGAGTGGAAGGCAGTGGAGATGGTCTCTGATTTCAGGCCAGAGTGTATTGTTGTGGTATCCCTTATGCCCCTTAGGGGAACCCCCTATGAAAGGGTGAAACCACTTAGTGCAGCGGAGATCCTGAAGGTAATCCTTGAAGTCAGAAAAAAGAGTCCTCACTCTCTCATCAGCCTTGGATGTGCAAGAAGACGGGGGGATATGGAAGTGGAACTCCTTTCCATTGACGCAGGCGTAAACCGCATGGCACTTCCATCTGAAGAAGCGATTAAAAGGGCAAAAGAATATGGACTTGAAATCAGATACCAGAAGACCTGCTGCTCAGTTCCAGAGCACTTTTTATCAAATTTAAATTTTTAGGGTCTTAATTCCATCTTGAGCGCCGCATAATATCGCAGATATTCTTGATGTAAGCATTTAGAGACTGGGGATTAGTGATTTTACGAGTATTTTTAGGCATCTATTTCTTCCTCTGGGAAAATGAGTTTCACCAATAATTTTACTGAGTTCATATCTTCTTCAATATCCCTTTTAGTTATCTCCAATTCTCCAATTTCTCAACACATTGCTGAAGAAAGAAACCTGCTGCGTTAACATCCTTCTCTTTGAGGTTCCTTTTAACCCGCTCCCAGTCAATCCTGGCTATTCTTAACCAGTCTTCTATCCTCTCTTCTCCCATAGTTCCACACCCTCTTCGACAACTGTCTGGATAAAGGCATCCCCCTTGTCCAATTTTCTTCTGAACTCCTCAGGGGTTAAGACTATCGGAGAGATAGGTAAACAGTTACGCAGATTTCTTATAATTTTTGAAACTGAGGCCATTCTATCAATCATTCGCTCTTTTGTCGGTGCAATTACGAGGATGTCCACATCGCTAT
>CAYTXJ010000175.1:0-2518 GCA_964440775.1 uncultured Desulfobacteraceae bacterium | reverse complement strand
ATGATAGGAACTGAAAAGTGTGCAGGTTCCTTTAAATCTGTTTTAGAAGATTAAGGGAGAGGCAAACTGATGGAAGGGGGAATAATAGGATTTAAAGACGGTAACTTATTGGTGCCTGATTCTGTAATTATTCCCTATATTGAAGGGGATGGAACTGGGCCAGATATATGGAAGGCCACCTCAATGGTAATAGATAGGGCAGTAGAACTGAGCTATAAAGGAAAGAGAAAGATAATCTGGAAAGAGATTCTGGCAGGAGAAAAGGCCTATAAGGAGACAGGGGAGTGGCTTCCCAAAGAGACCATAGATACCATAAAGCAGTTTAGAATTGCTATTAAAGGTCCACTTACCACACCAGTAGGAGGCGGGATCAGGAGTATTAATGTGGCACTCAGGCAGATTATGGATCTCTATGCATGTGTAAGACCCATAAGATATTTCCCAGGAGTCCCTTCTCCTGTAAGAGAGCCCCAAAGGGTTAATATGGTTGTATTTAGAGAAAATACAGAGGATGTCTATGCTGGATATGAGCTTATGGAGGGGAGAGAGGAGACACAGAAGTTAAGGCTATTTTTAGAAAAGACCTATGGATGGAAGATTCCTGAAGATTCTTCCATTGGGATTAAACCCATTAGCAGACGAAGATCAGAAAGGCTTATAAGGGCTGCCATAAGATACTGTATTTTACATAATAGAAAGAGTGTTACCCTGGTTCATAAGGGTAATATTCAGAAATTTACTGAAGGAGGATTTAGGAATTGGGGCTTTGAGCTTGCAAAGAGGGAATTCAGTGATCATGTGGTGCTTCAGGATGAGATAGATGGGGAGCCTCCTCCAGACAAGATCCTCATTAAAGATGCCATTGCAGATGCATTCTTTCAGTTTTCTCTAATAAGACCCAATGAATTTGATATTATTGCAACCACCAACCTAAATGGTGACTATATCTCAGATGCATTGGCCGCCCAGGTGGGTGGAATTGGAATTGCACCCGGTGCAAACATAAATTATGAAAAGGGATATGCCATATTTGAGGCAACACATGGAACTGCACCTAAGTATGCAGGGCTTGATAAGGTAAACCCCTCTTCTCTAATCTTAAGTGGATGTATGATGCTTGATTTTATGGGATGGAAAGAGGCATCCCATCTCATAGAAGAGGGGTTAAAGAAGACATTTCTTTCTAAGAAGGTTACTTATGATCTTGCAAGACTCATGGATGATGCAGAAGAAGTCTCTTGTTCAACCTTTGCAATGAATATATGTAAGAATATGGAATATATCAGCGATCTATGTTGATTATCTCTCCCAACCGATAGGCATAATCAAAAGGGGTTCGTAGTTTTTGGGAATTCCCAAAACTTCTATTACATCACTATCATAAAATGCACCTACAATACCGGCTCTGAGTCCTAATGCCTCTGCCTGTAAAAACAGGTTCTGCCCGATATGTCCCGCTTCAATTATTGCATATCTTATCCCCCTGTCCCCATACTTGATACAGATCCTTCTATATTCAGCAGTAATAACAAACATGACAGGACCTTGTGCCATCCACATCTGTGAAAGTGATGCCCTGCCAAGTGCAACCCTTAGGTCCCCTTCCTTCACTGACTTTATAAGATGCCCTTCAGGTTCATAGTGATACACCGCTTCTGAAAGCCCAATTACTCCACCCTTTCCAACTACCACATATACATCCATAGGATATAGTGCTCCACCGGATGGTGCCGCCCTCTTAAAACCTCCTTCCTCTGTAATACCTTGAGCCGCCCAAAGTAGTTGAGATAGATGTTCTAATTTTAAAGGCTCTTCCCTGAAGGACCTAATGGTTCTTCTCCTCTTTATGGCATTTTCAACTGAAATTCTTCCATCAAAGAGAGGCGAAGGCAATTTCATATCCATTACCCTCCTTTTAGACTTAAATATATTCCAGAAGGCTCCCTGACAGCTACTACGGATATTAAAGAATAATGCTGTTATTAAGGCCAAAAAGCCCCTTCTTGAAAAATTTTGACTAAAGAGTGAAATATTTTTAATCATATTTTTTCTAATATAATGAATTAGTTATATAAGGTCAATCCACTTATCTAAACCACTTGAATTAAGTTTCCCATTGGGATAAATTAAAAGAAAAAAGAAGAAGGAGGGAAGCAGGATGAAAAAAGGTTTTTCTCTTTTGGCTGCTGTATTAATTTTTATTCTATTTCTTTCTGTCTCTTTGTGGGCACAACCAAAGAGATATATAATGGAAGGTAAGATTACTGCCATAGATATTCCATATAAGACAGTTGTAATTGAAGTTCCAATGGATGGAAAGAATTTTACTGTGGCAGGGCCTCTAAAGCAGGATGCTATTTTAATTAAAGATGGAAAGGGAGTCTCATTAGGCGACTTTGAAATAGGGGATAGGGTAGTTGTGCTATGGGAGTCAACTCCTCAGGGACATCTGATAGAAAAGATAGAGGCCAAATAGGACCCTATCACATACTTCCATACCTAAGTCCTGCTAAGCCCT
>CAYTXJ010000174.1:0-2554 GCA_964440775.1 uncultured Desulfobacteraceae bacterium | reverse complement strand
CCGGCGTTCCTCGGGAAATAGAACTTCCACCGACTGGCCTAATATCTTATCCGCCTTGTAGCCTGTAAGGCGCTCAAAGGCGGGATTAAACAGGGTGATCTTGAGCTGCTTATCCCAGACGATGATAGGAGCATTGGAATGCTGGATCAGGCTGCTCAGGTAGTCCCGTGTCTCCCGTAATCTCTGCTCGGTCTTAAGACTCTGATCCCTGAGAATGCCCGTGACAAGTCCAACCACAATGAACATCCCCACCCGTAAAATATTAGGTATGGACGGAATACCCGCGCCTGAAAGGATGTGAGTAGTTATCAACCATAGGCCCAGGAAAACGGCTATCCAGATACCTTGCCGCCCCCACCAGAGCGTAGCCAAAACTATGGGCACATAGAAAAAATGGCCAAATACTATATCCTTATGCAGTATAAAATGAGCATAATAAGCCATCACCATACAGAATAGAATAAGAAATGTGATAATAGCTAATTTAATAGCATCTCTATGTTTGGGATGCTCTCCGTATACCTTTAAGATTTTCTTAATGGCTGACATAGAATCTCTCCCCTCCAACCTTTGATCCACCTCAATATATTAACCAATCTTATTACATATCGGTCGAGCTCCGTACACCTCTTTAAAAGATCGAAGCAGCATCTTCTCCTTCTCCCTGAATCCATCATTGGATACAAAAAACCTGAAGAAAGCATTTGCCTCCACTTATAATAGCATCAAGGTCCTCATTTCTTGACAAACCCCCCAGATGGGCTCTAAGCCGCTTTCTGATATTCTTTGAAGAACCGATGTAGAATACTCCCGTTCTTTTTAAGGGATACTTAATATTGGCATTTTCAAGAGAAAGCTCATATACACCGGACACCTCCGGCACATTTTCCCTCACTGAGCACAAAGTCATAGGGAAATAGGCGGAAAATTGTGCCCACGTGGGAGGATATTTGGTATCGTAGGTTCTCTTCTGAAATGGAGGTATCCCCATCTGATTTCGGCAATAGCTGACAGTGCGCCTGGAAATGTTCAGACCATATACTTTTTTAAGAATGCATTTTATCTCCTCATCGGTGAACGGCCGATTAAGCCGGTTGGAGTTAAGTTCCATCTCCTCTTCAGCAAGAATCCCTTTGATATACCCCTTGCATATTTTTCTTGAAGTGGGGAAGAAATCTTTCAACATCATAGGTTTTCCATCAGGCGTCAGAACAGAGGTTCCATTAACAATTCTCGATATCATGCTATTATCAATTGACTGGTATCCCTGATCTTTTATCCACTTGCTTATATTCACTTGACTTAAGGGCACAAGTTCAAGCGGATCAGATGACTTAAGGTAAGCGGTCTGATGCTTAATAATACCTAGTAGAGTCAAATATGTTATTCTGTTTCTTGTGGATATCAATCTCAATTTCCTATCTAATAGTTCAATTTCATCTTTTCGGAAGCCCACAAAGTTTCCCCTTTTACCCGGTGTACTCAATTTTTTTTCAAGGCAATATTCTCCTGCAAACCCTAAGGATCGATACCGGATGGAAAAAGTTTTGCCTTCTTCCTCTATCCTACCCAGTGTGTTTTCCATAAACCCTTCTTTGTCGCTGGATACTCTGGCCTGAGGAAACATCTTAAAGGTGATTATTTCTGGAAAAAGGGCTTGGAATATACCTGATCTTTCCACTTTATCAATTTCTTTCTCATACCGTTTCAGAGAAAGTGATAAAAACTTGGATAATATTATCCTTCCAATAACCTCTGGAGACAGTGACATTCCGTACCTTCCTTTCTGCATTATTGTTAGTGGTGAGTTGTCCATGCTTTGGGACAGCAATTTCAGTTAAGGGGGAAGATGGCATACAGATTTAAAGTATAATAGCAGCGTTGTGCCGCTCAACCTGTATCACTAAGTATAGAAAAACATTAAATATTTTTGACTCTACTCAAGGAAAAGTCTTCAAAAAATCTCTTTGCCCCGTTAGATATTTTGATAAGTTTCCAGTATAAAACGTTACCTCAATTCTCTAACTGAAAAACCTACTTTCTTCTCCTGTCTTTGCAATTCCCCCTCTTTTCACACTTAAAATCTCCTCTAATGCACTTTTTCAGACAAGTCAAGAATAAAATGTGGGGGAATCTTTATTAAGAAAATTATGGTGATAAGGACCCCTATACTGAGACCCATAGAAGGTAGACACAAGAAAAGTTTAGAGGTGTTTCAATCAGTTGGAGAGGGATGTGTAGAAGGGAGTAACATATCTTTTAGTGATGGATGGCTCATATCTCTGAGGGTTAATGAAAAAAAGCCTAGATGAGATTGCTTCATCGCTGATGCTCCTTGCAATGACACTCTCTTTTCACTTAAGTTATTCTGAAAATGGAAGGAAACTGAGTTCCTCAACCTCTCTTTTATCTTCATCAAAGCTGATACCACAGAGGATCACCCTTTTACCCTCTGCTATGAATCTATCTGCATATCCCTTCTGCTTTATCTGCAATATGGCATCCTCTGCACCCTTCCCCACCTTAAATTCCAGCACATACACCCTGTCCTTAA
>CAYTXJ010000173.1:0-2554 GCA_964440775.1 uncultured Desulfobacteraceae bacterium | reverse complement strand
GGATATGAAAGCACACATACCGGAAACCAGGGGGAAATCTGAGGATTTCTATTTACAAATAAAATGGAGATAATCACAAACATAAACCCTATAAAATATGCACCTCCATCTCCAAGAAAAATCTTTCCCTTTGGCCAGTTCCAAACAAAAAACCCTTATTTCATTTTTCTCATAAATCCTTAATCCCTCAATCCCTCAAACGATGTTACTCAACGTCCTCCATTTCGTCCCTCCCAAAGGGAAGCATCAATAAGCTCACAAGTTACCAACGCCCCTTATTCCTTGAAGGAAAGATAATGTCAAATATGAAGCCCCCACCCTCAGCTTTTAAACAATTCAAAAATCAAGACCTGACCCCCACCTGCTTGTTCGATTTCCCCCTGCAATAGGAAATAGTTACTGAAATTTGACCACTTACTTATTTAGTCAGTGGACTGATAACCTTTACATTAGCTTCTCTTACCTTACCAAGCTGCGTATCTGCAGTTATCAGGATAGAATCAGTAACAGATGCTGAAGCACAGATTATTGCATCGGGAAGTTTTATTTTATACTTCCTGCGTATTTGAATTATCCTTTCAGCTATTTCCCAATTCACTTCTATAATAAAGAATTCTTGCAATAAATCTCTTACAAATTTCTCTTCTTCGAATGAAAGGAAATTAAAACTCAAAACTTCCATATAACTAATTATTGATATCCATATTTTAACTTCTTCACTTCTTATCAGATCAACAATATCTACAATTCCCTTTGATAGATAAATTATGATATTGGAATCCAGAATTACGTTTCCCATTCTTCACGTAAACTCCTTTGCCAAGCTACTGGATCATTTATAGCGTAAAATATATTTTCAGGCCTGTTTTTCAATAGATTTCCAACCCTTTCTAACTGATTTTTTTTCTTCTTCACTGGAAAAATTGTCACTTCTAACTCTTGATCAGACAACTCCTCAGGTAAATAAATAGTGATCTTTTTTCCTTTCGGTTTTATTTTAAGTTTTAACATTCATTTTCCTCCTAAAAAGATTACATATATATGTGAAATTTATACCTTCCATGTTTCAAGCCCATACTTACTAAACTGGTATCTTCTAAACTCACCTCCAAACCTCTTCAAAGCTTCAATAACCTTATATCTTGAATTATTAGGGCAATAAAACATCATAAATCCACCACCACCTGCACCAGAAATTTTCCCCCCTGTAGCTCCTGCTTTTTTAGCTGTCTCATAAATTTCATCTATAACTGGATTGGTAATACCTTCTGCCATTTGCTTCTTGTATTTCCATCCAAAATCAAGAATTTCTCCAACTTCATCAAGCCTCACCTTCAAAATAGCCTCTTTCATCATTATTGCCTGTTCTTTAAGTCTGTGCATCGCCTCTATAGGTTTTTCCTTTTTCTCCTTTACATTTTTTGCCTGTGCTTCAATAATCTTAGAAGACAATCTACTTGTTCCAGTATAATAAAGCAAAAGATTAAACTGAAGCTCATTTATAATTTCTGACTTAATCCTTAAGGGGTTTACTATTATACTTTATCGTTATCATAAAATTCCATGAAATTAAAACCCCCAAAAGTAGCAGCATACTGATCCTGCTTTCCTCCAGCCATACCCAGATCTTTCCTCTCTACTTCATAAGCAAGATGAGCAATGTCGTATTCTCCGAATGGCAACTTCAACCATTCTGCAAATGCTGCTATTATTGCAACCACAAGAGTGGATGAGCTTCCAAGCCCTGAACCAGGAGGAGCATCAACATAAGTTGTAAGCTCAAAAGATAAAGGTTTCTTCAAAATCTTTAACAATTCTGTTATAAACACCCTTTAACATCAAGCTGACCATCTACATCTAATTTCTCTTTAGCCTCACACTCTATCTTTTCTCTTCTATCAATAGAATTAAAGATAATCTTTCCATCACCTCTTGGCTCTATCGTTGCATATGCGTACATGCTAATTGTTGCATTAAGTATCGCACCACCGTAGATATCAGAATACGGGCTTACATCAGTCCCACCACCAGCAAGTCCAAGCCTCAAAGGAGCACGCGAGCGGATAAGCATAAATCACCCCCCTTTACTTGCGGTTTGGCCATAAGGCTATATAATAATTCAAAAATCAAGACCTGACCCCATTTTTTCCTTTACAATTTAACGTAGTCTAAAAGTTTCATTAACTATAGAGAGCTCCATTTTTGAAATTCTTTGGTTAATAGGCTTCTAATAACGCAATATACGTATCTTATTACCTTTTTGGATAACAATAGCTTTTTCTTCAAGATCTTTCTTATGAAGATCAAGAATTTCTTTAAGATATTTTATCCTAAGATTACTAGGAAGATTTTCTAAGCGGATCATCCCAGTATGTTTTTTATTTAAAAAAACGATTAGTTCACTAAAATCTTTATCCATAGTAATCAATATCCTATTTTTAGAGCTTTGCATAAACCCTTTTTACACTGGGGGTTACACCCCCAGACCCCCAAAGATTTACTTAAAATAACCCATAATTACAGCTTCTTTCTGAGAGCTTTGAAAAATTCAAAG
>CAYTXJ010000172.1:0-2628 GCA_964440775.1 uncultured Desulfobacteraceae bacterium | reverse complement strand
GGATAACCGCTGAAGGCATCTAAGCGGGAAGCCAACCTCAAGATTAGATATCCCTCTCCGATGGAAACATCGGAGCTGAAGCCCCCTCGGAGATTACGAGGTTGATAGGCCGGGTGTGTAAGTGTGGTAACGCACTCAGCTAACCGGTCCTAATAGGGCGTGAGGCTTGACCATACTTTTTCATAAGCTCATGAGGGTGAGGCACCTGTATTTAATTAGGATTTTAATTTTCCCGGTAACCATAGCGAAGGGGAAACACCCGTTCCCATTCCGAACACGGAAGTTAAGCCCTTCAGCGCCGATGGTACTGCCCTGGAGACGGGGTGGGAGAGTAGGACGTTGCCGGGAATCTCTTTAAGGCCCTCAAAAAGAGGGCTTTTTTACTTTTTAGAAAATGAATCATCCCTATAGACATCTATATGTGTACCTTGTACAAGGAAAGGTAGAAGAAACCTATCAAGACACATTTGGAAAAGACTTTATCGGTTGTTGGATAGAGGAAGAATATTCATTTCTATTTTTTACTTCACCTTCAAAGCAAAAGGTCCTCCAATTTATTTCAAAAAGAGATAACCTGAGACTTATTGACCAATACCACTTTTCCTATGAGCAATGGCACGGTGAAGAGATCAGACCATTTAGAGTTGGGAAACTCCTAATTGTCCCTCCCTGGAATAATGTGGGTGAAGGAATTAAGATCGTGATTGATCCAGGAGTGGTCTTTGGAACAGGACTTCATCCCACCACTAAGGATTGTCTTAAGGCCATACAATATCTAATTGAAATTGAGAGGTTTAGAGATGTTATTGATCTTGGAACAGGATCAGGTATTCTTGCCATAGCTTCAGCGGTTCTGGGTGCTTATAAAGTAATAGCAGTTGATAATAACCCGTTGGCAGTAAGCACTGCAAAGAGAAATGTGCTATTAAATCACTTGGAAGATAGGATCTCAGTTTTTGAAGGTATGGCTCAGGACTTTATTTGGAAAAAAGCAGATCTTATACTCTCTAACCTTCACTATGATGTGATCAGAGATATTGTAGAGATGAAAGATGCGCTGAAAGGAAAGAGATGGATAATACTTTCCGGACTTTTTCGAAGTGAAGCAAGGGATATAAAGAATAGGTTGAAGATACGCGGGTTTTCTGTAAAAAGAGAATGGGATTTTGACTCCATCTGGCACACTCTTCTTTTAAGGAATAGGTGATGAACCTTCCTGAGATAATTCATCTTGGTGCTAAAGACTGTGTTACCGGATCCTGTCATCTACTTAAAATTAAAGATCTAAGTATCCTGATTGATTGTGGAATCACCTATGGAAATGATAGAGCAATCCCTTTTAAAGAGTGGCCTATTCAGCCTTCAGATATTGACTTCTTATTTGTTACCCATGCCCATATGGATCATATTGGAAGGATACCTGAGCTTATTGAACACGGCTTTCAGGGAGAGATACTTACCACCCATGCCACAAAGGCTCTCTTATATCCCATGCTTGAAGATGGACTGGAGCTATCTGGTAGAAGTGAAACAGAAAGGGAAAGGCTTCTTAAGATCATTGATGAGCTTTCTTGGGGATTTGAATACAATCAGTATTTTGATCTAAAAAGCGGTATCAGGTTTAAGTTTTTTAAGGCAGGGCATATCTTAGGATCCTGTTTTATAAAGATTGAGGCCAGATATCCTGATTTTTCCATTATATTTTCAGGAGACCTGGGGATGAGAGACACTCCCCTTCTTCCAGATCCTGACCCCCCTGATCCCTGTGATCTTCTTATAATGGAATCCACCTATGGAAACAGGGTGCATGAGGGAATGGATGAGCGAAGAGAAACACTATCTAAGATACTGCTTCAAGCCCTATCTGATGGTGGAAAGGTATTTATCCCTGCATTTGCACTCGGAAGAATTCAAGAGCTGATCTATGATATGGACAGGATATTTTCTTTGCCAAAATGGGATCAGAAGATCCCAGTATTTATAGATTCTCCATTGGGTCTTGAAATTACAGAGATATATTCAAGGCTTTCACAATTCTGGGATAAGGAAGCAAAGAAACTTCTTTATAAGGGGGATCACCCTTTAGATTTTGAATACCTATATGCGGTTAGAAGCTATGATGCCCATAAAAGACTTATGGAGATGGAAGGAAGCGGAATTATTGTGGCAGGAAGCGGTATGTGCACGGGTGGAAGAGTGGTGGATCATCTAATAGGAGGGCTTGAAGATCCTAAAAACGATGTGATCTTTGTGGGGTATCAGGCAGAGGGAACTCCTGGAAGGGACATCATCCGATACCATAAAAAGAGAAATGGATATGTGATACTTGAAGGAGAAAGAATTACTATAAATGCAGGTGTATATGTCCTGAATGGATATTCTGCCCATGCTGATAAGAACGGGCTACTGGAATGGGTTGAATCTATGGGGGATAAACCAGGTGAGATAAGACTTGTCCACGGAGAGCCAGATGCACAAGCCCACTTAAAAAGACTTCTCCATAAAAGAGGATATAATATCAGGTAGGGAATATTAAGTTTAAGGGATCAGGGAAAAAGTCATTGCGAGCGAAGCGAAGCAATCTCATAGGCATCCTCATGGGTTTTCTGTTGACCGGTAAAGAAAAAT
>CAYTXJ010000171.1:0-2628 GCA_964440775.1 uncultured Desulfobacteraceae bacterium | reverse complement strand
TTATTATCTAATGGGATTGCTTCGCTCGCAATGACTGGGAAGGAGTCATTGCGAGCGAAGCAATCTCTACATTTACCCAAATACCTTTGGTTTAAATCTTTCCTTGTTTAATATTGTAGCTCCCCCATCGTCTGTCTGGGTGAGCACAAATAGCCCTTTTCTCTCCGCATACCTTGCAACATCATCCTTTACCACCAGCCCCCCTACTGCACCCAGTAGCTCTTTGTCCTTGTATTGGGGAAACTTCTCCTTAAATTCAGGTAATCGCTCCTCTAAAAATTGATCTATGTGTCTTCTTCTAAGTTTATTCTTTACCTCCACCACCAAAACCTGTGTTCCATTAGTGGCTACTATGTCATATTCCCTGTCATCTCTACTCTTTCTCAAATTCCTCCTAACACTATTAAACACCATACCCCTCTTTTTAAACATGCTCTTAAGGTTCCTGTAAAACAGCTCTTCTCCAATCTCCCCCTGAACAAGCCCGATGTCACCAAGCTGAATCCTGAGCTCTCTGATCCCTCTCATCACCTCTTTTAAAAAATTCTCAGTCTCTTTCTGGGATTCCCTCAGCTCCCTAATCTCCTTTTCAGTCTGCATCTGAAATTCCCTCAATTCCCTTATCTGCTGACTCGTCTCTTTTTGAAACTCTCTAAGCTCCCTTATTCCCCTGAATAACTCTTCCATGTTTTTCTCTATCCTGTCTAAGCGCTCAGACATATGGGAGACTCCTTTTAAAACAGGCTACTATTCAAAAATATTATCTCTGGATTTATTGGAAAGTCAAATCCTTATGTAGTAGTATATAATAACGTTTAAATTGTAGAAAATGCCAGGGAATATTTGTATAGCTTTTTAGAGCTTAAAATTTTCCCAATCGTTGAAATGTCAATAGATAGATCATGTATTTTCTGATTATATCTTTGAAATTATAAAGATGGATATTAAGCAATATATCTTTGAGCTTGGCCCTATAAGACCTCCATCTGAAGGGGGAGGGGCATCCTTGCTTTTACGCTTTACCAGGAACTGCCCCTGGAATCACTGCACATTCTGTTATGGAAGCCCATATGGAAGAAGGAAATTTAGCCTAAGATCAGAAGAGGAGATAATTAGAGATATTGATAGGGTGCAAAATCTGGTAAGACTCATTGAAGATGGAAGGATTAGCCATATAACTGATGATATAAGGATATGGAAATGTCTTGAGGTGGTGTATCAGTGGATTAGGGCTGGAAAGAGAAGGGTGTTTTTACAGGATGCGGATAGCATGATCATTAAGAAAGAGACCCTTGTATATCTATTGAATTATCTAAAAGAAAAGTTTCCGTCTATTGAGAGGATCACAACATATGCAAGGTCAAAGAGCCTTAAGGGTAAGAGCTTAGATGCACTAAGAGAGATTTATAGGGCAGGGCTTAGCAGGGTGCATGTGGGGGTGGAGTCAGGAAATGATGATATATTGAAGAGGGTTAAAAAGGGGGTAAGTAGTGAGGAACATCTGAGTGCCTGTAAAAAGGCAAAGGATGCTGGAATTGAAGTATCCATATATATTATGCCAGGGCTTGGGGGAGAGGAGATGAGTCTTGTTCATGCAAGAGATACGGCTTTTCTTATAAACCAGATGGAACCACACTATGTAAGGATGAGACCTTTTGTGCCAAGAATAGGAACTCCTTTGTATAAGGATTGGAAATGTGGGAATTTCAGATGCCTTTCGGTTCATGGAATACTTAAGGAACTCTTAATATTGATTGAGGAATTAGACTTCAGTGGAAGAATATGCTTTGACCATATGAGAAATCCCCATATCTATATGGATCAATATGGTTTTGTGTCACTTTTTAAAAGCGACTATGAAGGCTATAAGTTTCCTGATGAAAAGGGCAGAGTGCTTGAAAGGATTGAGATGGGCCTTGAAATTAAGGAAGAAAGATACAGGAGCCTTGAACAATTATTGGAGATCGAAAGCAGGATTTATAGTTTATAAACTATTACAAATCTGATCATCAATTGTATTAAGCATAGCTTGGCTTTTTAAAAGGATCTTTGTCCTTGCCAACAAATTGAAGTGATTTCCTTCTCTCTGCTTGACAATCAGATCCCTTTTTTAGACAACATACCCTAAGTAGTTGAGAGCTTTGAATTTTTCAAAGCTCTCAGAAAAAAGCTGTAATTATGGGTTATTTTAAGTTAATTTTTGGGGGTCTGGTCTCCGACCCGGAGGGTCATCCGACCCGACTCCGTCCTAGAGGGGACTCCGCCCCGGCAGGGAGGGGGGTGTAACCCCCAGTGTAAAAGGGGGTTATGCAAAGCTCTCTAAGTAGTTAAATAACTAAGGAGTATATGATATGCGCACATTTTTCTCCTATGGGCCTGTGGATTGCAGGAAGCACTTTTGTGTGCCAAGAAAGGAGCTCATTGATAGGTGTGTGATCCAGCTTGTGGGGGAGGATGAAGACTTTGGGCATTATTTTACGGTGTGGGCACCGAGGCAGACTGGGAAGACCTGGCTTATGAGAGAGGTAAAGAAGGAGATAGAAAGACGCTTTGAGGATAGATTCACTTTGGGAATGATGAGCATGCAGGGGGTAGTGATGGAGGAAGATGAATCAATAAAAGGCTTTT
>CAYTXJ010000170.1:0-2644 GCA_964440775.1 uncultured Desulfobacteraceae bacterium | reverse complement strand
ACCCTGAAATAGAGGGCATGGCAAATCTCAGAGGCTAAGGCGGTGTATCCCATCTCCTCAAATCGCTTCTTTAATCTATCAAGCATGGGGCCTGAAGATTCATCTCTTATCAGGGTAATTCTTATCCTTACCCCTTCCCAGCCCTTATCCATGCATATATACATAAACATTGCATGGGGGTTTTGGGTGAGATTATGGTAGGTAAGCCTATGTGTTGCACCAAAGATAAGATTGCCCTCTGGATCTATTAAAGGGGGGCTGTAAATAGCAAGATCTACCCAACCTTTTTGGTCTGCACTTCCCATGATACCTATTCCATCTCTTTTAAAGATTTGCCTAAGGTATTCAATATTCATTGGCCTCTCTCCTGTTAAAGAATAAAGAGCTAAAATTCCCACAAAGGAATGCATAAAGCCGGAAGATATATGGCATCCCCTTTATAGGAAAATACCTCCTTGGTAATAATAATAGTTAAGTGACTTCTATTTTTTAGATAATTTTTTATAAAATTTTTTATCGATTTTGGAAACCTCTTTTGATTGCTAAATTTACTTTCAATGAGATAAAATTTTTTATCTTCAACAACAAAGTCTATCTCTGCTCCGCTTAGTGTGCGGTAGAAATGAATATCAGATTCAATAAATCTTTCCATAAGCTCACGATAGACAAAATTTTCAATGATCTCTCCTGGAATTAGCGCATATTCATCAAATTTTCTCTTTAAGGCATAATATACAATACCCATATCCTTTGCATAGACCTTAGGGCTTTTTGAGATCTCTTTTCGCACATTTTGGAAAAATGGTTGTATGAAGTCAAAGATAAAGGTGTTTTTGAGGATATCTAAATAGAAATTTAGGGTTTCAAACCTAATTCCAAGGGTATTACATATCTCTGTCTTATTTACAAGCCCGCCTACCTGAGAGGCAAGTAGTCTTATAAGATTATTAAATGCTGTAGCCTGCCTTATCCTTAAAAAACCAGACACATCCTTTTCAATATAGGATGATAATATCTCCCTTAAAAGAATGCTCTTTTTTTGGGGATTCTCTTCAAGAATAACCTCTGGATACCCTCCCCAGGTAATATACTCTAAAAAGAGCTCCTTTAATCTTTGTTCATAAATGGAATAGATCTCTTTAATCTGTTCAATGTCTGAAATAGGAACCATATCTACAAAATCTTTTTGAAGACGCAAAGAGAGAAATTCAAGGAAGGAGAACCTTTGAAGACTGAACTCAATCTTTCTTCCTGTTAAAAGGGCCTTATCTTTGGAAAGTTCAAGGCTTGAGGAACCTGAAACAATCAGTTTTACCTTTGATCCCAAACGGTCAAATAGGACCTTTAAAAAGAGGGCTGCATCAGACAGATACTGAACCTCATCCAGGAGTATATAAAGGGGACCACTGTTCAGATACCCCTCCTTTTTAAGCCATTTTTCAAAAGAGATAGGATCTTTAAAAAAGGGTTCAAAGAGCATCTGATCCACTGCCATGTAGAGAACACTCTTTTTTAACCTCTTCAGTTCATTCTCTAATATCTTGAGCAAAATGGTCTTTCCAGCCCTCCTTGCACCATGAATTACAATTATATGGGGGCTATCAAGCCAGGGATAGATCTTATTTAGTATTCTCCTCTTTATTATCATTTTTATCTAAAAAATTTACTAATTTAATAGATAATTTTCAAGGAAAATTCTCTATTTTGGATAAGATTTTGAAGATTTCATTTTTAAAATTGGATGGATCTTTATAAATTTTTTATTTAAAATTAAAATATGTATCTGATATTTAAGGAGATTAAATGGCAAGGCTTAAACTGACCCCCTGGGATGTAAAGGGCCTGCTTAAAAGGATAGACTTTTCTTCAAGGATATGTTCTGATGGGCAGTGCTGTTCTTTTGAGTTGGATGAGTTTAGTCCAGCAACGGGATTTAAATCAGATAAGTTCTACTGGATCTTGGAGTATAAGAGATACCTCAGAGCCTACACACACTATATCTTTAGGATTGCCTGCCCTGAGCTTGAAATCTCTTTTAATATAAATGAGGGGAATCTTATTCTTGAAGCATCCTGCAGGATCTATGAAGAGAGATACCCTCAGTGCAAAGAGTGGGGAACAGAGCTTAAATGTAACTACAGAGAATATGTGGAAGAAATTGAAAGAGATCAATTTTATAGCTCACTCTTTATCTTAGTGCTTAGCCGAAAAGACTACATAAGGCGTTATCCATATCTTTCTGAATTTGATCTGATGAAGGACTATCCAGATCTAAACACCCCCCTTATAAAGAGATATGTGCCAGAGGGTATCTGTATCCCCTTGCCTGCAAAGAGAAGGATCCTTCCTACATTAAATATTAAGGGAGCTGAGCAGAAGGCCCACAATAGATAGGATCAGTGCAATTATGGGTAAGTTGTAGATTTTTAAGTATATCTAAAGGGTTAGTGATGGTGAGAAGCATGTATTTAACCCACATTATGCACAAAATGAAAGATTTTTAAAGAAAAGTGCCCCCAAATGTAGTATAATATAGACGTTCAAAAAAACAATAAGACTACAAAGGAGGCACTTAATTTGCCATTTCAGTGCCTGTGCAACTCTGGGTTCAGCGAAAGATTCAATATCAGGTAATCCTTACTAA
>CAYTXJ010000169.1:0-2648 GCA_964440775.1 uncultured Desulfobacteraceae bacterium | reverse complement strand
TGGAGGTTCAGGCGGAAGAGAGGCAAAAGATCATAATGGGTA
The DNA here is from genome assembly GCA_964440775.1 of uncultured Desulfobacteraceae bacterium. Taxonomy (GTDB): domain Bacteria; phylum Desulfobacterota; class DSM-4660; order Desulfatiglandales; family JALVMZ01; genus CAYTXJ01. The sequence goes on along the minus strand of CAYTXJ010000169.1, from coordinate 2,606 downwards.
TCGTAGTGGACTCTGTATCTGAGGTCTTAAATATTAAGGATGAGGAGATAGAGGATACTCCTGACTTTGGTGGCACACTGGATACCAGATATATACTGGGATTAGCCAAGGTAGATGGTGGGGTAAAGATACTTCTGGATATCGACTCAGTTCTGAGTCAGGAGGAGTTGAACTCCCTTGTCTAAATAAATTTATTGCGGGAGGCTCAGCATGTCAGGATTTAGACTAAAAGGAATAAGCAGGAAGATTGTCTTAATGTCTATTTTAACAGCCGTAATTATATCAATCATAATAGGTAGTGTCTCTGTATATGAGATAAGAAAGAGCGGAAAGATAATAAATTCAGAGGCAGAAGAGATCAAGGATATAAATATAAAAAAGATGAAGGAATTCCAGTCACTCAGCTTCAATAATTTAAGGATTCAGTTACTTGAAACTAAAAGGAATCTTCTAAAGTCGCAGGTATCTATGGTCCATAAGATGGTGGAGGATATATACAAAGAGGTAGCTCCAATGCTTTCAGGAGATCTTCCAGAGGTGACAAAGAGAGAGATGGTCATATCTTATCAGAAAAAGGCAAAAAATCTTGTAAAATCCCTTAGATATGGACCTGAGATGAAGGACTATTTCTGGATAAATGATCTTCATCCTAAGATGATTATCCATCCTTATAGATCCGAGCTTGAGGGAAAAGACCTATCTAATTACAAAGACCCCGAGGGTAGACATCTTTTTGTAGAGATGGTCAAAGTATGTAAAGAGAAAGGGGAGGGTTTTGTAGAATATATGTGGCCCAAATCCGGAAAAGATAAGCCTGTTCCAAAACTTTCCTTTGTAAAACTCTTTAAACCATGGGGATGGATAGTGGGAACAGATGTATATATTGATGATGTTGAAAAGATTACAGCCTCACAGAAGGCCAAATTTCAAAAAGAATTGGATAAACTTAAGACCCTTCTTATAGAGAGTGTGGAAGGGGTTAGAAAAGAGGTTTCAAGGAATATAGGATCTGTTATTAAGCTTATCATCCTTTTCTCTATTCCCCTTGTGATCTTGAGCTTTTTCTTTGCATGGTATTTAACCAAAAGACAGATTGCAGATCCTGTTGAAAGGGTGATATTGGATGTAAATGAAAGCATAAATCAGGTGTCCAGCTCTGTAGATCAGATGGCCAAGTCAAGCAGCTCATTGGCGAATGCAACCTCTAATCAGGCAGCCTCTGTGGAGGAGATATCGTCTTCAATTGAAGAGATATCCTCCATGACAAGGCAAAATGCGGATAATGCAACTCAGTGTAAGACACTGAGAGATGAGACTGCAAGATACCTACACAGGGCAGAAGAGATAATGACTCGGACAACAGATGCCATGAAGAGGATAAAAGAGAGCGGGGAGCAGGCTGTAAGGATCATAAAATCAATTGATGATATAGCCTTTCAGACAAACATCCTGGCATTGAATGCCGCTGTTGAGGCAGCAAGAGCAGGAGAGGCAGGAGCAGGCTTCGCGGTGGTTGCAGATGAGGTTCGAAATCTGGCCAAAAGGACAGCGAATGATTCTAGAAACACACAGGAGATTATAAAGAAGACCGTGGAAGAGATAAGTAAAGGGGCAGAGCTTCTAAATGATACTAATAATGCGTTTAAGGAGATCTCTGATAGCAACAAAAAGATGGGATCTCTGATAGATGAGATAGCTGCTGCCTCCAATGAGCAGGCAGAGGGAATCGCTCAGATCAATTCTGCTATTGCAGAAGTGGATAAGGGAACACAACTGAATGCATCTAATGCGGAAAAGTTCAGTGCGCTTTCACATGAGGTTCTCACCCAGCTTGAAAGGCTGAGAAAATCTGCGGAAGAGCTTGAAGATCTTATTGGAGTAGGGGTGGATGGGTTGCTTAAGGAGGTGCAGGAGAAGGATCTGATTGAAGATAGAGAAGTGGCTAAGGCAGATAAAAAATTGGTAAAAGAAAACAATAATAAAAGGCTTACAAGGGGGGAAAGATCTGAAGTCAAGCCTGATCAGATAATTCCCTTTGATGAAGATGAAAAGGACTTTGAAGAATTTTAATAGATAAAGGAAAGATAGTTTAAGAGCGTAATGTGGAAAAAGGGGGTTACCTTAAATAGATATATGCTTCAACCAGGCTATATCTATGTGACTAAGGCTCCTACGTTGATCTCCACTGTGCTTGGTTCATGCGTCTCTGTTGTGTTATATGATAAAAAGAAAAAGATCGGGGGAATGAACCATTTTAGACACCCTTATGTAAAAGAGAGATCAAAGATGACCCCTGTATTTGGGAATGTATCTACCTATGCACTTATTAACATAATGCTTGAAAATGGATCAAAGATCAAAGATATGATTGCTCACCTGTTTGGGGGGGCAAGAAATCCTGATATATCTGATGTAGATATAGGAAGGGAAAATGCATGGATTGCCAGGAAGATCTTAATAAGGAAGGGGATAAAGATAGCTTCTGAGGACATTGGAGGAACTTTTGGAAGAAAGATCGTCTTCAACACCTCAAATGGAGAGATTATTGTCTTAAAAGTGGAAAGATTGAGAAGGTGTGACTGGTATCCATATCAAGGCCAGAGATA
>CAYTXJ010000168.1:0-2661 GCA_964440775.1 uncultured Desulfobacteraceae bacterium | reverse complement strand
GTGTAATGGGTCTTTTAAGACCCTCGCAATGACAGATTCCATTTACAGCTTTTTTCTGAGAGCTTTGAAAAATTCAAAGCTCTCCCCGAGGAATTCCATATGCAGATTTACAATGTATTAGAAATTTCTCTTAGGTCTCTACAACGCACTAAAAAGATTAGATAAATAAAATCTGTGGTGTCGAAAAGGGGACCAGCTTCTAATGATTTCAATATGTTACAAAAAATTTTGCCAAACTTGGGTTAAGAATTGGTGGATACGCTATACTTCATCATTAGCTTCCACTTAGAGAAATTGGGATTGGAATACCTGATATTTTCCACTTGACATTCTATTATTTCATTTTATTTTATATTTAAAAACGATTTTAGTCTAAATTTTGTAAAAAGGGATTTATGAAACAGGAAAAGTTGGAATCCATCTTGGACACTGCAAAAAAGATGTTTGCAAGATACGGTCTAAGGAAAACAAGTATGGACGAGATAGCCCATATGGCCAGGGTGGCTAAGGCAACCATCTATAACTACTTTGGTAGCAAAGATAAGGTATATATGGAAGTCCTTCGCCAAGAAGCAAGTGAGATAGTGGAAAAGATCTCCTCTTCAGTAGCTAAAGAATCTTTACCAACTGACAAATTAGTTGCCTTTGCCAGGGCCAAATTCAGATATATGCGCAAGGCCATGAATCTTCTGAACCTTGACCGGGAAGGGGTAGAAAAGCTTTTGCCTACTGCTAAGGATATTCGAAACAAACTTTTTGACCAGGAGGTAAATATCATTTCTTCTATTTTAAAAGAGGGGGTACAAAAAGGCACCTTTCACATTAACGACATCCTCCTTGCAGCTAAAGCCATTGCCCATGCCTTGAGAGGATTTGAGCTGAATTGGCTAATTCAAGAAAGTGAAGAGAGGATTGATCATTATCTTGATGAATTGATGAATCTCCTCTTTTACGGACTAATGTCTAAAGAGAGAAAGATCGAAGTGTGACCTTACTTTATACATTTTTAGGATAATGGTCTTAGTTATTGATGCAAGAGAGAAAAGGGGAAGAGTTATGTCTGGTGACTATATAGGTGAAAGTTTAAAGGAAAAGAGGAATATTATTATAGGCCGTGCGGAAGATGTGGTAATCAATCAGGTAAGCAACATTCTATTACGAATAAAGGGCAAGGTTTCCCAAAAGGCATGGAGAAAGCTCCTTAACATAGCTGAAGGATTAGATAAAGATGGAACTTATGCACCCGCCATCAATGCCGTTCGGGGCGCCTTTGAAAATAATCATCCCTACATCCAGTTTCTTGAAATAATAGCAAAAAAGAGCCCTTCTTGCCGCAAGAATCTCATAATGAATTTTTTTCTTAATGCTGTTTTTAAGGGAAGAAAAAAGAGAGAGGAATTCTCGCTCAAAAATAATACACCTCAACCCTTTTTCTTCGTTATTTCCCCAACTATGAAATGCAACTTACACTGCCTTGGTTGCTATGCCGGCAACTATCCTCGAAAAGATAAACTATCTCATGAGATAATTGACAGAATCCTTAAAGATGCCAAGACAATGGGAATCTATTTTGTAACAGTATCAGGTGGTGAACCATTTTTTAGGGATGATCTCATGGAGCTATTTGCCAGACATAATGACATCTATTTTCAAGTGTTCACCAATGGTACTTTAATTGATACAAAACTGGCTCAAAAGATTTCACAACTCGGAAATATTGCTCCGGTAATCTCGTGTGAAGGGTTTGAGCAAGAGACAGACCATCGCCGGGGCAAGGGAACATTTAAAAGAATATGTAAGGCCATGGATAACCTAAAAGAAGCCGGGGTAATCTTTGGCTTTTCTACGGTACCCGCTGCCTACAACTATTCTACATTGCTCAAAGAAGAATACTATGAATTTCTTGTTAAAAAAGGGGCGCTGTTTGGATGGTTATTTCAGTATATCCCTATCGGTTTTAGACCAAGTCCTGAACTTATGCTCACACCAGAGCAGAGGGTAACTCTCTATGAAAGGATCAAAGAGATACGCAACACATATCCCCTCTTTATTGCCGATTTCTGGAATGACGGGCCTTACGTAAATGGATGTCTGGCAGGGGCTCGTACAGACTCTGGCTATTTCCATATTAACAGTAATGGGGATATTGAACCCTGCGTCTTTGCCCACTTTGCTGTAGATAACATCCTGGATATTTATAATCGTGGAGGCCACCTGTGGGATGCTCTGAATTCAGATTTTTTTAAGGAAATCAGGAATGGTCAACCCTGGAATGAAAATCATCAAATGCCGTGTATGATAATCGATAATCCCCAATGTCTGCGGAATGTGGTAAAAAAGACTCATCCCTATCCTACACATGAAGGTGCAGAATCGATTATCGAGGATCCAATGTTGACCAAGCACCTCGATAATTACTCAAAAGGGTTAAGAAACATCTTAAAAGAAAGAGATCTGTTAAATCCTCAGCCGGAAAGAAAATCTGTGGCGATCTAAATATTTTTTCTACTTGATCTAAATAAATCAATAAGTTAGATAATCTCATATCTGTTACAGGCTCAGGAAGAGCAGATGGTAAGGTAGTAAAATGAGAGTTTTGCATAACGCCTTTTTACACTGGGGGTTACACCCCCCTCCCTGCCGGGGCGGAGTCCCCTCTAG
>CAYTXJ010000167.1:0-2725 GCA_964440775.1 uncultured Desulfobacteraceae bacterium | reverse complement strand
GAGGCAAGAGCACTTGGAAAGCTCCCCCCTGAAGATCCTTTAGAAGGGATAGAGATAAAGATTAAGCTTGCAAGGATTTTAAATGATACAAAAGGTTCTTGAAAAATTAGCTACAAATTTAGAAAGGAAAAATTTTGAATATATGCTCATAGGTGGGCAGGCCGTTTTACTCTATGGAGAGCCAAGACTTACCAAAGACATTGATATTACTCTTTCTGCAGATATTGATAGATTAAATGAGGTCATTTCAATGGTTGAGGAGTTAGGATGGACTATATTAGTTAAAGATCCTTATGAATTTGTGAAAAAGACAATGGTGCTTCCAATAAAGGCATCTGAAATGAATATTAGAGTTGATCTCATTTTTTCATATACACCATATGAAAGAGGGGCAATTAAGAGGGCTAAAAAAGTGAAAATTGGTAATGCATTTATATCTTTTGCTTCTCCTGAAGACATAATCATTCATAAGCTTATCTCAGGAAGACCACGAGATATTGAGGACATAAGAGGAATACTTTTAAAAAAGGGTGGTGCATTAGATACAGAATATATCTTTTATTGGTTAAGACAATTTGAAGAGACCCTTAAAAAACCAGTCATTAGAGAATTTCAGGACTTACTAAAGGAGGTAACATAAAAAATTAGGTAAGATGTCATCAAATGTAACTGGAACCTTAATCTGGTATTACTACATCTGCCACAGAGAGGTCTGGCTTATGGCACGGAGGATTGAACCATCACAAGAAAATACCTTTATTGAGATTGGAAGATTGATCTCTGAAGAGAGTTATAAAAGGGAGCGTAAGGAGATAAGATTAGAAAACATCGTTATTGACATCCTTCGTAGAGGCGATGAGCAGGTCATAATTGGTGAGGTAAAAAAGAGCTCAAGGTATGAAAAGAGTGCAATGATGCAACTTGCGTTTTATCTTTCTAAGATTAAAGGGATGGGAATTGAGGCAAAAGGGGAGCTTCTGTTTCCAAAAGAGAAAAAGAAGCTTGAGGTTGAACTAACATCAGAGATAGAAAATGAACTTAAAGATGTGGAAAACAACATCTTAAAGATAATTAATACAGAACTACCACCTAAAGCAGAAAAAAACAGATTTTGTAAAAACTGTGGTTATAATGAATTTTGCTGGGCATAAAGATGAAAAAGACAATATACATATTTTCTGATGGTGAGCTTAAGAGAAAAGAGAATACCCTCTATTTTGAAACAGATGAAGGTAAAAAATATATACCTGTAGAAAACACTTCTGAAATTCATGTATTTGGCGAAGTTTCCTTAAATAAGAGATTCTTAGAGTTTCTCACTCAGGCTGAGATTATAATGCATTTCTTTAACCACTATGGATATTATGTGGGGAGTTTTTATCCACGGGAACACCTAAATTCTGGCTATATGATACTAAAGCAGGCAGAACACTATATTGATTCCAAAAAGAGGATTGCTCTTGCAAAAGGATTTGTAAATGGTGCGGTAGAAAATATAAAGAGGGTGCTGTCTTATTATGCAAACAGAGGAAAACCTGTAAGTGATCAAAGGGAGGCCATCTTGAGTCTTTCAGATTCAATTGATAAGTGTAATACAACTGAAGAGCTTATGGCGATAGAGGGGAATATAAGGGATCAATATTACCGTGCATTTGATATGATATTGGATAATGAACATTTTGTCTTTGAAGAAAGAACCAAGAGGCCACCTCTAAACCGCTTAAATGCACTTATAAGTTTTGGAAATTCCATTCTTTATACCATATGCCTTAGTGAAATCTATCATACTCATCTGGATCCCAGAATCGGATTTCTCCATACCACCAATTTTAGAAGGTTTACTCTAAATCTGGATGTATCTGAGATATTTAAGCCTATTATTGTAGATAGAACCATATTTACCCTTATAAACCGTGGAATTATTAAAAGAGGGCACTTTGAAAAGAGGCTTCAGGGGGTGGTATTAAATGAAAAGGGAAGGGAGCTATTTATAAGATATCTGGATGAAAGGCTGAAGAGCACATTTAAGCACAGAAAATTAGGGCGTCATGTTTCATATAGAAGGCTTATTAGGCTGGAGCTTTATAAAATTGAAAAGCACCTGATCGGAGAAGAGCCATATACTCCATTTATTGCAAGGTGGTAAAGGGATGTATATCATTTTAGTATATGATATTGGAGAAAAGAGAGTGGCAAAGGTTTTAAAGACCTGCAGAAAGTTTCTTCATTGGGTGCAAAATTCGGTTTTTGAAGGGGAGCTAACTGATGCAAAGCTTGAAAAGCTTAAGGTTGAATTGAAGAGGATCATAAATGAAGAGGAGGATTCTGTTATAATATATACCTTTAGGAGCACCTGGTATACAAACAGGGAAATCTTGGGACTTCCTAAGGGAGGAGAAGAGCTTATTTTTTAATTATGGCGTCTACCTTAAATGAGGCAAAAATCCTTTGGGTGCGACGACACCATTATCCCTTGATCATAAAGGAATTTTATTATATTTAAAAATATACCTTGACAAAGCTCTTTGACAATATATCATTAATTTAACTATAAAAAAATGGGTTTTAAGCCTACCTAAGAGGAATTGAAACTCTCATTCCTAAAATTTTCTTTCCCAAAAATCTCATCCGTTTTAAGCCTACCTAAGAGGAATTGAAACATTTTTTGATTTTGAAAGATCTGACTTTAAAAAAGAGTTTTAAGCCTACCTAAGAGGAATTGAAA
>CAYTXJ010000166.1:0-2828 GCA_964440775.1 uncultured Desulfobacteraceae bacterium | reverse complement strand
AGGTCGCGGGTTCAAATCCCGCATCGCCCATCCAAAAAAGCTAATAGTGTGTTTTCTTTTCCTTCCTTCATTTATTCATTGGCCAGATCCTTCGCCTTTTGTATAAGATCTGAGGATACATAAAAACCCGCCTTTATAAGCTTATCCAAGACTAAACTTATTCTTGGGATATATCCCTCTTTTTTGGCAAGTATCAAAAGGGATAAAGTCCCTTTTATTTTTATCCCTAATGCCCTGGCGCATCTCCGAGCAGCACGGTCATCTAAAATAGCTGTAAAGCCCTTGTTTTTATAAGCAAAGCTTAAAACCTCTGTCTCTCCTAAGCCAAGGTCCCATTTCAAGATCTCTGGTTCTATAGATCCAACATCTCTTATAAACACTTTACCACTGCTCTTTATCCAGTTAAAGGCTGGATCATTAGGGATTCCAGCTTCAATTTCATTTTTTACAGCCTTAGGGATAATCAACTCATCTGCTACTTTTGGTATCAGCTCAATAAGTCCAATTTTTGCCATGATAATAATAGGAGATGCATCCAAAACAAAATCCTTAGACATTTACAACCTCATCTTCAAGTTCTTCCGGAGTAAACTGAAAAGGAGAGCATTTAAACCGCTTTAGAGCCTCTATAAATTCACCTCTACTTATCCCTGCTATTTCAGATGCCTTAGCTTGTGAGATAAGCCCAATTTCATACCATTTTACAGCAGCAGCAAGTCTTATCTCTTTTGCAAATTCTTCAGGGGATAACCTAAGACTGGCAAGATCATCCTCCCTAAATGTTAGTTCTACTCTTACTGGCATGGCCCCATCTCCTTTTTGTCTTTTTTCTAAATCCTACCCTTACCACATTATCTCCTTTTATGCGAGCAATGATATTATCCATTATTCTGGCACTTTCCTTAAAGGATTGCTCTAATAGATGACCATAACTTTTAATTTGGAGCATATAAGGTTCAATTTATTTTTCTGACTTCAAACTTAATCCTCATTCTATCTCTACTTTCTTCCAATAGGCTTTAGATCCCCTGCCTATGCAGACAATAGCTCCTTTCTCTTTCATTTCTCTTAGAAAGGATCTGATGGCTCTTTCTGGAATCTGAGGAAAAGCCATTCTTAAATCCCTGATAGTAAAGGTCTCAGGTAGATGTGGAAAATGGGCCTTCAGGATCAACAATGGTTCTGAAGGATGGGATTCTATACCAGTATAAACCCCCACGGCCTCTTTTACTTTTGGAGGACTCTCCTCTTGGAATAGATGATAGAACACCGATTCAAAAAATCTGCGGCACCATTCATTGGCCCCTTTTCGGCTATGGGCAAAGATTACTTTTAGCTTTGGATGAAGGGCAGAGATATCTGCCAGGGCCCTGGCCACAAAAGAAGGGGTGTAATAGTGAAGTCTATTATTATCAAGAAAGTCAGGATAGCCGGCCTCTATCACTAATGCATTATAGGGATAGGCCTCTAATTCACCCAGTGCCTGGTGAAATGCGTCTAATCTTCCAAGCTCTGCCAGAAGGTTATCAAAGGTCTTCCTCTCCACAATGGCTAAAAAGCCCTCTTTTCCTGCAAGGGCATAGTCTCCTATAGAAAGAGCAATCTTTTCCACCTTACAGCTAGGAAATCGCCAGGGATAATGCTCATCTTTATCCACATAAACCGTCATCTCAGAAGCCTTCCAGGCTGGAAGGATGTAACCTTTTCTCATCGCCTTTAAGGACTGATGGGTTCGCCAGAAGATCTGCTCATATTCTCCTTCCCTGTTTTTATACCGTTTCTTTAAAAAGAGGAAGTCACACCTTTTATTTATCTTTCTGTTCAGAACCACGGCAAGCCTTTTACCATATCTGCGAAGAGAAACAATAGGGACTGTCTCTATCACCTCTATTGACTCAGTCTCAAGGGTTTCATCTCTTAGACAGAATACCTGAGTACCACTCCCAGGCCATTTAGATTGGACCTTTAAGGCCAAAAGGAGCTTATTCCCCTGTAGAAGGCGAATTCTATAAGGAAACCGCTCACTGACTATACGTTCAAGAAGCCAGACCCTCTCCTTTTCCATCCATTAATTCCTCATTTTAACTATCTTATTAAGAAATTGAAAGGAACTTAAGCTCCTGAACCTCTCTACTCTTATCATCAAAGCTAATACCACACAGGATCACCTTTTTACCCTCTGCCCTGAATCTATCCGCATATCCCTTCTGCTTTATCTGCAAGATGGCATCATCTGCATTCTTTCCCACTTTGAATTCCAAAATATACACCTTGTCTTTAAAGATGACTGCCATATCAAGCCTGCCTCTTGAGCTCAACACCTCACTTCGTGCATCATAGCCAAGCATACTAAGGGATAAATACATTATGGTATGAAAGAAGCTCTCATCAGCCTTTCTATACAGGGTATAGGGTATGGATGAGAATATGGAATTTATCAACTCCTTTACATCATCAAACCTCTCCTCTTTTAAGACATCTCCAAGCCTCTTTGCAAAGTAAAAGCTATCCCCTGGTGCGTCATATAGGCTCTTTAACAATACCTTTGTAAAACTGCTCTTTACTTCCTGATTAGGATATTCCAAAAATACTGTCCCATTTTCACTTCCCTTTATACTCAAATAACCCGATTGATAAAGCACCGCCTCTAAAGGAAGATTGTCCAAGTCAAATGCATCAAATAGCTCCTCCTCTATCTTTATATCCTCAATTTCTGGAAGATAATATCCCTTATCTCTTATAAGATTTATCAAAAAACTGGGTGTGCCTGTCCTAAACCAATAATTCTTAAATTCTCCCTGATCCATGGCATACATAAATGAGATGGG
>CAYTXJ010000165.1:0-2892 GCA_964440775.1 uncultured Desulfobacteraceae bacterium | reverse complement strand
AAATAGATAGTTATTTATGTCAAAAAAGGTATAACAGATCTCTAATCTACCTTATCATAATGGCTGAATTTGAGGGTAAATGTGGCACGTCCTTGAGAGAGGGAACGGACAGAGGTGGAGTATCCAAACATCTTGGAAAGGGGGGCATGTGCCCTTATTATCTGAAGCCCTCCTTTTGTATCAATACCCCAGATTCTTCCATGTCTTGAATTTATATCATTTATTATCTCACCTACAAATTCCTCAGGAACCCTTACTTCCAGATCCATGATCGGCTCTAAGAGTACAGGATCTGCCATCTCAAATGCCTTCTGAAGGCATTTGGAAGAAGCCACTCTAAGGGCCATATCTGTGGTATAAGGTTCAACGATATGCACATTTAAAAGTGCAACTTCAATATCCACTACCGGGTAACCCATTATAATCCCACTCCTTAAGGTCTCATCTATACCCTCTCTTATGGCCTGAAGGTGAATTTCTGTAAGCAATGGATTTTCACATAGATCCACAAATCTATTCCCTTCACCCCTTTTTCTTGGAGAAATTCTCAATTTTACCTGGGCCAAATGTCTCTGTGATCCTACTTCTCTTTCAAAGCGCTCTTCCAGCTCAACCTGTTTTGTAATGGTTTCACGATAAACCACTTGCGGTTTTCCTTGACGGGTTTCAAGGTGGTATTGTCTTAAGAGCTTTCCAACAGTAATCTCTAAGTGAAGTTCTCCCATACCTGAAATAATAATCTGTCCGGTGTCTTCATCCATTGAATATTTAAAGGTGGGATCCTCTTCAGAGATATTTCTTAGTGCCTCCAACAGCCTTTCTTGATCTTGAAGACTCTTGGGCTCAATTGCCATATTTATGACCGGTTCAAGCCTTGAGATGGACTCAAGCAAGATGGGATGTGTCTCATCACACAGGGTATCACCTGTGGTGGTATTCTTTAGACCCAAAATAGCAATAATATCTCCTGCCTTTGCCTCTTTAAGCCTCTGTCTTTTATTGGCATGCATCCTGAGAAGCCTTGAAAGCTTCTCTTTAAGCCTTTTACCCGCATTAAATACCGTATCCCCCTCTTTCATTGATCCAGAGTAGATCCTGATATAGGTCAACTTCCTTCCTTCATCGATACTTACCTTGAAGGCAAGGGCACATAAGGGGGATCTTATATCTGCTTTTCTTTCAATTTCCTTCCCACTCTTTGGATCGTGACCTTTAATCGGTGGTATATCAAGAGGGGAAGGGAGGAAATCCACTATGGCATCTAAGAGGGGTTGAATACCCTGATTTCTTAATGCTGCTCCACATAGGACAGGAACTCCCTTAAGGGTAAGAGTAAGTCCTCTTATTGCCTTTTTCAATTCTTTAATATCTATATCTCCATCTGATATATATCTTTCCATTATATGCTCATCTATGTCTGCTACAGTCTCAATAAGATTTTCTCTCCAAAATACTGCATCATCCAGATAATTATCAGGGATAGGGATCTCTTCAAACTTAACCCCAAGGCTTTCCTGATCCCAACGAATTACCTTCATCTTTAAAAGATCAATCACTCCTGAAAACTCTTCTCCCATTCCCCAAGGGATCTGTAAAAGGAGGGGTAATGCCCCAAGCCTATCTTTAATCATATCAACTGCTCTAAAGAAATCCGCTCCGATTCTATCCATCTTATTAATAAAGGCTATCTTTGGAACCCTGTATCTGTCTGCCTGATGCCAGACAGTCTCAGACTGGGGTTCTACTCCTCCCACTGCACAAAATACACCTATAGCTCCGTCTAATACCCTTAGAGATCTTTCCACCTCTATTGTAAAATCCACATGACCTGGAGTATCTATTATATTTATCTTATGATCTTTCCAGTTAAACGTGGTAACAGCCGATGTTATAGTAATACCTCGTTCTTTTTCCTCTTCCATCCAGTCCATGGTGGCCTCGCCATCATGCACCTCCCCCATCTTGTACACTTTACCTGTATAGTAGAGCATCCTTTCAGTTACAGTGGTCTTGCCTGCATCAATATGGGCTATTATTCCTATATTCCTTATCCGTAAGAGTTGCCTATTTACAGTCATGGCCCCTGTCTGCTCTTATAATTTGACGTAAATGCATTTTCTAAGTTATCTTCTATGTCATGTCAAGGTAATTGGAAATGGAGGGGAATTATAGTGAGTATAGGGCAGAGGCTTATGGACATGTATAATCTGATATTTAAACACTTTGGACCCCAAAACTGGTGGCCTGCAGAGACTCAGCTTGAGGTAGTGGTAGGAGCTGTGCTTACACAAAATACCAATTGGAAAAACGTGGAAAAGGCCATTAAAAATTTAAAATCCAAAGGCCTTCTTGATATTGAGCCCCTTTTAAAGGTAGATATGGAAACCCTTTCAGAGCTTATAAGACCAGCACTCTATTTCAGGGTAAAGGCAAAGAGGTTAAAGAATCTGATCAGGTTTATATCTGAAAGATATGGAGGAGATTTAAAAAATCTCTGTAGAGAGGACACATGGAAGCTTAGAAGTGAACTTTTAAAGGTAAATGGAATTGGTCCGGAGACAGCAGATAGCATCCTTCTATATGCATGTAATAAACCCATATTTGTTGTAGATGCATATACATATAGAATACTTGAAAGACATGGCCTTATAGATGGCCCCACTGATTATCAAACTATCCAGAATCTCTTTATGGATCATCTACCCCATGATCAGAGACTGTTTAATGAATTTCATGCATTGATTGTAATGGTGGGAAAGAGATATTGTAAAAGGAATCCTAAGTGTAACGATTGCCCCCTTGAGGGCTGGAGATGAAAGATAAAAAGAGATGGATATGAGAGCTTTGAAAAATTCAAGGCTCTCAGAAAGAAGCTGTAATTATGGGTTATTT
>CAYTXJ010000164.1:0-3024 GCA_964440775.1 uncultured Desulfobacteraceae bacterium | reverse complement strand
GCAAAACTAACTTAAATTTCAACTTTGGTAAATTTATTCAAAAATACTAAATTTAATATATTACTTATCTATCTAACTTAGAGTTTTGCAAAGGTCTCAGGAGAGGGGATTCAGATTTAAGGTTGTTTGTGCCTGGCAGAAGGGAGAGCTTTGGATTTTTTAAAGCTCTCAGAAAGAAGCTGTAAATGGAATCTGTCATTGCGAGGGTCTTAAAAGACCCGAAGCAATCTGAGAATGGTTCATGGTTCGAGGTTCGGGGGTAGAAGGGAGATGAGATTGCTTCGCTTCGCTCGCAATGACAGGGGTCTGGTCTCCAACCTGGAGTGGTCTCCAACCTGGAAGGGGGTGTAACCCCCAGTGTAAAAAGGGGTTATGCAAAGATCTAAAGAGGTTAATAAATGCAGGGTGGAAGACCCGCCAAAGTCCACCCCACCCTGCCACCAGTTAACCTGACGCAGAAGGAGGTTCGGTTGAACTGGCATATCAATCCTATCACCGAACCTCCTGGATGTAAACATTCAATATTAAAAGAAGGGAGGTTCGAAATGAGAAAGATTTTTAAAAAATTAATGGCACTATCTATCTTAATTTCATTCCTTGTTATACCCCAGCTTGGCTTTGCAGAAGACTATACCACCAAAGAGAGGCTCAAGAAGGAGAAAACAGAAGAAGAGGCTAAAAAGGTAGAGAAAGAGAAGGCAGTCAAGATGGAAGAGATGGTGGTAACGGCAACAAGGACAGAAAAGGAGATTTTAGATGTTCCTACCAATATCAGCGTTATTACCGCAGAAGATATTGAAAAGATGAAGCCAATAAAGATTACCGATGCCTTAAAACACATGCCCGGTATATTTATTACTGAAAGCGGAACCTATCGACAGGTAAACATCAGAGGAACCCGAACAGACTCAAGTGGCGGTGCATATGTTATGATAGATGGGATACCGATACAGATGGGAAAGTATAACTATACCGAATGGTGGATGGGAATACAGCCTGAAGAGGTAGAAAAGATTGAAGTGGTAAAAGGTCCGCTAAGCTCTCTTTATGGTGGTGATGCCGCCAGAGGAGTGATCAACATTGTCCGAAAGAAAGGCAAAAAGAAGCCTTCTTATAAGATATCAACGATGTTTGGTGATTATGGAGAAAGGCGGTATAGTGTCTCCGGTCGGGGAGCAGTCAAAAAACTGGACTATTCGCTTTCCGCCAACAGGCGGGAATACGACGGCTACAGGCGTGGGGCAGGCTACGATGGCAATATATTTTTTGGAAACATCGGTTATTTTATTGATGACTATACAAGGGTTGGGCTTATTTTTGCCCTCAATGACTTTGAAAAAAAGAGTGCTCCTGGCCTTACAAAAGCTCAAGTAGAGGAAGATAGAAGGCAATCACCATATTTGAATGATCATGACAATACCGACATAGTAACCGGTCTTAGCTATAACCGCAATACAGAAAACTATCTGATAAAAGTATCTTCTTATTATAAAGATAGGGATAGGGATTACCACTATAATAAACCAAATACAGGCAGTGGCGATCCCAATAAATACAAATACAAAGTGCACAGAGATGAGAGAGTCTTTGGTTTGAAAAGCCAGTTTAGTCTAAAAGGGAACCTTTTGGGCAGAAAAAATAATTTCACTCTTGGGTTTGATGTAGATAGCGATAAATTGAAGAACAATCGAGAGTATAAGGTAAAGAGCACTTCAAACATAAAAAAAGAGAAAAACTCGTCGGGTGAGTTTAAAAAAGAGCTCTATGGTTTTTTTATTCAGGATGAGCTCAATTTGTTTAAACAATTAACCCTGACAATGGGATTGCGTTATGACCTGATCAAATACGATATGGATTATAAAAATGATGAACTGGATGAAAAGCCAGACTTTGACAAGCTTAATCCCAGAATAGCCTTCAGTTACCGTTTTACCGACAAAAACAGCGCCTACTTCAACTACTCAAAGGCCTATCGTGCAGCCACTCTTGGCAACTATATCTCAACTGCCACATACTCGGAAAAGTATGATTATAAGATAAAGCCGGAAGATTATACAGATTATGAGATTGGATACAGACATAATCTTGGTAAGTGGCTACTCTTAGATTTAAATCTGTTCTATACCAAAATCAAGGATGAAATAATGTATTATTATGTAGATGGAAAGTATGCCGGTTGTAAGAATTACGGAAAAACAATTCATCAGGGAGTTGAGTTATCCTTTAAAGGCACTCTTTGGAACAGACTGGATTACCAGTTGGCCTATTCCTATCTTGATACCGAGGTAAAGGAAGGAAAATACAAGGGGGTCAATCTGAAAGGAAAAGAATTGGTTAGGGCTCCTCACCATACCTTTACCGCTATTCTGGATTACAAACTCTTAGAGCTGAACAAGACAAAGGTAAATTGGCATTTTGATATTCTGGCCATCTCCGATTATTACAGAGATATGGAAAACAAACTGGATAAGTATTCAGGTTATGCAATGGCAAATACAAGACTTTCTTTGACTTATAAGGGTTTGGAGTGTTACCTCGGTATAGATAACGTCTTTGACAAGGAGTACGACGGATGGGTGGGCAAAACGTTTTATCCAGCTCCTGATAGGACATATATAGGAGGGATTTCTTTTACGTTTTAGATTAAAGATTTTTGGTATTTTTTGAAGATAGTTGGTTAGATAGGCAATTTTACGATCCCTCTAATTAAGATTGCAAAAAGTTACAATGATCGATCTATTAAAGGGCTTTGAAAAATTCAAAGATCTTGAATGAAGGAGAATGATTCCATGTACACCCCTGACGGGTTAGAAACGGTGTTATTGAGGGATCTGGCAAGGGGCATGCACCGCTTTAGCATAAATTGCAAGCTTTCGGGAGGTGTGGCTCTTTCAACCGGAGTGAAAAATAATGTCACCATTATTCATGGCCCAAGAGGCTGTGCCTTTCAGCAAAGGATACCTGTGCTAAGGGAACTGGATGCAAAAATGGTGCTATGCTCCAACCTGGATGAAAATGACATTG
>CAYTXJ010000163.1:0-3057 GCA_964440775.1 uncultured Desulfobacteraceae bacterium | reverse complement strand
GAAAAATTGATGCAAGAGCTTTGAATTTTTCAAAGCTCTCAGAAAAAAGCTGTAATTATGGTTCATTTTAAGTTAATTTTTGGGGGTCTGGTCTCCGACCTGGAGCAGTCTCCGACTTGGAAGGAGGTGTAACCCCCAGTGTAAGAAGAGGTTATGCAAAGCTCTCGATGCAACTTCAGGATCTATTAGAAATAGTGGATCAGTTTATTCCCTTTGAATATGCGGAAGAGTGGGATAATCCTGGGCTTCAGGTTGGATCTCCTGCTTCTGTAATTAAAAAAATTATGATTGCCCTTGACCCTACCGCTGAGGCATTGAATCAGGCACTTGAAAAGGGATGCCAGTTGGTCCTAACCCATCACCCACTCATATTTAAGGCCTTAAATAGGGTGGTAGATAATTCTTATCCCGGAGAGATTATCTATCAGGCAATAAAAAATGACATATCCATAGTCTCTATTCATACCAATTTAGATAATACCATAGAGGGCATAAATGGAACATTAGCAAAACTGTTAGGGCTAAGAGAGGTTAATATCCTAATTAAAAAAGAGGGAAAAGAGGGTGCGGGATTAGGTGTTATTGGAAATCTAAAGGAAGAGATGGTATTAGAGAAGCTGATCGAAGATGTTAAAATCAGGCTTAGAACCGATAATATAAGAATGGCAGGTAAAGGGAAGAGATATATCAGGGCAGTTGCCATAATAGGTGGGTCTGGAGGAGGGTTTATAAAGGAGGCCAAAGAAAGGGGTGCAGATATCCTAATTACAGGTGATATAAAGTTTCATGATGCCCAATCTGCATATAGAATGGGTATATGGGCAATGGATGCGGGTCATTTTAATACAGAAAGGGCAGGCTTTTATGAATTTGCTAAGAGGCTAAAGAGGATAATCATATCAAAGGGGTTTGATGTTGATTTTGAATACTTGGAGGATAAAGATCCCTTTTCTTTTTATGGCTGAATGCTTATTTTTCTATTTAGAAGGTTCCAAAAATTGAAAGAGAAATTCATTCCACTGATCAGGCTTCAATTCTTTGACGATAGGATCCAAGAGATCCAGAGGGATATAGCAAAGTGTCCGACTGAGATTGAAAATTTGGAAAGAGAGTTAAAGGGAAAGGAGGAAGCATTTAGAGAAGATATAAAGAAACTTGAAGAGCTTAAAAAGAAGAGAAGAGAGATCGAGAGAGAGATTCAGGACCTTGAAGAAAAGATCAGAAAGAGTAATGATAAGCTTTCAAATGTAAAGACAAATAAAGAATATAGGGCGGCGCTTCTCGAAATTGAAGAGCTTAAAAAACTTAAATTTGATACGGAAGATAATGTGCTTCAGATAATGGAAGAGATTGAAAGCTTAGAGAAGATCTGTGATCAAAATAAGAGGCGATTTGAAAAGTTTAAAAAGGAATATGAGCTTAAGAAAAAAGCGATAACAGCCCGGATGAAGGCATTGGATGATGATCTAAATAAGACGATTAAAAAGAGAGATGAATGCACCTTAGAGGTGGATCCTGAGCTATTAAAAAAGTATAATTTTTTGAAGGATAGAAAAGGTGGAAAGGCTATAAGTGCAGTGATAAAAGGGGTTTGCCAGAGCTGTAACATGGGGATACCTCCACAGAGATTTAATGAGCTTATTAAGGGAGAGAAGGTGCTTACTTGTCCAAACTGCGATAGACTCATATACTGGGGAGACGATGAAGAGCTCAATAATATTAAACATGAATATACATGTTAGAGCAGGACAGATGGCCGCTCCTTCCTACTGTGGAAGGGGAGGAAAGTCCGGGCTCCATAGGACAGGGTGCTGGGTAACGCCCAGTCCTGGTGACAGGAGGAAAGTGTCACAGAAAACATACCGCCAGGCACCAAACTTCCAGAAGGATCATTGGTTTAATACCATATGTTCTCACATGAGAGCTTTGAATTTTTCAAAGCTCTCAGAAAAAACTGTAATTATGGGTTATTTAAAGTTAATTTTTGGGGGTCTGGGGGTATAACCCCCAGTGTAAGAAGGGGTTATGAAAAGCTCTCACATATGGAATATTCAACCAGAAAAGAATGATCATCCTGAAGTTTGGTGCCTGGTAAGGGTGAAAAGGTGAGGTAAGAGCTCACCAGTCCTGATGGTGACATCAGGAGCTTGGCAAACCCCACCCGGAGCAAGACCAAATAGGGGAACGTTTGAGAGTGGTCCGCTCGAGTTCCCGGGTAGGTCGCTTGAGCCTGATGGTAACATCAGGCCCAGATAAATGGCCATCACCCCTTTATATTTTAAAGGGGAACAGGACCCGGCTTATGGCCTGCTCTAACATACACATAATATGAGAGCTTTGAATTTTTCAAAGCTCTCATATAATAAATGAGGAGAAGGAGTTATGTTTATCGTCTCTAACTTCTTAGTGGCACTTGCAAAGATCATAAATATAGCACTCAGCCTCTATATGTGGATTATAATTGGAAGGGCAATCATCTCTTGGGTTAATCCAGACCCTTATAATCCAATTGTGCGATTTCTAAACTCTGTAACTGAACCTGTCCTATTCCCTATCCGAAGAAGATTGCCCATATATTTTGGAGGCATAGATTTTTCTCCCGTAGTGGTAATACTGGCAATTGTATTTCTACAGAACTTTTTAGTTAAGACACTAATTCAACTTGCCGCATCTATCGGTTGAGAGCTTTGAATTTTTCAAAGCTCTCAGAAAAAACTGTAATTAAGGGGTTATGCAAAGCATTCCGGTCAGGGGAGAAGATGGCAAAAAGAGAAGGGATATTTTTGCCAATAAAAGTTAGGGCTGGAGCCTCAAAGAATGAATTGATAATGGACGGAGAAAGGATCCTTGTCAAAATAAAAGAGCCTGCCCAAAAGAATAGGGCCAATAAGGAGCTTCTGAAATTCTTAAAAAAGAGATTAAACCATAAAGAGATTGAGATAGTCAGGGGTCATAGATCACCCAATAAACTAATCTATCTCTATGGAATAGATAAAAGAAGATTAATGAAAAGACTCAGCTCATAAATTGAGAGCTTTGAATTTTTCAAAGCTCTCA
>CAYTXJ010000162.1:0-3170 GCA_964440775.1 uncultured Desulfobacteraceae bacterium | reverse complement strand
TTCGCTCGCAATGACAGGGGTCGCAGTGTAAAAAGGGGTTATGCAAAGCTCTCGAGGTATCAAGAAGTGTCAAAAAATTGACACCCTATCCTACAGCCACTTTATCTATCTTTTGTTTTTTAATCTTTTCAATAAGGGTTGTGCGATTAATCTTTAATATCTTTGCGGCCCTGGAGGTTATACCATTACTATTTTCAAGCGCCTCCATTATCAATCTTTTTTCAAACTCTCGAACCGCCTCATTAAGTCCCATACCATTTTCAATGGGTTTCATATTCTTTAATCTCCATCTGTCATCTTCTATTTCAATATCCTCTTTCATATATTCAGGTATATCATCCACATCAATTATATCTCCATCAGATAGTACAATAATCCTCTTTATTATATTCTTCAATTCCCTTATATTCCCTGGCCAGTTATATCTCATAAATATGCTTAGTGCCTTTTTGGTTATTCCCTTGATATTTCCATTTGATTCTTTAGAGTATTTTCTTAGAAAATGATCTATCAGCAAAGGAATATCGCTCTTCCTGTCTCTTAGGTCTGGCAAATGAATAGGAATCACATTAAGCCTATAGTAGAGATCTTCTCTAAATTTTCCTTCTTTTATAGCAACCTTAAGGTCTCTATTTGTGGCAGCAATTATCCTGACATCAACCTTAATGGGCTTAATACCCCCTACCCTTTCAAACTCTCTTTCTTGAAGCACCCTTAATAGCTTAACCTGCAGTGAAGGACTCATTTCACTAATTTCATCTAAAAAGATGGTTCCTCCATCTGCCATCTCAAATCTACCAATCCGCCTCTTATGGGCACCTGTAAAGGCACCTTTTTCATGACCAAATAATTCGCTTTCAAGAAGCTCTTCAGGTATTGCTCCACAATTAATCACCACAAAAGGTTTATCATTTCTGTTGCTACGTGAATGAATCGCCCTTGCTACCAGCTCTTTACCTGTGCCACTGGAGCCTGTAATAAGTACCGTGCAATCTGTATCTGAAACCTTTTTAATAACCTCAAATACCTTTTGCATTGCTCTACTGGTCCCAACAATATTTTCAAATCCTCCGATTCTTCTCAATTCAGATCTGAGATATCTATTCTCTTTTTCAAGATCATTCATCTTCAAGGCATTCTCAATGGTTACCAATAGTTCAGATACACTTACAGGTTTAGTTATATAATCAAATGCTCCTTTTTTTATTGCCTCAACAGAGCTCTTGATAGTTCCATATCCAGTAAGTATGATGCATTTTGTATAAGGGGATATCTTTAATACCTTCTCCATTAATTCAATACCATCCATTCCAGGCATAACTAAATCGGTTATCATTATCTCAAAGAATTCATCCTCTATCAGCCTTAAAGCTGTCTGTCCATCTTCTGCTGTCTTAATATTATGACCATTTTCACTCAGTAGTTCCGATAATAGTTCCAGTATGGATTTATCATCATCAACTATAAGAATCTTGGCCATACCTTCCCCCTATTTATCTTTTTTATTTAGGAAAAGAGCAGAGTTAAAATATTTTTCATTATTTTATTTATTAGTAGCAAATATGATGCCCAAAAGATCTAATTTAAAAACTTATTGGAATATCAATGGCTAAAAATAATAATGATAATGATAATTATTATTGAATTATTGTCTTTTCGGATTCTTCGATAATATGTTAAAGCTGAAAGTAGACAAGATTATAGATTTAATATAATAATTCTTAAGATATCCGAAATCTTCGGATAATTTTAAATTTTTATTCATTATCTTATGAATTATTTTAATTTTGAATTCAAAGACTTAGAAATATTCATTAAAGTCGTTGAACTCCAAAGTTTTACCAAAGCTGCTAGAGCCGTTTATCTTGCACAGGCATCTGTAAGCGAAAGAATCTTAAACCTGGAAAGAAATCTTGGGATTAAGTTATTGGATAGACTGGGTAGAAAAGTAGTCCCCACTAAGGCAGGAGAGATATTCTACCGTAAGGCACTTAAATTACTACATATGAAGACAAATATTCAGTTAGAAATGGCTGAATTATTAGGCTCAAAGAAGGGAGAGATATTGATAGGAGCAAGCACAATTCCAGGTGAATATATACTTCCCAAGATAATAAGGGAATTTAATAAGAGATTCCCTAATATTAGATTAAATCTCCAAGTGTCTGACTCCAAAATTATTGAAGAAAAGGTAATAGATGGAGAAATTGAATTAGGTGTAATTGGATTTAAAAGTTCTAAGAAGGAGATATTAAATTATAAGCTGTGGAAAGACGAACTGGTATTAGCTGTTCCCTTTGATCATCCTCTTTCTAAGGTAAAATCTATTAAAATAAAAGATATCCTAAAAGAACCTTTTATTATAAGAGAAAGAGGCTCAGGAACCTTAAAATATATGGAAGAATATCTAAAGAGATCAGATGCTAAGGTACTTGAAAAATTAAAGATAAAGGCTATCTTAGGGAGTTCTACAGCAGTCAAAGAGGCTATAAAGGAGGGGTATGGAATAAGTATACTTTCTAATCGTGCAATTGAGACAGAACTTAAAATGGGTCTGATAAGCACAGTAAAGCTTGAAAATGTAAAAATGGAAAGATTCTTTTATCTTATAAAAGATAAAAGACGGAGCTTTTCTCCACTTTCAAAATCTCTATATCAGTTTTTAATTTCAGCTTAGGTTTGACAGTTGGTAGTGCAAAAAAATAGGTAAACATTCTGTAAGATCATAACCCCTAATAGTATTTATATCCCTTTTCAACCATTCATCCCCCTTAAGCCTGCTTAATGGATACATGCACCGGTTAATCCCGAATTTCGCAAGATTCCCTCTAGGTCATTACGAGGAGCGTTAGCGACGAAGCAATCTCAGAAAGGTTCTTGGTTCGTGGTTTTTGGTTCGGAGGTAGCAGGAGGGTGAGATTGCTTCGCTTTGCTCGCAAATGACAGCGTTGGAAAGGATCTCTCTTGAACATTGCAAAAATTCGGGATGAATAGGATACCTCTTACCCTTTACCCTTTGGGATTCAACAAGATGTGGATATTTAACTACTTAAACATCTGCTCTTCTTGACCCTGTAATAGATATAAAATGACCTAACTTATTGATTTATTTAGATGTGCAACCCAAAAAAATCAGTAAATTTTTAACTACTAACTGTCAAACTTAAGTT
>CAYTXJ010000161.1:0-3183 GCA_964440775.1 uncultured Desulfobacteraceae bacterium | reverse complement strand
CCCTCTTGAAATACTTTTTAATAAAGCAAAATATTGGGAAAAAATCAAATATGGCTTCAGAGCCTAAGACTCAATCCCAATATCCAGGTTCTGGGTGGTGCAAGCCAGCCGTCTCCATAGCAGTAGGTCTTATCTCCGATATTCCTTATTTCACCAAAAAGATCCATTCCTCTTATTATGCCTATACCAGATAGAAGCCCACTGTATCTGAACCTCAAATCTCCAATGGTCCTATCTGGAACAGAGGCCCTGTTATCGGAGCGGGTGAACTGTCTGGATGCATACTTAAGATTAAAGATAATCGAAAGCTCATCCATTACCCTGTAACATAGATCCATATACAGCCTGTGCCTTGGCTTTGCCACCATCCACAGACCTGTATCCTCATTAATGGCTTCAAGGTAGGTATATGTGGTTTTCAAAAAAAGGGCTGGAATAATCTTCCATTTTATGGAGATGTCATACCCCTTGTAGCTCACCTCTCCAAAATTTTCATAACGTCCCACCCCATTATCCCCCAGCACATAGGCGATCCTGTCGGTGATTCGGTTGTAAAAGACAGACATACCGCATGAAAGCTGTTTGGAGATCTCATAAAAAAGAGAGAGGCTCAAATTATCTGCGGTTTCCATATCAAGGTCGGGATTAGGATCTTTTGTGCTGGTTCTGTCGTATCTCTGGTAAAAAGAAGGGGTATTGTTCGTCCTGGTGTAATTCAGCGAAATAGAACATCTATTCCTTTTGTAGGATATCCTGGCTTCAGGGTTTATTGTGTCTTTAAAGTCAGAATAGTAAGACCCTCTGAGCCCAAATGAAAATGTCACAGGAAGCCTCTTAGGTGAAAGGCTCTCTACTCCAAACAGGGAGATGGAATACTCATCCTTTGTGCCAAACCGGCTCCCTTCTGCCTGACCCCACCTTAGGGCGACACCACAACCGATCTTGCCATACTTACCAACCCCTACAAGAGTAGAGAGGTCCTGACCAAACCTCTTGACACTTATTGAGTTATCGATACCCCTTTCAGGATCCCTGTTTTTGGTCTCCGCATCATTTAAAAAGGTCTCAGTGTTGAAACCGAATGCCTTTGCTCTAATGGCAAAGGAATACATCTCACTCTGTTTGCGGGCATAAGGGGTCGGATATTCTGGCCTTCCGCTTAAACCTCGATCGTCTTTTAAATAATCCATGGAAAAGACCAGCTCACTCTTGCCTTTTGGCATGTATTCAAGCTTGATACCTGCCCTTTTCTTTTCTTTGTCACCATTTACCTGGTATCCATCTGTGTATTCATAACCCAGGGATAACCCCATTCCAAAAGACCCCCTTCCTGCCCTTAAGTCTGCACTATAGTGAGAGGTATCAAATTCTCCAAAGTAGGTCTTGATATTTCCATTGAACCTCTTACTTTTCTTTGTAAAAATCAGGATCACACCGCCGCTTGCATCATCTCCGTATCTAAGGGCCCCTTTACCGCGATATATCTCAATCCTTTCCACATTTTCCAGAGACACCAGATCAAATTTCACAAATCCATGGCTGGAAGTAGGATCATTTATGGGTCGGCCATCGAGTAGCACTTTTACCTTGTAAGAGCCACGGATGGACACAGATTTCTCTCCTGCATTTACCCCTGGAACCTGATTTAGCACATCTGTTATTCTCCTTACATTCATCTGCCTGATCTGTGCCTCCGTTATTATGATTGTATCATCTTTTTGATTGCTTTCCTTTGAAAATACCTCTTGTGGAAAGATAAAGATAACCATCATAACCACTTCTACTATGATATTAAAAAGCCTGTTATTCATGAGAAATATCGATAGGAAAAAAATATGGTAATAATCAGGAGCTTTCCAGTAATAAATGTTATCCAGAGTGAAAGTGCAACCCTTGTTCCCAGCCTTACACCAAAAAATGCGATATTATAGGGAAGGGTGGTATGCCATAGCTCACCTAAGCTGTAGATAAATGATCCCAGGATAAAAGAGAGCACAATTTCAAAACTGCTCAATATTCTTTTAAGTAACATCCCTTTTGCAATGGAACATGCAGCAAAAAAGTTCAGAGAAGATACTGTAATTAGCTCAGCGGATGAAGAGGTAAGCTTAAGACTATCCAAAA
Organism: uncultured Desulfobacteraceae bacterium; assembly: GCA_964440775.1. Lineage (GTDB taxonomy): Bacteria > Desulfobacterota > DSM-4660 > Desulfatiglandales > JALVMZ01 > CAYTXJ01. Next base: position 1,059 of record CAYTXJ010000161.1, on the reverse strand, counting down.
TGGGCATTGTCACCTTTGTGATCCATGTCATTATTCCTGAATTCTTTAAGAGAAACACCACAAAAAGGATAGGATATAGAATCCTTACTATCCTTATCATCCCCTTTATGGATGAACCTATGGCTTCAGCTAAGAACCTCCTTAAGGGAAGGTGCGGACTCTTAGATCCAATCAGGCACTTTTCTAACTCCAGTTCACCCTTTAAATACCTGCTGTAGAGGATTCCTGTTACGCTCTGAAAAAGCCCGACTATAACTATACATGAGGTGAAGAGGGCTGTAATCCCTATACCAAGCATAGAAAGGCATACGGGCACAGCCCAGATCAGTGTATAGTGGATTGAGACAGGGAATCCTGAACTAAGCGCAAAAACCACAACCCCATTATCTGTTATAAGATGCCTTTTCCTGAGCTCTACAAGGATCATGGTGGCAGAGAGAGGATTAAAGAGGGAGGTGGTCAGATAGAGGGGGCCATATTCAGGAATCCTTGCTAACTTAGATATGGGGTTGAAGAGATTTCCTATCTTTTTTAAAGATGGGATCCTGTATGCTGACTCTGCAATGAAAAATCCGATTAATACAAAGGGAATTAATTTAAATAGTAGATAAGATGCCTCCTTTATGCAAAGTAATAATAACTTAGCCATAATTTAGAAGACAGTTTACAATTTCCTCAACTAATCCTATCACTCCTCTGAGGCCAAGATAGGGGCTGGAGATAAGATCTATGCGGGATATTGTGGGAAATGAACAGAGTATCAGAGGGATTCCAAGCTCAGATGAGAGCCGTCTTTCAAGATCGGTTCCAAAGATAAGGCCGATATCTTTAGTCCTTAATTTTGTTGCAAATCTGTGCCATGAATCTTGAATAGAGATATCTGATTCACTGATCTTATTTAGCTCTGAAATATCGGTTGAAGGTGGGGTGGAGGTGATATTTAAGAGCTGAATTTCCATACCAAGCTCTTTTTGAAGAAACCTACTCAGCCCTTTAACATGGGGCAAATCACCTGAAATTGCAACCCCAAGACCATACAGAGATGGAAGATAGAGATGG
>CAYTXJ010000160.1:0-3238 GCA_964440775.1 uncultured Desulfobacteraceae bacterium | reverse complement strand
CTTTTTTCTGAGAGCTTTGAAAAATTCAAAGCTCTCATTTATGGAAAAGGGTCGAGATTTAGAGGGCTCGACCCTTTTCCACAGTTTTTAGGCTTTAAAGAATGGATTAGAAATCCAGTCTCTTAAAAAACCTCTTTCCTCCCTCTTCCACCACCTGATATATCACAACAACAGAACCTGTTCTATCCCCATTTTTATCAAACTCTATCTTTCCCGTAATACCATTATAGCTGGTCTTGGAGATGGCATCCCTGAGCTTCTTCTTATCAATCAGCAATGAGCCATCTGGCATCTTTTCAGCCACCTTCTCCACCGCCATCATTAGGATATTTGCCGCATCATAGGCCTGGGGTGAAAATGTCTGCCTTGGGCCATAGCGAGCTTCAAACCTCTTAACCCATTCTGGATCAGGCTCCTGGGCGTAAGTAATATAGGCACCGAGAGCTGCATCACCCCCTGCCTGGATAAAGTCCTTCTCTGTGTAACATCCATCATCGCTCATAAATTTGACCTTTCTCAGTCCCACCCTCTTCATCTGCCTTACTATCAGCACCCCCTCTGCTGCCATACCGCCAAAATATATGAGCTGGGGCCTTAGAAGCCTTATCTTGGTCAGAACAGGGGTGAAATCCTTATCCCCTCTAGTTATCCCTTCAAATGCCAGGATCTTGGCTCCTCCCTTTTTCATGTTCTTTGCAAAGTCCTCTGCCAGACTCTGGCCATAATCACTCTTGTCATGAAGGGCCACTACCCTCATCCATCCTCTGCTTAGAGCAAATTCAGCCGCCCTACGTGCCTGTATCTTATCGTTCCAGCATGTCCTAAAGAATATGGGAATGCCCCTTGAAGTGAGTTCCCATGCAGTAGAAGATGGAGAGATCATCACCACCTTATACTTGTTGTGGACATCAGAAGCAGGTTTGCTTCCCCCGCTACACATATAACCCACCACTCCCACCACAAGGGGGTCATTACAGAACTTCTCTGCGATGGCAACAGAAGGGGGCCCTGCACAGCCATCGTCTTCTGCCTGAAGCACAACTCTGTGCCCTAAGATTGTTCCTTTCTCTTGGACTGCCATCTCTGCCCCATTTTTAATATCTATACCCAATGCTGCATAATCACCTGTCAGCATTGCTCCCAGACCGATCTTAATGGGATCCTTAGGGCCTATCTTGATGACTCCCCAACTCTCACCAAACGCATAAGGAGTGATGATAAACACCATAAGTGCACATATTATTATCACATATCTTAGATATATCTTTTTTCCCATATTCCCCTCCTACATCTTTGTTGGGTTAAGTATAAGAATATCCTATAAAAAGAGTCAAGTTACAACTTTCCCATTCTTACCATATTCTTGATCCTGTTTATATGCCCCCTTCCCAAGCCCTTTACTTCACATCCCAATTCAAAATATCTCTTGATTCTATTGTCATCCAATATCCCAAAGCAATCTACCACCGCTATGGGCTGACCTGCCATCTTTACAACCTCATCAGGATCCAGGTTAAGGTATTCCCTATGTCTTACTGCAAATACCACTGCATCTGTGCCCTTTAAGGCGGTTTCAAGATCAGGGCTCATCCTGAACTCTTTTAGCTGATCCTGGTTCCTGAAAAACTTGGATCTGCTATGTCCACCTGCAGGATATACATCCTGCTTTTCCAGCTCCCACCAGTGACTCACATATGGATCATGGGCACGGATCTCTGCTCCCATCTCTGTGAGCTTCCTTGCGATCAGCTCTGAACCACTGTATCTGGTATCTCCCACATCCTCTTTATAGGATACCCCCAAGATGGTTATCTGGGATGCGGCTACGATCTTTCCCATGTTTCTTAATGCATCCCTTACAAGCCGTGCCGCATGTATTGAGCGTGTATCATTTATATCAATTGCAAGTGGAGTGATCTTAAATATCTCATCTTCAAAGCCCAGAAGATGCTTGTATGCCCAGAGTCCTAACCCCCCGTCTTTTGGAAGACAATAACCTCCTATGCCTGGCCCTGGAAAGATGATATTGCTATGGGTGGGTCTGACTTTAATTGCATCTATCACCTTTATGAGATCCACCCCATTTGTCTCTGAAAATATGCTCCACTCATGTAAAAATGCAAGGATGGTTGCACGATATGAATTTTCAACGATCTTACATGTCTCACTTTCAATGGGTCTATCAAGAACAGTAAGAGGATACTCATCCACATTCAATATATCAGAGAGAAAACTTACCACCCTTTCCCTACTCTTTTCATTTATTCCACTACATACCCTCCAAAAATCCCTTATGGAGCGGACATAGTCCCTTCCAGGCATAACCCTTTCAAAGCTATGGGCTATGAGAGGCTCATCATCTATCCCCCTCTTTCTAAACTCCCTCTTTATAATGGGATATGCCACATACTCTGTGGTGCCAGGGGGGACCGTGGTCTCAATGAGCACTAAGCAGTTAGGATCTATGTTTTGGCCTATCTTGTGAAAACTCTCTTCCAGATCCCCTATATCTGCATAGCCAGATCTAAGATTTCCCAACTCTGGCTTATGGAAATCGCACTGAATATCCACAACCAATACATCTGCAAGAGACAGGGCCTCATAGATATAGGTGGCAATGAGTGTCTTTTTCTGATTTACACATCTCTCTATCATGGGCTCTATTTCAGGGTCCTCACTCTTTATGGGAAAGATACCCCTATTGATATAGGGGATCTTCCAGAAGCTCCTCTCACTGGGCCTCTGCATTCCTATTACAAATTTATTTGGATTAGCTGTCTTTCTATCTATGGTGTCGGCTATTACACCCGCCATAACAGCACCCACAAATCCAAGACCCATCACCACAACTATCTCCCTGCCCAGTTCTCTCTGTCTCTGTGTAATATCTTTAAGTCTCTTAAACTCCTCTTGAAAGTCTTCTTTAGAAGGAAGGGGGAATCGCTCCCCATTGGGGCTTATGGAATATCTCATTATCTCTTTCTCCTTATTGGATTTTATGGTGCTGATATATGAACTGTTTTTGATTGTCAAGAGATGAAAAATCAGGAGCACTGATCTTATTATGAGAGCTTTGAATTTTTCAAAGCTCTCATAAAAAAGCTGTAATTATAGCCCAAGTTTGGCAACCAGAAAGCATTTTTCATTAATTTTCAGTGGTTGTTGTTCCATAAGTTACTGAAAATTTTAGATTTGATTGCAAAGAGATAAGATGTCGTGTTAGATTTCTAAAATATTT
>CAYTXJ010000159.1:0-3339 GCA_964440775.1 uncultured Desulfobacteraceae bacterium | reverse complement strand
TGAGAAATCATGGGCAAAACTGCCTGATGATCTCAAAGATAAGGTCAAGTATGCATTGAAACTATCATGCTTCCATGCAATCAATCTTGCCATGAAACAGGACGCTGAGGCGATGAACTTTTTTCTCAATTACCCGGGTCTGCATGTGTCCAAACTCTCTCCTGAGATGATTAAAGGAATTGTCAAAATAGGAAATGAAGAGCTGGACCGCTATGCCAAAAAGGATCCCTTTTTTGCCAAGGTTCTGAAATCCCAACGCGATTTTCGTAAGTTGGTGGAGCCTTATGCCTCTTTGGTCCGCTTGCCATATCCCTATGCAAAATAGCATAGCTGTTAGCAAAAATCGGTCAGAGGCACACCAGTAAAGGGAGAGGGCAAATAACACATGGAATTCGTGGATCGTCTAAATAATTGGATAGCAAAAGTAGTTGCATGGTTTGTACCGGTTCTGATCCTTGAACTGGTTTATGACACCACCGCACGGTATCTATTCAATGCCCCCAGCGAATGGTCCTATGATATCTCTTATATGCTCTATGGGGCCATCTTTATGTTGGGAGCGGCCCATACGCTCCGAGTGGACAAACATGTAAGAATCGAAACCATCTATGGAAGACTTTCTCACCGGGCAAAGGCATTGGTAGATGCCGTCTGTTATGTGATTCTTTATTTCCCTGTCATGATCGCCTTAGTTTATTTTGGAGGCAAGTTCGCACTGAGATCATGGAAGATGTGGGAGGCTGGCGGGGAGAGCATGTGGCAGCCTCCCATATACCCTTTTAAAACCATTTTGCCCCTGGCGGCTTTTCTACTTCTGTTACAAGGTATCGTCCAGTTTATCCGCTGCGTCCAGACAATAGCAGGAAAAGAAAATGTTAATCCAGAGTCCTGAACTGCTTATCTTGCTCCTTTTTGCTGGCTTGATCCTGGGGTTGGCCACTGGCTTCCCTGTGGCATTTTCCATGTTGGGATCTTCATTGATAGTGGGCCTTGTAGGTGTGGGCTCAGGCTTTTTCCATATGATGATACTCCGGGTATTTGAGACCATGCACAATTACATCCTTGCCTCTATCATCCTGTTTGTTTACATGGGGATAATGCTTGAACAATCTGGGGCAGCAGAAAGGCTATTCTCATCCATTCACATGATACTTGGAGGTCTTAAGGGAGGTCTTGCCCTGGCAGTTGTAGTTGTATGCACTATCATGGCAGCTGCCACTGGAATCATGGGCGCTCCAGTTATCATCATGGGCCTCTTTGCACTTCCCCAGATGTTGGAAAAGGGCTATGACCCGGGCCTCAGTTGTGGAACTATTTGTGCCGGAGGCACACTGGGGATCTTAATTCCTCCAAGTATCATGTTAATCGTATATGGCCCCATGGCAGGTGTCTCCGTGGGTCAGCTATTCATGGCAGCAATTATTCCAGGTCTAATACTTTCAGCCCTTTATGCCATCTATATTATCATCCGATGCCAGTTGAAGCCTGATTTAGGCCCTCCATTACCGTTAGAGCAAAGAATGATTTCTGCAAAGAAAAAGTTATATATGGTGCTTACATCCCTATTGCCTCCGCTTTTTTTGATACTGGCTGTTTTGGGAACTATCTTTTTCGGGATCGCAGCACCTACTGAGGCAGCAGCAGTGGGAGCCTTTGTAAGCGTAATACTGGCCTTATGTTATAAAAGGCTTAAATGGAAGGACCTAAAAAGATCCTTTTATGAAACCATGGTGATATCCAGCATGATCCTGATCATTGTTGCTGCAGCCTTTGTATTTACTGGCACATTTATGCTTATAGGGGGTGGGGATCTTGTCAAGGAGGCCCTATTAAGTATCCCCTTTGGGAGATGGGGGGTGCTGGTCATAATGATGGCGGCATTCTTCTTTTTTGGTCTTTTCATGGAATGGGTGGGTATTGTTCCAATTCTTGTGCCCATCTTTACTCCTATACTCGCTGAATTAGGCTTTAATCCGCTCTGGGCTGCCATGCTCTTTTGCGTAACTATGCAGACCTCCTTTCTTACACCACCTATGGCACCTGCACTGTTCTACATCAAGGGGGTGGCTCCTGAGGAAATAGATTTCGGCAAACACATAGTAAGAGGAACCATACCTTTTATAGGACTTCAATTAATTGGTCTGGCCCTCCTCACTCTTTTCCCTGATCTGGTAACCTGGCTTCCACGCTTTATAATGAGATAGTCTTAAGGCACTATAGAGAAAGGAATAAAAAAGATGGGTTATAAAAGGCTTGATCGATTTTTGACAATAAAAGGGAAAAATGTTAAAAGCTTAAAACCCTGGATATCTTAATTTAAAGGAGGAAACGAAATGGCTAAGATATTCTATGACAAAGATGTAGAGATTGAGATTCTAAAACAAAAAAAGATTGCCATCATAGGGTTTGGAAACCAAGGACATGCCCAGGCATTGAATCTGAGAGACAGTGGCATGCAAGTGATCGTCGGGGAATTAAAGGGGAGTCATGGCTGGAAGGATGCTGAAGAACATGGTTTTAGCGTTATGAGTGCATCAGAAGCATCCAAGGAGGCCGATTTTATTCAATTACTTGCTCCTGACACGCTACAAAAAGCTCTTTATGAGAAAGAAATAGCCCCGAATATGACCACGGGAAAAATCCTGGGTTTTTCTCATGGGTTCTGCATACATTTTCATCAAATCGTGCCACCAAAACATGTAGATGTCATTATGACAGCTCCAAAGGCTCCTGGGTTTCGTGTGAGAGAATTGTATAAGGAAGGGAAAGGAACACCTGCACTTGTATGCGTAAAACAGGACTACAGTGGAAAGGCATTGGACTATGCCCTCGCCTATGCAAAAGGCGTAGGATATACGAGGGCAGGGGTGATACAGTCTACTTTTAAGGAAGAGACGGAGACGGATTTGTTTGGTGAACAGGCAGTACTTTGGGGAGGCTTGTTGGAGCTTGTTAAAGCTGGTTTCGAAACACTTGTTGAGGCAGGATATCAGCCAGAGATCGCATATTTTGAAGTATTTCATGAAATGGGTCTAGTAGTAGATTTAATGATAAGAGGCGGTATAAGCCTTGTAAACAATTCCATAAGCACCACGGCTGAGTATGGCGCTCTTACAAGAGGTAAATCTGTAATAAATGAGGAATCACGAAAAGGGATGAAGAAGATTCTCGAAGGTATCCAAGATGGTAGCTTTGCCACAGAGTGGCTCCTTGAGAGCCAAGTTGGTAATCCCAAATTAAAGGCAATGAGAAGGCAATGTGATGATCATCCCCTGGAAGAAGTGGGCAAGCGAATGAGAGCGATGATGCCTTGGTTGAATCCTCAAGAGTAGTCCTTTA
>CAYTXJ010000158.1:0-3355 GCA_964440775.1 uncultured Desulfobacteraceae bacterium | reverse complement strand
GGCTGCTCCACTTCCTTCTTCAATTCCATTTGCAAGCTCCTCTGCAGCGGTGGCAATCCTCTCTGCAAGCTGCTGCTGTTTAGCCAATGTTCTTGCCTTAACCCTGTCCTGTGCCAGCTTTCTTGCCTCTTCCCTCTTTTTCATAAGCTCTGGCTGCACCATTTGTGCTTCTGCAGGGACAATCATCTTCTTCCCTGAAAGACCTTTCTTATTTCCTGCTTGGGCAAACATAGGACCCTCCTTATTTAATTTTGATAATTTTTGTAATTTAGAATTATTCTAATAAATCCAAAAAGTTAATAATTATGACAGCAATTTTTATACCAAAAATAAGGGGAGAATATAGATCTTTATTTAACATGAAAAGCAATAAGTATAAGATCTATATGTCATATTTTTGACAGGAGTATGTCAAAAAAATGACTTTTTAGTTAGGAAGAATGATACTTTTTAACTGGATATTAATATCTCTTTTATCTTTATAGATAATTTTTCTATTGAAAATGGCTTTTGAATAAATCCCTTACATCCTTCTTTTTTTAATAGATCTCTTGTCTTTTCGTCAATACTATAGCCACTTGATAATAATACCTTCACTTCGGGATTTATCTTTTTTAGCTCTTCAAATACCCTTCTGCCTGACATACCTGGCATAATAATATCTAAGATCACTAAGTCTATATCTTTCCATCTATCTTTAAATATTTTAATTGCCTCTTTACCCTCAGATGCTGTTATTACATTATAACCAATCCCTTCCAACATCTCCTTTCCTGTACTCAGGATTATCTCCTCATCATCAATAAGAAAGATTGTTCCTGTACCTTTCAAGATTCCAAGATATGCAAATTTTTCATCATCAGGCTTAGATTCTGCTTTGTCTTTTTCAACTATACCAGGTAGATATATCTCAAAGGTGCTTCCTTTTCCCTTTTCGCTCTGAACATTGATGTATCCCCCATGATTTTTTACTATTCCATAGACTGCTGCAAGTCCAAGCCCAGTCCCCATACCCCTTGGTTTAGTGGTAAAAAATGGTTCAAATATCCTCTCTTTGGTTGCCTCATCCATCCCAAATCCCGTATCAGTTATAGAGATTTTAATGTAACTACCCTTCTTTATCTCAAATGGCCTTATTTTATCCTCATAAAATTCTACATTCTCTGTCGCAACAAATAGATCCCCTCCACCTGGCATTGCCTGTGAGGCATTTACCAAGAGATTCATTATTATCTGGATTATCTGCCCTCTGTCTGCCTCAATAGGCCATAGCTCTTTTTGATATCTTTCATGGATCATGATATCCTTGCGTGTCCTTGCAAACAGTTGCACCTGCTCTTTTACAATCTTATTTACATTTAAGACTTTGACTTCATATTTTCCACCACGGGCAAATCCGAGCAGTTGTCTGGTAAGTTCAGAGCCATCCCTTATGAGACGTTCCACATTCCTTATTCTTCCTTTTATCTTATCATACTCTCTCTTTTCTATATCAAATAGAAGAAGGGATATGTTACCCTGAATTCCCATAAGCAAGTTGTTAAAATCATGGGCTATACCACCTGCAAGATTTCCCAATGCCTCCATCCGCTGTGCCCTTTGAAACTGCCTTTCCATCTCTATTTTTTCACTTAGATCCCTGAGGCTAACAATTACGCCTGCGGGGTTTCCATCTTTAGACCTTATAATGGAGGCACTTAGTAGCACCGGGACTTCGCTTCCGTCTTTTCTCAACCTTACTGTCTCAATCCTAAATGGTCTTCCTGTCTTATAGAGCTCTTTGGTGAGTCCCTCAATGCCCCCCTTTTCCTTTTCAGGAACATAGGGTATGCCCTTTCCCTGAAGTTCCTCAAGGGTCCAACCAAAGAGTTCTGAAAAGGCAGGGTTTATGTATTCAACAAGCCCATTGGAATTATATATTATGATAGGGTCTGGAACGGCCTCAAATACCGCTTGAAGCCTCTCACCCTGTCTTATCATCTCATCTTCAACCCTTCTTTTTTCTTCTGCAAGCTCAATGCCATAGAGAGCATAGGCTATATCATTTCCTATCTCTTGAAATAGATATCTTTCTTCTTCCTCATTTGTGTATTGGAAGGGGATAGCAGCTACCATAATGCCATATATCTTCTCTTTATATTCTAACCTGAGTGCTAAAATACCTGCATCTTGTCTTTGGCATCTCGTGCACAATGGACAATCTGAACAGGTGGATTGAACCTGATCTGACCCCTTAATCCCTGATTCATTATATGCGCTTTTGCATAATCCATATAGTTTGCCTGATTTAAAGATCTTTTCAATATAGAGGAGATCATCTTTGTTAATCCCTGCAGCCTCTACACTTAAGGCATGACCCTCTTCATTAAATAGGGCAATCCAGACAAAAAAGATCTCTTTTGTATCAATGAGATCTTTGCAGACCTGTGTTATCAGATCTTTTTTATTTATATGTTCTTTAACAAGTTGGGATATGTTATGTATTACCTTTAGTAATGTATTAAAATGTTCTGTCTTTTCATAAGAATATCTTAACTTGTTATCCTTTTCTTCAATGGCATCTGCCATCTTATTGTAGGCCTTAATAAGGGTTAATGTCTCTCTATCTCCCTTTTCCTCAATTCTTACATTAAAATCTCCCCTTTCAATCTGTTCCATTCCTTTTAAAAGGTTTTCAAAGGACTTATTAAGACGAGAAAATATAAGATAAAATGCCATTCCTCCCAATATAAGGCATATTAACAGAATTGAGGCTGTCATAATAACAGTAGGTTTTACCTCTTTATGAATAAAACCTTCATCAATTCCAATATGAATGATATAGTTTTTTTCCGTGTCTTTGACCCTGAAGGCAAAATCCCTTATCTTGGAAGAATTATATGTTATGAGCCTATCTATAAAAAGAGAGCCTTTTGGCAATGGGTTGCTGTTTAGGATACCCTTAGGTATCTTCTCTTCAAATGAGCTGATTATTATATCATTATTCTTATTTAGGATGTATATATAGGCGACCTGTTCAAGATCCTTTAAGGTATCAACCTTTACATCAATAGCTTCCCAGTTTTCTAAAAAGATCAGGTATGATAATTCCTCTTTCAGATTTTTAACAAACCCTCTATCTCTCTTTATTACCTTATCTTTAATATTATGGCTAAATTGAAATGAAAAAAGTGTAAGAAAGAGAAAAAAACAAAAAAATACAATAATTAGAAATGTAAAAATAAACTTCTTCCTAAAACTCATAATTTTAGTGCGTTTTACATAACAATCAAATAGACTTTATAATTTTATAATATAATTATTTTATTCTGTCTTTCAAGGAGGGCTCTTAATTTTTTTACCGGCGGGAAAAGTA
>CAYTXJ010000157.1:0-3489 GCA_964440775.1 uncultured Desulfobacteraceae bacterium | reverse complement strand
TTCGCTCGCAATGACAGGGGCCTGGTCTCCGACCCAGAGGGTCATCCGACCCGGAAGGGGGTGTAACCCCAGTGTAAAAGGGGGTCAGGTTTAAGGGGGCTTTAATTATAAATAATTTTTTAAAATCTTCATCTTTTTTCATACGGGTTCAAATGCAAGATATGTCTTCTCATGTTCACCCACGGAACTGTGAACAAACTTTACCTTCATATCCATACCGATTTTTATGTTTTCAGGATTTTTGGCGTCTACTCCCTCAATTCGTGCATCAACTTTGGCCCCCTCTTCAAGCTCAATAACACCAGAGCAATAGGGATTGTTACGATTATATCCCTGTTCAATCATAAAAGGAGGAGCAACAGATATACATGTAAAAGCAATAAGTTTGCCCTTTCCCTTCATCTCCTTCCATTCCATCTCTGTATTAAAACATTTTATACAGAGGGCACGGGGAGGCACATAAAGCGCTCCACATCTTTTGCATCTTGATCCCATAAGTTTTTCTTCTTTTAAAAATTCCTCATATGAGCTATCACTAAATTCTCTCTCTTTCATGGCGCTATCTCCTTTCAAGTATGGTAAATGTGCATGTTCCACCCGTGCCTCCCAGATTATGGGCAGCTCCTACCCTAAGATCAGGATTTGGGATCTGTCTCTTTCCTGCCTTTCCACGCAACTGAACCCATACCTCATAGAGCTGGGCAATACCAGTTGCCCCAACAGGATGTCCTTTACATTTTAACCCACCAGAGGTGTTGATCGGCATAGATCCATCCAGTCTTGTTAAACCTTCTTCCACTGCCTTATACCCCTGTCCAGGGGGAAAGAATCCCAGATCTTCCATATGGATAATCTCTGCTATCGAGAAACAATCATGGACCTCTGAAAATTGAATATCTTTGGGGCTGAGGCCAGACATAGAATATGCCTCTTTTGCAGCATTCTTAGTTGCTTCAAAGGAGGTTAGATCATCACATGCATGTAACCCTCTTCCGCTTCCCTGCCCAATTCCGACCACATAAATCGGATCATCAGTAAAATTTTTTGCAATATCTTCTGCAACTAATACCATACAGGCTGCTCCGTCACTGATGGGGCAGCAGTCATAGAGATGCATTGGCCAGGCAACAGGCGGGTTTGCCTTTGGATCTCTTAAGAAATCCTTTTCATCCTCCCATCTTGGAATATCCAACCCCTTTTTCTTTGCCCTCTCTTTCTTCATATTCATAATATCTTTAATCGTATATGGAAACTGTGCCTTTGGATTTAGGGGGGCATTGTTGTGGCTTTTGATTGTAACATCCATCAGATGCTCTCGATTAGCACCATATCTTTCAAAATAGGCCGTTGCAATAGCGCCAAAGACACCTGGAAAAGTAAACCCTACCTTGCCTTCATATGGAATGGTGGCCAATGCCAGACCTTCTGCGACCTCCTCCGTTGTCTTTTTAGACATCTCTTCAAGTCCACCAACCAGAACCACATCATACATGCCAGAGGCAATGGCAAAAACCCCCTCTCTGAAGGCCAGTGCACTTGCAGCACATGCCCCCTCAGTTCGGGTTGCAGGCCTTGGGGCAAGACCGATAAGATCAGAGATAATGGGTCCCCAATGGGCCTGGTGGACAAAATAATCATTTGAAAAATTACCCAAATAAAGTGCTTCTATATCGTTTACATCCATCCCTTTATCAACGGATTCGATCATCTCTCTAAAGGCCTCTAAAAATAGATCCTTTGAATTCTTATCCTTAAACATCCCGAATCTGGACATGCCTGCACCTACTATTGCTACACCTCTTGCCAATTTTCCTTTTCTCTTCACCTTTAACCTCCTTAAAAAGGAATTTTGAATTTTCTTTTATAAAACATAAAATATGATCTATTTCAACCATCTTTGTGTGATAGAATACATAATTTTTTTAAAGTGGCTGATTTCTGCTCTTATTCAGAAAGGCTTATCCCCTTTGCCAATCTGAACCCATATACTGTAAAAGACCTAAGAGGTGAGCTTGAAAGGATTCTGGTATGATAAGGCGTTTTTTCTCTCTAAGCTTCACAAAAAGGTGTATTTAGATATCACAGGGCTTCCTCCTTCAAGGCTTTTAAGATACTTCCCTGAACTGGAAAAGATCTCTTCAAAGGTGGTATTTGGCTCTGATTGGCCTGCCATTGTGGATATAAAAAAGAATATAGATGCAAGGCTAAATATTCTGGGGCAAAATGCCATTAGGCTTTTGGCCCTAAAATAATTCAATCCCTTCTATCTTTTTAAGCCTTTCTAATTTTTCTCTAAGCCCGGCATTTGCCTCGGCCCTTGCCTTAAGTCTCCATAGATACTGTTCCTTAGGATCCTTAGGAAGTGGTTTCTGTTCACTTTCCGGTTTCCTTTCAAGTTTAAGCGCACCACTTGGGCAGGTAGATACACATAGACCGCATCCAATACATCTGGTCTTATCAAGTTTGACCTTTTCATCTTCAAGAGTTATGGCATCCATCTGACAACGTTCTACACACGTCCCGCATCCCTCACATATATCTGGATCAGCACTTGCGATAAAGGGAGAAGAGACCATAAAGGCGGGGGCAGGATGTCGTTTGATATGAAGCAATACCTGGCAACAATCCCCACAGCAACAACAGATATTTACTATCTTTTCTGAATTACTTGGTTGAAGCACCAATGCCTCTTCTTCCGCTCTCTTTAATATATCCAGTGTCTCTTCTAAGGTTATCTTTCTCCCCAGGCCATTTCTTTCATAGTAATCCGCTGCCCAACCAAATATCAGACAGGCCTCCACCATCCTTCCACACCACTTGCCCTTGATCTTATGCTCCATTCTACAGATACAGGGGGCTACAAGAATTTTCTTCTGCTCTCTTACCAGCTCTTCAACATTTTCATAGGGAAGAATTCTGGTTTCAGCCCTAATACTCTTTTTGACAGGGACAACCCTAAGTTGAGGAACATAATCAAATGCATCCTTTGCAAGATAGGGTATGTATCTTTCCATGTCTTTTATTAGCTCAATATCCAAGTCCTTTACATGGTATTCCCAGATACCTACCACAAACTGGGCTGCCATAAACACAGGGGGTCTATCAGGAGTTTCAATACTGAATATTAGTCCTCTTCTTGACATCTTCTTTAAGGCCTCTTCAGCCTCTTTTTCTCCTATTCCTGCTCTCTTTGCAATCACTGATGCAGGTTCAAACTTCCATCTGAGATGTTGAGCAAGTTCCGCCTCTTCTGGAGTAAAGAGCCTTTTAAGGATCCTTATCTCTAGCCCATCTTCTGTCTTTGGGAAACCCCCAGGGAGGGTATCCAGATGCTCTCTTAACCTTTCATATACATCTTTCATAGGATTTCCTCCTCATAGACTAAGAATTTTGTCTCTTTTAACACCTTTTCTGTCTAATTTAAATACCCTAATATTTGACCCCTCTGTAAGCAGATTCTGGACATCAAGATATAGGAATGTCAGATAA
>CAYTXJ010000156.1:0-3497 GCA_964440775.1 uncultured Desulfobacteraceae bacterium | reverse complement strand
AGAAGCCTAAGATAAAAAGGCCATGAAGGTTTAAAAGTCTTTTCATGGCCTTTTTTTATGGAGATTAAAATATGCATATTTCTGAAGGGGTATTGTCATATAAGATTCTGTGTGGAGGAGCCCTTTTAAGCGGGGTATCCACTTGGATTGGCCTAAAAAAGCTGGATCTTGAAAAGACGCCCAGAGTTGCGGTCTTTACTTCAGGATTCTTTGTGGCCTCTCTCATCCATGTTCCCATCGGCCCAAGTAGTGCCCATCTAATTCTTAATGGGCTTTTAGGTCTATTTTTAGGATGGGTGGCCTTCCCTGCCATTTTGGTAGGGCTTATCCTTCAGGCGGTAATGTTTCAATTCGGAGGTATTACCACCTTAGGGGTTAATACCTTTAATATGGCCTTTCCTGCAGTAATCTGCTTCTATGTATTTAGAAGGTGGATAATTAATAATAACAGAATGACCTCATCTGTATCGGCATTTTTATGTGGGGCATTGGCGGTGATGCTTTCTGCCATTTTGGTTTCCATCTCCTTAGCTCTAACAGGAATGCATTTTCTTAATATGGCAAAGCTTATAATTTTGGCTCATATCCCTATTATGGTAATAGAAGGTCTTATAACGGCCATAACATTTCAGTTTTTAAAAAGGGTAAGGCCTGAAATCCTTGAGGTGTTATATGAAGGTGTATAGATCAATAATATTTATTATTATCTGTTTCATATTATACCCTGTATCCGCTTTTGCACACAGGGTAGGTGTATTTGCATGGGTAGAAGGGGATAAGGTCTTTACAGAGAGTTACAGTAACAGGGGAAAGGTGGTGGGAGCGCGTATCTTGGTATATGATATGGAAGGAAAAAAGATACTGGAAGGAAAGACAGATAAAGAAGGTGTCTTTGTCTTTAAAAATCCACAAAAGGGCAATTTAAAGATTGTCTTGGATGCATCCATGGGGCATAGGGCAGAATACATATTGAAGGTTAAGGAAGAGAAAAAGGGGAAATCTGCCTCCATAAGTTCATCTGAGATCTCTAACACACAGGATATAAAAATGGCTAATATGGACAAGATAATGGATATGTTAAGTAATATGTTGGATCAGAAGTTGAGTCCCCTCTTCAGACAGATCGCTGAACTTAAGGAAAAGAGGGGGGTTACTATACACGATATTATAGGTGGAATAGGGTATATTGTGGGGCTAATGGGATTAGCCCTATATCTAAAAGGATCCAAGGCAGGAAGACCTCTTAAAAAATAAAAATTACGAAAGCTTTGAAAAATTCAAAGCTTTCAATTATAAGTCTCTTTCCATATTTGATATTATCCTGACTAATCTAATAATTCCATCTTTTAAGGTAGGATTTTTTATCTTTCTAAAATATCTAAGAATGCTCAGCTCTTTCTTATCTTTTGTATATATGTGGGATTCTCCATAAGGCAAGGAAGATTCCTTAATCTTATAGTCCTCTTTATATCCCTTAAAAAAATCTGTTATATCCACCCCAAATATCTCTGATATATCACTTAACCTGGATACAGATATCCTTGTCAATCCCTTTTCATATTTTTGTATCTGCTGGAAAGAGAGCCCCAATTTCTCTGCCAGATCCATCTGGGAAAGTCCGTGAAGCTTTCTCAGTTCCCTTATCTTTTCCCCGATCTTTTTTTCAATCAATTGAATCACCTTTAAAGGAAGATTCCTTTTATCTTTTCACATAAAACCCTTGAAAAGTCTAACAACCCATGGTAGTAGTTAATAATCCCTTTTTTCTCCTGACAGTTGTAGGAGGAAAGCCATGAAAGGAAGTATTCTGGTAGTAGATGATGACCTTACTATGAGGTCATTTCTTTTAGAGGCACTCAGTGAATTGGGCTTTGAAGTAAACACCGCATCAGATGGGGCAGAGGCCATAGAGAAGCTAAAGCAGCACAGATATCAGCTTATAATAACGGATCTATTAATGCCCGGAGTCAACGGATATGAACTTATTAAATGGATAAGGGAAAACAATTTAATGGTGCCCATTATCGTTATGAGTGGAAAGGGTGAGATTGATGGAGCCGACAATTATAATCCTATGAAATTTATTAAAAAACCTTTTACCCTTACCGAATTAAATTCAATTATAGATTCATTTTTTAAAGATTAGATCCGTCTTACCTATATTCAAAGACAATGTGGATCAGTATATCTTCTAAATCTATCCCCTTGGGGAAGGGAGAAAAGGGTGAAGAGTTATATATGGCATTCAGGGCCTCTCTGTTTAAAAGTTCACAGGATGTGTCTTTTGTAAGGCTTACCTCCTTTAAAGTACCATCCCTTTTCAGTTTAATCCATATCTCAACCCTACCCTTCTTTCCATTCCTTATGGCATCTACAGGATAGAGCCAGTTTTTATATATCCTGCCCTTGATCTCTTCAATATAGCTTCCCAGAAGTGTATCTGCTATACCCAGAGGTGGCATGGAAAATATTTGAGAAGGTAGTGAAAGTGAGAGCTCTTTTTGGCTATCAGATATATCTAAGATACTTACATCTAAAGAAGGATTTTCGCTTTTCTCTAATTCTATCCCATCAATAAACAGATTAAGTATAAAAAGGATAATAATATGAATAAGAAAGGAGATAATAAGAGAGCTTTTCATAACCCCTTTTACACTGGGGGTTACACCCCCAGACCCCCAAAAATTAACTTAAAATAACACATAATTAAAGCTTTTCTCTAAGAGCTTTGAATTTTTCAAAGCTCTTTATAATTGCAGATCTCATAGCTTATAATCGTTATTTTCTACCCAGAGCTCCTTTTTCTTTTTAAACCACCACTCCGTGCTATCTGTATTTAGGATCTCATATGCCAGATCCTTTGCCAAATCGGTCTGTAATCTCTCTATTGCATAATCAATCCAATCCTTTGCATATCTATTTCCAAGATCCAACTGCTCTTTCAGCTCTAAGATGAGATCCAGTTGATCTGCATCCCTTGATATCTTTGCCTCTATTGTGCTTCCATCATTAAATTCCTCAATCAGAGATATTATCTCCTCCTTTATCGGAAGATTTCTGGTCAGATCCTCCATTGCCTTTCTTTCATCTACCTTTACATACAGTCTATTCACATAGTTTTGATCCCCTGTCCTTGCCTCACAAAGATCGTGGAACAGGCACATAAGCACTGTCTTTTTAGTGTCTGCTCCATTGTGCCTCTGAGATAGGATATATCCGATAATAGCAGCTCTAAAGGAATGCTCCGCAACAGACTCTCCACCTGATCCCAAAAATTGGTAACCTGTTCGGGGGGTCTTCTTTAGCATCCCCACTTCAAAAAGAAAATTTACCATATCCCTAAGATCCATCCTTTTACCCCTCTTTCATCTCTGAAAGCTTTGCATAACCCCTTTTTACACTGGGGGTTACACCCCCCTCCGGGTCGGATGACCCTCCGGGTCGGAGACCAGACCCCTGTCATTGCGAGCGAAGCGAAGCAACATGTCATTGCGAAG
>CAYTXJ010000155.1:0-3651 GCA_964440775.1 uncultured Desulfobacteraceae bacterium | reverse complement strand
GGGGGTGTAACCCCCAGTGTAATTAGGGGTTATGCAGAGGTCTCAAATGATATGATGATAATACCTGCCATTGATATAAAGGGGGGAAGGTGTGTCAGACTGAGACAGGGTAGAATGGATCAGGAGACCGTATATTTTGAAGATCCTGTAGAGATAGCAAAGATATGGGAAAAAAGGGGGGCAGAGAGACTCCATATTATTGATCTGGATGGTGCCTTTGAAGGATATCCCGCACATATCAGACTGGTTGAAAAGATAAGAGATAGCATAGGAATTCCCATTCAATTAGGAGGTGGTATAAGGGATCTAAACATCATAAGGGACTATATCTCTATGGGGATAGATCAGATAATAATTGGGACCATCGCCTGCATGAAGCCTGAAATACTTAAAAGTGCTACACAGGAGTTTCCAGAAAGGATCATTCTTGCAATTGATGCAAAAGACGGAAAAGTAGCTATTGAAGGTTGGAAGACCTTTACAGACATAGAGGCCAGAGATATTGTAAGAAACTTTCTGAACCTTCCCCTCTATTCCATCATCTATACCGATATCAGAAGGGATGGGATGGAAAAAGGCCCCAATCTGGATGGAATCAAAAGATTCGTATCCTCCACTTCCATTCCTGTAATAGCCTCAGGTGGCATAACCACCATGGAGGATATTGAAGAGATACTTCAGATGGAATATATGGGTATAATTGGAATGATTATCGGAAGGGCACTATACTCTGGAAGACTAAGGTTTGAAGATATTTTAAAAATGTTAAAAAAGTCTTGACACATAAAAATAAGAAGTTAAAATAATTGTTTTATGAAATTCTTAAAAGAGAAGATAGACAGAGACTTTAAAGAGGCCTTGAGAAATAGAGAGCAGGGAAGGCTTTCATGTCTCAGGATGTTAAAAGCTGCAATTAAAAATAGGGAAAAGGATCTGAGGAGAGAATTAAAGGAAGAGGAGATAATATCTGTCATATCTTCCTTAGTTAAAAGGGGAAGAGATTCCATTGAGGAATTTAAAAAGGGTGGTAGAGAAGACCTTATCCAAAAAGAGCAAGAAGAGATCAATATCCTTTATGAATATCTTCCCAAACAGCTAAGTCCTGAAGAGATTGAAGAGGAATTGAAGGAAATTATATCCCAGGTAGGTGCACAAGGGCTTAAAGATCTGGGAAAGGTCATGAAAATTGCCATGAAGAAAATGGCTGGTAAGGCCCAGGGAAAAGAGGTCAATGAGATCGCAAAAAGGCTCCTAAGTTAAAGCAAGCACAGATGACAGATTACACCCTTTGTGTCCTTGAATTTGAAAATCTGCTTATAAGACTATCAGAATATTGTTCATCCCCTATAGGAAAAGAGTATTGTTTAAAGATAAGGCCTTCAACAGACACGCATGAAATTGAAAGTAACCTTAATCTCTTAAAGGAGATGCGTCTTCTACTAAAGGTTCAGGGAAATATCTCGTTTAGTGGTGTGGATTCCATTGGGGAACTCTTAGATAGAGTCTCTGTAGAAGGAGCCTTACTTGAAGCGGTAGAGTTAAGAAGAATCCTAGATCTTATAAAGGCAGGGATATATGCAAAGCGAATTATAGGGGATAGAAGGGATATTGTTCCTTCTCTCTTTAAGAAGATAAGGGATATTCCTCAATTAAAGGATCTCTCTGAAAAGATAGAGGCATCGGTAGATGAGATTGGGAATATAAGGGATTCAGCAAGCACTCGGCTACGCAATATCCGTCAGGGGCTTATAAGAATTAAAAGGGAGATGGAGGAGAAAATAGATAGGATTAAGAGGGAGCTCATTAGAGATACCCATGAAGATATAATTGTAAGTCTGCGTGAAGGCAGGTTTGTTTTGAGGGTAAGCACTATCTTAAAAAACAGGGTAAAGGGAATAGTTCATCAGTACTCCCCAAGTAGCGCAAGCCTTGTAGTTGAACCTATGGGGATAGTTGAGATAAATAACAGAATTGCAGAGTTAAGGGATCTGGAACGAGAAGAGGAGATAAGGATATTAAGAAGGCTTTCTTATTATGTAAGGGATCTTAGAGATGAGTTATCCCAGCTGGAAGATAGGATAGGCAAGCTGGATGTATTACTTGCAAAGGCAAAATATTCAGAAGATATAAGAGCCACAAATCCCATAATAGACAAAGAAGGAATCCTGAATATAAGAGAGGCTAAAAATCCCATACTCATATCCATAAAAGGATGGGACTCTGTCCAGGGTGTGGATCTCAAGATGGATAGAGAAAAACACCTTTTGATCATCTCTGGACCCAATAGGGGTGGAAAGACCGTTACACTTAAGACCTTAGGGCTTCTCTGCCTCATGGCTCAATCTGGATTGCATATACCTGCCTCTGAAGGGAGTCGGATACCTGTATATAACAGGATAATGGCAGATATAGGTGACGAACAGGATATGGAAAAGGGGCTTAGCACGTTTTCTGCACATATGCAAAGATGGGTAGAAATGATGGATGGAGCAGACAGAGATAGCCTTATAATTATCGATGAACCCGGTGTGGGCACAGATCCTGAAGAGGGGGCCGCTCTTGCCATGTCGGTTCTGGATGAACTCCTTTCCAAAGGATGCTATGTTGCCATATCCACCCATTTAAATAGGCTGAAGCTATATGGGATGGAAAATCCCAAGACACAAAGTGCCTCTATGGAAATAGATGAACATACACATATACCCACCTATAGGCTCAGATACGGAATGCCAGGGGCAAGTTTTGGCTTTGATATGGCAAGGGAGGTAGGAATAGGAGAGGAAGTAATAGAAAGGGCAAAGGGCTATCTTGCACCTAAGGAAGCGGAAATGAAGGACATATTCGAATCCTTGAGGCAAAAGTTGAGAGCCCTTGAAATGGAAAGACGACAGGTAGAGCTTCAGAAAAAGAGATATGAATATCTTAGCAGAGAGGTGAAAAGGAGATTGGAGAAGCTTAGAGATCAAGAAAAGCAGATTATAAGTGAAAAGATAGGAGAATTATCAGAAAGTGTGGCAGAGGCAAAAAGAGAGATTGCACAAATTATAAACAGGATAAAAAGGGATAAAAGGAATATAGTTAAAAGAAAAAGGCAGATAGAAGAGATAGAGGAAGAGCTCATCAATAGATGGAAAGATGAAATAGAAGAGAGAAGATCTGAAGATGTGCCTTCTTTTGAAATTGGCCAGATGGTAAGGTATAAACCCAGTGGGATTATAGGAAAGATTGTAGGGATAGATAGGCAGAGGGGGACTGCCACATTTCAGAGGAAAAATCTGAAAGTTAATGTCTCTATTGAAGATCTTGAAAATGTGAAATTAGGGGAAAAGGTAAAGGGATATGATTGGAAGGTCAATATATCTGTTAATGCACCATTAAATGAGATAAATATCATAGGCTATAGGGTGGAAGATGCGATCTCACTCATTGATAAGGTAATAGGTGAAGTCCATGTGAGAGGAAAGGAGAGGTTTAGGATAATCCATGGGCATGGAGAGGGTATATTAAAAAGGGCAGTCAGGGAATATCTTAAAGGAATTCAGTGGATTAAGAGGGTGGGGCCTGATGATATTAAGAATGGAGGAGACGCTGTTACAGTAGTTGAATTTAGAGAGCTTTGAATTTTTCAAAGCTCTCAGAAAAAGGCTGTAA
>CAYTXJ010000154.1:0-3692 GCA_964440775.1 uncultured Desulfobacteraceae bacterium | reverse complement strand
GCGCGCCTGGGAGGATTCGAACCCCCGACCCGCGGATTAGAAGTCCGCTGCTCTTTCCTGCTGAGCTACAGGCGCACCCACTTTTTAAAATATTATTTAATTAAAAGGAAATTTCAACTATTTTTATACCCAAAACTTAATATTATGGAGTCTGAGTAACTCATATAATCTGGATTTAGATAATCCTGAAATATTACAGGCCTTCTGTAGATCCCTTCCTGATTGAGAAATAAGATCAATAAGATATCTCTTTGTGGCATCATAAATAATATTCTTTTTGTATTCTTTATATGGAGGTAATTTTTTTAAATTATCCATGCCTATATTTTTTCTTATTACATAAGACCTTATATGTTGCGGTAAGTGCTTAGGATAAATAGTGCTTTCGTATTTTGAATTAACTATAGCGGTTTCCAAAGCATTAATTAATTCTCTAACATTTCCAGGCCAATTATATTGCATCATTATATCAATTACATCTGTTGAAAGCTCTTTCTGGGGGATCTTCTCCCTTTGACATAATCGTTTAAGGTGATATTTACTTATCTCTAAGATGTCTTCTCTGTGCTCTCTTAAGGCTGGAAGTCTGATAGTAAATACTCTTAATCTAAAAAGTAGATCCTTTCTAAATTCACCTTTTTCTACCATCTCATCTAAATCTCTGTTAGTTGCAGATATAAGGCGAAAATCGCTCTCAAGTTCAGTTTCTCCACCAATAGCTCTAAATTTCTTATATTCAAGGACCCTTAAAAATTTCTTTTGAATTTTAAGAGAGAGTTCCCCTATCTCATCTAAAAATAGAGTCCCTTTATCTGCCTGCTTTATAAGGCCTGTCTTTGCATTATCGGCCCCCGTAAATGCACCTTTTTCATGTCCAAAAATGATACTTTCTACCAATGACTCAGGTAGAGCCGCACAATCAACCACTATAAAATTATTATCACCACGCAAGCTATTTATATGTATTGCACGGGCAAACAACTCCTTTCCTGTTCCAGTCTCTCCCATAATTAATACATTTGAAGCCCTTTCAGCTGCCTGGGCAAGAAGATCAATACAAGCCTTAATTTGAGGACTACTTCCTATTATACCTTCTGATCTTAGCTGTCTTTTTATAAAAGAGTGCTTTTTTATCTCATTTCTATGCTGAAATACCCTTTTTAAAGATAGGGATATCTTTTTTAAAGAGAATGGTTTTTGAATATAGTCCCAAATTCCACTTTTTATTGCAAGCTCAGCCCCATCAGGATCGCCATAACCAGTAATAATTATTACTTCTGGATTTGAAGGTGTAGAGCGGAGTTCCGGGAGGATATCTATTCCATTTCCATCGGGAAGCCTTAAATCAAGTAAAATAACATCAAATTCTTCTACTTTTGCTCTGTAAAGCCCCTCTTTTAAGGAATGTGCCAAATCACATCTATGACCCATTTCATGAATTATCTCTCTTAAGATATTACATATTTCAGGGTCGTCATCTATGATTAATACCCTGTTTTTAGAATACAGATCTACTCTGCCCTTTCCCTCAACAGGTTTATGAGAGCTTTGCATAACCCCCTTTTACACTGGGGGTTATACCCCCTTCCAGGTCGGATGACCCTCCTGGTCGGAGACCAGACCCCCAAAAATTAACTTAAAATAACCCTTAATTACAACTTTTTTATGAGAGCTTTGAAGAATTCAAAGCTCTCGTTTATACATCATAAACTTATATAAATTTTTTATGAAAGAAAATATCTTAATTGGGCAGGGATGGCAAGACCATTTTAGCCAAATATCTTTTTAAGCTTTTCTCCTATGGTCTCAGCTGTAAATGGTTTTACTATATAACTGTTAACGCCTGCCTTAACTGCCTCTATAATACTTTCCTTTTTTGCCTCGGCTGTTACCATTACAAAAGGAATATCCTTTAAATTATCATCTCCGCGAATGGCTTGAAGGAGTTCCAGGCCTGACATCTCTGGCATATTCCAATCGCATAAGATGAGATCAAATTTCTCTTTCTTCAACTGCGAAAGAGCATCCCTACCATTTTCAGCCTCACTTATATTTTTAAAACCTATCTGTCTTAGGACATTTTTTAATATCCTGCGCATTGTTGCAAAGTCATCCACTACCAATACCTTCACATTGAGATCCATAAGATCCTCCCTTTCTTAGAGATTGGCAAGCAGAGCATCAATATCCTCTTGAGATAGCCCTTCACCAGGTTTCTGTGGACCTGCAAGTTCAATCTTTTTCTCAACCATCTTTTCTATCTCATCAGAGCTTAAATCAGGATTTTTCTCCTTTTCACTTAATCTTATCCCCACAGATATCACTATCTTTTGTATCCTCTTTTCCATCTCATTTACAAGTTCAATTATCTTTTTTATCCTCTGACCAGTGAGATCCTGAAAACTCATCTGGATAAATGAATCTGAGACCCACTTATTATATCTTTCAATATCTTGCTCCAGATTATTTATAAAATCAATAAATCTCTTTATCTTTTCCCCCCGACTTCCATCTTCTCCTATCCTAATATTCCTTATCTCCTCTATCTGGCTCTGGAGCTTGTCAAGTGAATCCTGCATACTTTCAAGGTTATCCATGATCTTTTGTGCGGCCATCTCCGTTGCCTCTATTATTGCCTGAAGCTGATCAGTTGCCTTTGGGATACAATGGGTGGCAATGGCATTAATTTCAGGCTCAAGTTTTGCCTCTAACTCCTTTCGGAAATTTAGTATTAAGCTTGCAAGACCCTTAATCTCCATTGTCATCTCATAAGAAAGCCTCTTAAAAAAGTCCTCTTTTCTTTTATCTCCATCCCCAGATATCTTTTCTATAAAGCTACAAAGGCTCTTTATCTCTTCATCATTTAGTTTTCCATTAGTTATTCTTTCAATCTCTTTTGTAAGCATTCCTTCCATTACCATAATATCCCCCTTTTATTTTTTAGCGATCAATTCCAATGCAGTTCGTGCAATATCTCTCAAATGGACCACCTTTTCCGCTCCACCACACTTTATTGCCTCTTTTGGCATGCCAAATACTACACAACTTTTTTCATCCTGGGCTATGGTATGAGCACCTGCCTGCCTCATCTTAAGTAGCCCTTTGGCTCCATCTGCTCCCATCCCTGTCAATATAATTCCAATTGCATTTCTTCCTGCATATTCTGCCACTGAATAAAAAAGCACATCCACACTGGGCCTTTGATGATAGACCAATGGGCCATCTCTTATCTGCACATAATATCTGGCTCCACTCCTCCTCAAGACCATATGATAATTACCAGGTGCAATTAAGGCCCTCCCATTTACAACAGATTCACCATCTTGTGCCTCATCTACCTGAAGCTGACACAACTCATTTAGTCTTTTAGCAAAAGAGGTTGTAAATTTCGCAGGCATATGCTGAACTATTACAATTCCAGGACTATTGGGGGGCATCTCCACTAAGATCTCCTTTATAGCCTCAGTTCCGCCAGTAGAGGCACCTATGGCAATTATCTTATTTGTGGTATCTGCCAGAGAATATATCTTTATCTTTCCCTCAGGTCTCTTCTGAATCTCTTTCTGTCTAAATCTATCTTTCAGGTTAATGCTTGAAGCAGCCCTTATCTTATCAGCTAATTGAACCGACATCTCTCCCACTGAATATGAAGATCCAGGTTTACACATTACCTCAACTGCTCCAAGAGAAAG
>CAYTXJ010000153.1:0-3709 GCA_964440775.1 uncultured Desulfobacteraceae bacterium | reverse complement strand
AGCGTAGACTATATGATCATCTTCAATGTATCCATTCCAAGAGGCAACTATTGTCTTATTACGAGACAATCCTTGAAGCAGACGCAATGGGTCCTGCTTCAATTGGACATCAAAAAGGATCCCAGTGTTGTCAAGCAGGATCAGATCACCTTGGACTCTATCCACAAATTTGCTTAAAATATAAGGTAATTGCAAGGCCCTTTGAGCTTTGGTAAGCTCCAGCATCCGACCAGATAGCTCAAGATTAACATTGATAATTGGGGTAGAGGTCAAAAAGGACACCTCCTGTAAGGCTTTTGTTTTACCACTTCCAGCAGGGCCTACTATAAGGATCAGGCGGTAATAAAGCAGCCTTGCCTCATTAATCCTCTGTATAATTTTATTTGCGGTAAAACCTCCCATTCCTTAAATGAAGCTATAACAGAAAGCCTCTGATTATTCTAATTAATTGGAATTATTTTAAATTACAATTAGTAATGTCAAGAAATTCTTACAAGGAATTATAAAATATGAGAGCTTTGAATTTTTCAAAGCTCTCAATATGTTACAAAAAATTTTGCCAAATTTGGGTTAATCATAATCAATGAGATGCAAATACCAGAATGGGAATAAATTCTGTATCCTTTTTTATCCTTTCAATTATCCGCTTTGCGGTCTTTTCATTACTAAATGGACCAATCAATATTGTATGCCATAGCCTTCCCCTCTTATATCTCTTCTCAACCCTTACCTCATATCCCAATCTCTTTAATCTATCTATGGTCTTAATGCATAGATCCTTATCTAAAAATGCAGCAACTTGGATATCATAATGGACACATGAACTTTTATATATCTTCTCAAAAGGTATAATTGAGACCATATTTCTACATATCTTTTCAATAAGATCCATCTTCCTTTCATTGGTGAGGTGCAGGGTGGATCTTAACGCTGAAGGGACAATTCCAAAGAGACTAAATGGAATTCCACCATCATGAGATCTATTGGTAAGGGTTCGCATCCACAATATTTCTCCATTATAGGTATTTATTATCTGAATATGTAATGTCAAAGATATCTGAGAATATATCCCCAAGAAGAACTTCTTAAAGTTAAGGATACTTCCACTTACCACAAAATCTGCTCCCAAAAGCCGTCCCAATCTATCAGGAGGTATATCCTTCCATTTCTTTCCTTCCCGCTTCTCAATTTCAGAAATGGCCCTATCTATGTCCTTTATCTCAATATCCTGAAAAACTTTTGAACTCAGATGATTATAAAAACTTTCCCTAACCAGTAGCTCCAGGCCATTTTCATCTGTTAAATTATTAAAAGGAAGAACCGCCACCTTAAGTGGTATATTGAGTAGGTCAGAGTTCTTATTATCTGGTCCTATAGTTGAATCAACTCTTGAAGAGTAAAATGTTCCACATCCCAAAAATAGTAGAACCAAAGAAAGTGAAAATAAGACATATCTTTTCACCTCTATCTATTCCTCTTTAACCACCACCAAGATGGGGTATAAATAATACATCAGGCATGGTAGGAGTATTTCCTATTTTTGGTGATATCTTGAAATAAATTCTTCAATCTTTCTATCCCATAGCCCCACCTCCTTTAGTTTTTCAGGAAGTGGAATACCCTTAGAGTTAAATCCCTTTTCATGATATACCGCATCGCAGAGTCTTTGAAAGTCTTCTCTCCTCAGTTCCATAACCATCTTGTGCCTCTCCTTAGGATCATTGGGGATATCCCCATCTACTCTCTCCTTAAGCCAGTTATCGTAATATGATCTTTTTGCTTCATATTCATTAAAAAAGGCAGGTCCCATTGCCCTGTCTGGAATCAGATCATATTCCCTTGTTCCTTTCCCATTTCTGATATTTATAAGTTTTTGAAGGAGATATAACCGCTCTGAATCCCTGATAATATCATCTATATCCTTTTTCCAGCCCGTGGTGGCATTTAGATATCTAATATAATATCTCAATGTGGGAATATTATGGGAAGGTTCAGGTGTCTTGGATGCGTCAGGATGCCTTACATCTATCCAGTGAAGTTTGCATAGCCCCACCGCATTAAACCAGGTTCTGATTAAAGGAAACCAACGAAGCGCCTTTGCCTTCATTTCAAATGAAGGGATCTCATTATGCACCTGGTCTATAAATATTAACCATGCCTCATCATGGTGTGGGCCTTTAAGGGAAAAACCATATCCTCCCTGTTGAGCGAGGGATTCCTTTGGAATATACATGGAAAATTCAAGGCCTTTAAGCTCCATAGAAAAACGGCTTAGTTCTGAAAATACCTCCTCTGGATCTTTCCCGTATCTCTTGGCATATCGCTCTGAAATCCATCTCTTAGCTCTATGAACTCCCAAAGAACAGATCTTTCCGAATCCCTCTCCTTTGGCCGTCTCATGCAGCAATCTTGCAGCACCTTCTGTATCACCCCAGTTGAGTCTGTAACCAATATCCTCTTCACTTAGATATCCCCTCTGCACACATTCCATTAAAAATCCAGCACTTACACCCATGGATATGGTATCAAGCCCATACTGATCGCAATAGAAATTGTATTCCATCACAAACTGGGGATCAAAAATGCCCATATTTGTTACAGCGGCAATGGTCTCATATTCAGGGCCATCCACCTCAACCCTTTCACCTTCAAATGGCCCTCTCTTAATCAATATCTCCTTTGCACCTTTTGCACATGCAAGATTACAGCCCTTAAAGCAACCATCGGCATAACCCTTTTCCATAAAATCATCTAAGAATACATCCCCATAGACCTTCTTTGCTTCCCTGTGGGAGCCATACTGATAGTTTTGAATGGGTAAGATACCAAATCTATCCATATATTCCACAAGCCCTGTGGTTCCCCAAGAAGAGAGTCTGAGTTGATGGGGATCCATCTGACTTATCACCTTTTTAAGAGAAGCCCCTGCATCTTTAACAGAATCCCTATCATATGGCTGATTTGCCTGAAGATATGATCTTGAGCTTTTCAAAATTATTGCTCTAAGGCCCTTATGTCTCATTACAGTTCCAGTTCCACCCCTGCCTGCCTGTTTTGCCCTGATTCTTCCTCTGATTCTATCAAAATAGATACTGTTAATTATTCCAAAAAGGCTATTCTTTGCACCTATTCCAGCTCCTACTGCTGCAAAGGACTCATCCACACTCCCACCGTTTAACTCCCTTATCAATCTTTCAACATACTTTATGGACTTTAGCTCTAAGGAATCATCAAAGATAGGGGCCTCATAAAAGGAGATAGTGCCCCTATCTCCATCCACAAAAAGCACCACCTCAATATCTGAAATTCCTTTTACCACTATTGCATCAAAGCCACAGAGCTTTATCTTGGGCCCAAAATGCCCCCCAACATTACTGTCAATAAAGGTATCAGTAAGGGGTGATATGGTTGAAACCACAAATTTTCCACTT
Source organism: uncultured Desulfobacteraceae bacterium (assembly GCA_964440775.1). Classification (GTDB taxonomy): domain Bacteria; phylum Desulfobacterota; class DSM-4660; order Desulfatiglandales; family JALVMZ01; genus CAYTXJ01. Next base: position 278 of record CAYTXJ010000153.1, on the reverse strand, counting down.
CCCGGGAATCTGGGATCTCCACACAGTGGCCCCCCTGATAGGACTATCAGGTTTTCAGGACTATCATATCTGGTGGAGGCATCTGTCTCATCCCATATGAGCTTTAGCCCGTATCCACGACCTCCGATATATCTTTCCTTAAATTCAGGTAAGAGTCTCTGAATCTCAACGCTTTTTTCACTGAGATCAATTCTCAGTATATGATCTGTATAGCCACAATGGATATCAGAGGGAGAATATCTTTCTAAATTAATACATTTCATATCTCACTCCAGATC
>CAYTXJ010000152.1:0-3774 GCA_964440775.1 uncultured Desulfobacteraceae bacterium | reverse complement strand
ATATACCTTCCTTAAGGATAGTTATTTATATTTTTAAAAGCAGAAATATCTTAGAAAAATTATAAATTAAAGGAAAGATGTCAAGCAATAAAGGGCTCTTTGTCAAATTGTGTGGAAATAAGGAGGAGAGAAGGGAGGTCATGATAAGCATATGAGAGCTCTGAATTTTTCAAAGCTCTCATCCCTGGCTTTATTGTAAATTTTTAACTACCTTAGCAGCCAACCTTAGGTCAATAGGGTTTAAATATATCTTGACAAAAGACAAGATTTTGCTATTTTTCAAATATGAAAAAAAGTTTTTCAAATATGAAAAAAAGTTCTCCTGCCCTTTCCTTGGAGAGGGGGTTATCTCTGCTTGAGCTATTGAGTAAGGAGCCTTTTGAGATGAATATGCAGGAGATTTCAGGAAGGCTTAATATTCCATCTGCGTCTCTATGGCGGATATTGAAGGTCTTAACTGATAGAGGATATGTGATCTTTGATCCTAAAAGACATACCTATCGCCTTGGGTTTAAGCTTATGTCCATGGGTAACTATCTCTTAGAGACATCCCATTTCAGATCATCTATCCGTGAACATCTCATGCATCTTGCAGAGCTTACCGGAGAGACCGTGGAATTGGATGTAAGAATCAGAGATCAATTGGTTCTAATAGAGCAGGTTGTTGGTCCCGAAGGTCTCTACCTATACTCCCATCCAGGCAGTGCAATGCCCTATTTTCATGCAACAGCTCCTGGGAAGGTATATCTTTCACATCTATCTAAGGAGCGTCTGAGAAATGTCATGAATAAACTGGGTTTTCCAAGACTTACAAAAAATACCCTTCAATCCATGGAAAGGCTTGAACAGGAGCTTGAAGAGATAAGAAAGAGAGGTTATGCGGTGGATATAGAGGAGATGAGGGAAGGGGTTGGAAGGGTAGCAGCTCCCATATATAATGAATCTGGAAAGATCATGGCATGTATAGCAGTGGTATGTCCTGCGTTCAGACTTAGGGATAAGGATAGATTGGAGAGATATGGAAGCTGTGTTAAGAGGGTGGCAGAAGATATCAGTTTTAGATATGAGGAATTAAGGTGATATTAGGATGGATGAGTTAGAATTAAATGAATATCAAAAGATAATTTTGGATAGCGTAAAAAAGGTGGCTAAAGAGAAGGTCCTGCCTATCTCTAAGGAGATAGATGAAAGAGGTGAATTCAGTTGGGAGATAGCACGACTATTTGCCGATCTGGGTCTGCTACAGATATTTCTGCCTCCTGAATATGGCGGAATGGAAAGAGACAAATGTCTTATGTTTTCTTTAATAGTTGAAGAGATTGCAAAGGCATGTGCATCTTCTGCCCTATTGATAGTTATACAGGCTGTGGGTAGCTTTCCAATAATAGATAGCGGATCCAGTGAACTTAAAGAGGCACTATTTCCCCGTCTTGCCACAGGAAGAGAGTTGATAGCATATCTTGTAACAGAGCCAGGAGCAGGTTCGGATGTGGCCTCAATTTGCACTACTGCTATTAAGAAAGAGGGCTTCTATCTTTTAAATGGCAGAAAATCTTTTGCCACCAATGGAGGTGTGGCAAGCCTTGCATCTGTGCTTGCAAGAACCGGTAAAGAAGAGCTGTCATTCTTTGTGCTGGATATGGACTCCACTGGGGTTATACTGGGAAAGAGAGAGGATAAGCTCGGTTTTAGAGGAAGCAATACTCAAGAGGTGATTCTTGAAGATGTAGAGGTGCCAGAGAAGCACCTCTTAGGCAAAGAAGGGGATGGCTTTCTGATTGCCATGAAGGACTTTGATATGTCAAGGCCTGGTATTGCAGGATTGGCTCTTGGGATAGCTGAATCCGCTATTGAGTATGCCTTAAGATATGCAGTAGAGCGTATAACATTTGGAAGGCCCCTCATAACACATCAGGCAATCTCTTTTATGATTGCAGATGCCTGGACACTAATAGAAGCAGGCAGGGGACTTATGATTAAGGCTGCAAGGCTATGGGATAAGGGGAAGAGAAACACTAAGTTTGCCTCCATGGCAAAATGTTTTTGTAGCGATGCGGCTATGAAGATAACCACAGATGCAGTTCAGATTATGGGAGGTTATGGTTATTGTAAGGACTATCCAGTGGAGAGGATGTTTAGGGATGCAAAACTGACCCAGATATTTGAAGGAGCAAATCAGATTCAGAGGATTGTAATAGGAAGGAACCTTTTAAAAGAAAGGGGTATCCGCCTGGAATAACCCTTGCTTTATAATTGCTTTTATAGAATCTTTTAATCGTTTAAGCACACAAAGCCCTTTATAAAAATGGGGATGGATAGATTTTGCGAGAATTTGCCACCATATTTTCAGCCTCTTTTATTCTGGCCTTATCAGGTGCGCTGATGCCCGGGCCACTTTTGACTATCACAGTATCAGAGTCTGTTAAGATAGGTTTTAAGGCAGGTCCATTAATAATCACAGGCCATGCCCTGTTGGAACTTCTATTAATTATAGCACTTGTATGGGGATTGGGCCCTTTTTTAAAGATACCCTTCATCACAGGCATGATTGCACTTATAGGAGGAGTGATACTATTTTGGATGGGATTATCCATGGTAAGAGGTGCGCCCTCAAGTCCTGTAAATAACAGTGATAATCCTTCTTCATCTAAGATTCCGATTTTTACCTCTCCTTTGCTTATGGGGATTTTCGCAAGTCTTTCAAACCCTTACTGGAGCTTGTGGTGGGCAACTGTTGGACTTAGCTATCTTATTAGTTCCATGAAGTTTGGTCTCTGGGGCATTTTCATCTTTTTTATAGGTCACATCTCTGCAGACTATCTATGGTATATCCTCGTATCAATAGGTATATCTAAGGGGAAAGGGGTAGTTTCAGATAGGCTCTATAGTGGTCTAATAAGAATATGCGGATTTTTCCTTATGGGATTTGCAGGATGGTTTATACTAATTTCAAAAAAATATCTTTTAAGATAAAGGAAGGGAGTTCATGAAAAGATTCCCTGTTCATTGGGCTTGGATTATCCTTGGGATATCTTTTATAAATCTATTTATCAATTACTCTATCAGGCTTGGATACGGTATTGTATTACCTGAAATGATTAAAAACCTTGGATTTAGTAGAACAGATGTGGGCACTATCTATAATGCTTATCTATTGACCTATATCCTTTTGACCCCATTTACAGGCTTTTGACCGATCAGGTCGGAGCAAGAAGAGTTATAACCCTTTCCTCTTTTGTACTGGGAACTGGTGTATTGCTTATGGGAACAGTAAAGACTGTATGGGTAGGTTGTATATATTTTGCCATTGTGGGATTGGGAGCTACTGGTATGTGGACTCCCATTATAACAGTAGTTCAACACTGGTTTATACCCAAACGTAGAGGATTAGCGCTTGGAATAATATCAACTGGATACGGATTAGGGTTTGCCACAATGGGAGCTGTCTTCCCGTGGATTATCAGTAATTTTAGTTGGCGTCATACATGGTATTTTCTGGGCTTAGGTGCCCTGAGCATGGTTATTGTAAATTGTCTGCTTTTGAGAAGTGATCCCTATTCAGTTGGTCTTTATCCATTGCTCTCATCTTGATAAGCATTATATTTTTTCACACACAAATATCACCCGACCGAAGATATAAAATGACCTAACTTATTGATTTATTTAGATGTGCAACCCAAAAATCAGTAAAATTTTAACTACTAACTGTCAAACTTAAGTATATTTAAAAATTAAAATTATTAAAATAGGTAACTTTTAAAGATGAAATGGTTA
>CAYTXJ010000151.1:0-3835 GCA_964440775.1 uncultured Desulfobacteraceae bacterium | reverse complement strand
AGTGTAAAAAGGGGTTATGCAAAGCTCTCTAAAGGGTTATTCTATTGACTGTATATGCAACAGTATGTTATCCATTTCAGAAAATTAGAGAGGAAAATAATATGAAAAGATTTCATATAGGATTATATCTTTTTCTGATATCCCTTCTTATTCCCTTTAATTCCCATCCTCAGGGCCTTAAAAAGATAGCTATAATTCCATTTAAGATCCATGCCCAAAAAGGGATGGAATTTTTAAAAGAAGGAATAACAGATATGCTCATTACCCGGCTTTCATGGAAAGGAGAAACTGAGATAATTGAAAGATGGAAGGTTAATGAGATACTGGAAAAGCGGGGTATGCCTATAAAAAAAGAAGATATCATATCCATTGGAAGGGCTCTTGGTGCTGACTATCTGATTACTGGAAGTATTACAATTGTGGGCGAAAGTGTAAGTGTGGATGCAAAGATATATAATATTAAAACCGCTGAAGAGCTGCTCACTGCCTATACCCAATCTCATGGAATGGATGAGGTCATTCCTACAATAAGCAAATTTGCAGATGAGATTAATGAAAAGATCTTAGGTAGAGCAGCTGAAATAAAGATTACTCAACCGATCAGGAGAAAACAGGAAAAAGAGCAGGTTTTAAGCCCTATATTTATGCCAAGCGAAAGAGAAGAAAGGGTGCAGATAAAGTATCTTAAAAGGGAAAGGGTGGAGGCAAGGGCTCTGGATGTAGGAGATATAGATGGAGATGGTAAAAAAGAGATAATATTAATGGATCATCGAAACCTATTTGTCTACAAAGTCTCTGAAAAATCCCTTTTAAGGATCTTAAGATATACCGAATCCCCAACCCATGAGTTTATATGGATGAATGTGGCTGACCTTGATAAAGACGGAAGAGCAGAGATCTATCTGAGTGCCCTTGTAGGAAAGGGGGCTTCTGCCTCAATCTTGCAATATCAGGGAGGCAGACTAAAAAAGATTGGGGAGGTATCGAATTGGTTAATACGGGTCTTAGATGCTCCTTATCATAGAAAGACACTTATCGGACAGAGAAGGGCCTTAGATGGAGGATTTCATGGGGATGTATATGTAATGAAAAGGAGCGGGAAAGGTCTTAAAAAGTTAAGGGCATTGAAACTTCCAAGATTTTCCAATGTCTATAACTTCTTAGAAATTGACTTTGAAAAGACCCATAAGCCCTACACTGTGGTCCTAAACCCCTATGAAAGGCTTCTTCTATATGACGCTTCCCTGAATCTTATATGGAAGAGTGAGGATCTGTTTGGTGGAACCTTGACATATATTGAAGATAAGAGCGGCAATGCACGGCAGGAAGATACTGGAGACTATCTCTATCTTCCTTCACCAATGTATGCAGTAGATGTGGATGGAGATGGAAAGGATGAGCTTATGATATGTAAAAATCGTGAAAAGACAGGAAGGCTATTTGAAAAGACAAGGGTATTTTCATCTGGTCAGCTGGTATTTTTTCAGTTTGACAAGACAGGTTTAAGGATAAAATGGAAGACAAAAAAGATAACAGGCCCTATTGTGGGATACAGAATAGCAGATGTAGATGGAGACAAAAGAGAGGAACTGGTTGTCTCTTCAGTTATAAAACAGGGATTCATTAAAGGACACGGAAGGAGTCAGATTTTAATATATCAATTGAGATAGGAGCATATAGGTTATGTCATGGATTAAAACACACTGTGGAAGAATGGATCATGGAGGATGTTCAATCCTTGTAAAAAAAGAGGGTAATAAGATTATCGATATTAAACCTGATCCTAAGGGCTATCTAAATAGAGGTTATATATGCACTAAAGGAATATATTCCTATAAAAAACTCACTCATCCTGAAAGGCTTACTTATCCTCTTAAGAGAAAAGGCGGAAGGGGAGAAGGCAAATGGGAAAGGATTAGCTGGGATCAGGCATTGGAAGAGATATCGGAGGCTTTTTTAAGTATCCGAAGGGAATATGGCCCTGAGGCAATTGCATTTGGTGCTGGAATGCCAAAGGGCCTGGATCACTTTGTGCTTATAAGATTGGCCAATACATTTGGAAGTCCCAATGTGGTTATGCCTCAGGATGTATGCCATGCACCCAGAGAGATCTCTGGAATTCATACCTGTGGCTTTTATCCTGTAGCCGATCTTCAAAGTCAAAGCTCTCTGATTCTATTGTGGGGGAGTAATCCGCCATCTACCAATGAGGAGGGGCAGATATGCTCTCTATTGCTTAAACAGCTAAGGGAAGGAACTAAACTGATTGTTGTAGATCCAAGACGTATCCCTCTATGTGATAAGGCCACCATGCATCTTCAGATCAGGCCCGGAACAGATGCCGCATTGGCTCTGTCCATGATCCATGTTATTATAGAAGAAGGACTATATGATAGGGAATTTGTTACAGATTGGACCTATGGGTTTGAAGAGTTATCAGAGCATGTCAGATCATTTAGCCCAGAGAAGGTATCTGATATAGCCTGGATTGATCCATCTCTAATCAGAGAGGCAGCAAGAATATATGCTACTTCCAAGCCTGCTGCAATTCAATGGGGCAATCCCATAGAGCATAATATCAATTCATTTCATGCTTCCCGTGCACTTATCTGTCTTATGGCCATCTGTGGAAATTTAGCAGTTCCTGGAGGAAATATCTGGGCGAAAGATCCTCCACTTCTTTCCTTGAGGGAGTTTGTAAGAGCCGATACCCTTCCTGAAAAGTGGAAAAAGATGGTAAATAAGGCCTATGGAGTTATACCCAGATTTATGACAGTGCCCTCCTCCTTTTTTAAAAAAGCGGTCCTTGAGGGATATCCATATCCCATAAAGGGATACTTCTGTATGGCATCTAACCCTGTATTATGTTGGCCTGACAGTAATGAGACCATAAGGGCCTTAAAGGCTCTGGAATTCTTCGTAATATCCGAAATATTTTTAACACCAACCGCCATGCTTGCAGACATTGTCCTACCTGCTGCCACTCAGTTTGAATTTAATGATATCGGCCATTATGGTCTTGGACATGGAATTGTGTTTGCAAGGCCAAAGGTGGTGGATCCTCCCTTGGAGTGCTGGCCTGATATGAAAATATTAAATGAACTCGGGAAAAGACTTACCTCCCCTGAGTATTGGTATGAAGATTACAGAGGCCTTTTGGATGAGGTCCTTAAGCCCTCTGGACTGACTTATAAAGAATTTATTGAAGTTGGTTATTTAAAGGGTGAAGAGAGTTCCAGATTTTATAAATCTCAGGGATTTAAGACCCCCACTAAAAAGGTGGAACTCAGCCTTAGCACCTCTAAAAGATTTAATATTCCATCTTTTCCTGAATTCCTTGAACTTCCTGCTCTTTCAGATGAATTTCCCTATGTGCTCACCAGCTCAAAGAATAGATATTACTTGCACTCATCCTATAGATGGGTAGAAGAATTGAGGAAGAGATCACCTGTTCCTACTGTAGAACTTCATCCAGAAACAGCAAAAGCTTATGGAATTTCAGATGGAGAGGAGATAATAATCGAAACAGAATTTGGAAGTATAGTTCAAGTTGCAAAAATCACAGAAAGAATACATCCAAAGGTGATATGTGCCTCTTATGGATGGTATTTCCCTGAAAGCTCTCCTGAAAAGATGTATGACTATACAAGATCTAATTACAATATGTTAACCAAGGCATTTCCTTTGGGGAAAGAATTTGCCACTCCTAATCTCAAAGGGATACCATGCAGGATTAAAAAGAATTGACAAATTTTCAGATTTAAATAAAAATTTTTATATTAATGCCGGAGTGGTGAAACTGGAAGACACGCTGGACTCAAAATCCAGTGGGGCT
>CAYTXJ010000150.1:0-3862 GCA_964440775.1 uncultured Desulfobacteraceae bacterium | reverse complement strand
ATAGAAGAGGTGATAACTTAGTGAAAGCTAAGGATTTCTATCTGACAGCTCCGTATTTGTGGATCCTGGTGCTTCCATTTAATTCTATGGCTTTGCTTTTTCATAAAAAAATTTCCTTTATAATTTTTATTTCCACTTCGCAAGTGTCCACTTACGAAGTGGAGACCTTTGCAAAACATAGGTGAAGATGCCGCATTTATGGAAAAAGTTGTTTACTACTACGTTTTTATTTAATAGTATATCCCCTGAAAGATTTTGATGAAAAGGGGGATATAAGGGTGAACACATTCCAAGATATGGGATCGTAAATAAGATCTGGTTATTTATAGTTAATTGTTATGAATGAAACTGGTGGTATACGAACTCATAAAGATCTTGATATATGTAACTTAGGGATTGAATTAGTGGAGGAGATATATTCTCTTACCTCACAGCTTTATCAGGCGGCAATTTCAATACCATCAAATATCAACTTTTTATTATAAGCTTAGAATTTTTGTCAGAGTTAGAGGCACAGCTTATAATAAGTGAGAAGCTTGGTTAATAAAAGATTATAATTCTGTAAGTGAAAGGGTGGAGATACTTCGAAGAAGACTTCTTAATTTCATAAGATATTTAAAAAATAGCCCAATTCCAAAATGATCTCATACACCCATCCACGCATTCACTCATATACCCATTTCTCCTTTTTCGCTTTCTATTCTGACCATGAACCTCGAACCAAATCTTCAAATCACCGATTTTTTACAAGAAAAGAGGAAATTACAAAAAATTTGAAAAATTCAAAGATCTCAGTGAAGTTTTTCAAAGATTTGTGTTTTTCAATTGATTTCAATGAAAGTAACAATGATTATTACCACGTATAACTGGCCTGAGGCATTAAGGCTTACACTTAAATCTATCATTAATCAAAAATTTAAGCCATTTGAAGTTATAATTGCAGATGACGGCTCTGATAAAAGGACTGAAGAAATGGTGAAAAAGACATTAACTAATAGCAGTTTGAGATGGGCACATATATGGCACAAAGACAAAGGCGTTAGACAGTCAAGAATTAAAAATCTGGCTGTAAGATATTCAAGTGGAAAGTATCTGGTCTTCATTGATCAAGATACAGTCTTACATCCTCTCTTTTTGAAAGATCATGTGGAAAATTCTGAGAATGGACTATTACTTCAAGGGAAAAGAGTCTTATTAAATAAAAAACTTACAAAAAAGTTAATTGATAAGGGCTATATCAAAGAACTCTCTTTTTTTAGTAAAGGGATAAAAAATAGAAAAAATGTTATAAGATCTGAGCTCTTATCTTCACTATTTTCCAGAATCAAATCATTTGAAACCTCTCTTAGAGGGTGTAATATCTCGCTTTTTAAAGAAGACTTTTTAAGGGTGGATGGTTTTGATGAACTGTTTGATGGTAGTTGGGGAAGAGAAGATTCAGATTTTTGCTTTAGACTATTTCATAGCGGTATAAAAGTTAAGAATCTATGGTTTTGTGCAATTCAATATCATTTATACCATGAAAAACCTCGCTGGTGGGATAGAGACAGATTAGATAATGAACTTAAAAGAACTGTGGAGGAAAAAAGAAGGAAAGCAATTATTGGATATTCAAAATTAAATGATGAAGGCGTCATATTAAATGCTTCAAGGGTTTTTTGATGTATATCTTAGGGATTTCATGTTTTTATCATGATGCTGCTGCTGTATTAATTAAAGATGGAGATATTATTGCAGCAGCGCAGGAAGAGCGTTTTACAAGGAAAAAACATGATCCGCGTTTTCCCAAAAATGCTATAGAATATTGTCTTAGAGAGGGATCTATCAAAGTAGACGATTTAGACTATGTGGTCTATTACGATAAACCCATACTCACTTTTGATAGACTCCTTATGAGTTATCTAAGTGTGGCTCCAAAGGGACTTAGATCCTGGCTTGAAGCCATGCCCCTTTGGCTTGGGAAAAAATTGAGAATTCCGCAAGTGATTAAAAAAGAGATTGGATATGAAGGAGAGGTGCTATTTACAGAACATCATGAAGCACATGCTGCCTCTGCCTTTTATCCATCCCCTTTTAAAGAGGCTGCTATACTTACTGTGGATGGTGTGGGGGAGTGGGCAACCGCAAGTTATGGTTATGGAAAAGGGAATGAGATATGTCTATTGAAAGAGCTTCATTTTCCAGACTCCGTTGGTCTTCTCTATTCAGCATTTACCTATTTTACAGGTTTTAAGGTAAACTCAGGGGAATACAAACTAATGGGATTAGCTCCATATGGAAGACCTATATATAAAGATCTTATTCTAAAAGAGATTTTAGATGTTAAAGAAGATGGATCAATTAGATTGAATATGAGATATTTTGATTTTTTGGCTGGCCTTAAGATGACAAATAAGAGATTTGAAAAGCTATTTGGAGGACCTCCAAGGAAGCCTGAAACGGAGATTACCCAAAGGGAGATGGATATTGCAGCAAGCATCCAGGCGGTGACAGAAGATATAATTATGAAGATGGTAAAACATGTATATAGAGAGACACGTAGAAAGTATCTTTGTCTTGCTGGAGGGGTAGCATTAAATTGTGTTGCAAATGGAAGAATCTTGAGAGAAGGGCCTTTTGAAGATATCTGGATTCAGCCAGCATCAAGTGATGCAGGAGGTGCTTTGGGAGCAGCACTATCGGTATGGTATGGATTTTTAGGAAATAAAAGAGTTGCAGATAACAAAAGAGATTTTCAAAAGGGATCATATCTTGGGCCATCCTTTTCAAGTGATGATATAAAGGCATTCTTGGATAAGAATGGATATCCATACCATATTTTAGATTTGAAGGAGAGGGCCAGGATAATTGCAAAGTGTATTTCAGAAGGGAAGATTGTGGGATATATGGCAGGAAGGATGGAATTTGGCCCCCGTGCATTGGGGGCGAGGAGTATATTGGGTGATCCAAGGAAGATTGAAACCCAGAGCGTTATGAATTTGAAGATAAAATTTAGAGAGTCATTTAGACCATTTGCACCAAGCGTATTAGAGGAAAAGAGCCCTGATTATTTTGAAATTGATCGTCCAAGCCCCTATATGCTACTTGTTGCATTTCTAAGACCTGAAAGGAGACTTCCACAGCCCTCAGATGATAAAAGGGGCATTCTTGAAAGGCTTATGATAAGTAGAAGTGATATTCCAGCGGTTACCCATCTTGACTATTCTGCAAGGATTCAGACAGTAAATAGGAATGAAAAGCCAGACTATTATGAAATTATAAAAGAATTTGAAAATCTGACAGGATGTTCAGTGATTGTTAATACCAGTTTTAATGTAAGAGGAGAGCCTATAATATGTGATTATGAAGATGCATATAAGTGTTTTATGAGAACAGAGATGGATGTTTTAGTAATGGAAGACTTTATCTTATATAAAGAAGAACAGCCTCCTTGGAAAGAAGAAAAAGACTGGAGAAAGGAGCTTATTCTTGACTGATAAGAAGGATATACAGAGATTTGCAATTATTTTATTCTGTATCTCCCTCTTTATGATTGCGCTATCTTTACTCAAAGATAAAAAGATTACCCTATCTATTTTTCTTTTTATATCAATCTTATCCATATCCTTATTCCTTTTCCCTAATAGACTTCGGTATATCTATATTGGGTGGATATGGTTAACTCAGAAGATACAATTTCTATTTACAATCATTATGCTTACTCTTGCATACTATCTTGTAATAACTCCAGTAGGCATACTTAAGAGGATAATAAGTGGCTCTCCCATTCCCATGAGACAGGATAGAAATGCTAAGAGTTATTGGGTTGAAAGGGAGGAATGCCTGCAGAGTAAAGAAAGATTTAAAAAGAGATACTGAGAGG
>CAYTXJ010000149.1:0-3910 GCA_964440775.1 uncultured Desulfobacteraceae bacterium | reverse complement strand
AATGAACCGGAAAAAGAGATAATTATAAAAATCACAGAAGGAACAAGTTTATTAGCACCAAGCTCTGTATATTGGGAGGTTGGAAATGCTTTTTCCGCCATGTTTCGTAGAGGTAAAGTAGATTTTGAAAAAGTAAAAAAAGCTCTTGCCATATTTAAAAAAATTCCAATAAGATTTGTAGATGTTGAATTAGAAAAATCTCTAAAAATAGCTAAAGAAACAAATATGTATTGTTACGATGCTTATTTATTAAGATGTTGTCAGAAATATAATTCCCCACTTATAACTTTAGATAAAAAATTATTAAATGTGGCAAAGACTTTATCAATAGATGTAATTGAGGTGAAATGATATGACTGCTTTATATACATACTCAGAAGCACGTCAAAACTTTGCCAAAATTTTGGAACAGGCTGCAAATGAAGGAGAAGTATTAGTAAAACGAAAAGATGGACAGGTATTTATTATTAAACCTTATATTGAAAAAGGTTCTCCTTTAGATGTCCCAGGCATTAATTTAGGTATATCTACATCAGAAGTTGTTGAAATTGTAAGAGAAAGTAGAGAGAGGGAAAGCTAACAAAAGGTTGCACATGATTGCCATTCAGTTTCGGCCATCAGCCTTGCTCCACAGCGGCAAGTACCTTGGTGGTTAGAATTGGGTTTGAACCTGGAACTTTCGACCATATCCCTTGAAGTATACCCTCAATCCGGGGCCACTTCATTCCTCTTCAAGACCGTATCTGTTGAGTTTATACCTTAAGACTCTTTCTGAAATTCCAAGAATTCGGGCTGCTCTTGTCTTTACTCCCCCGGCCTGTTCCATTGCCTCTTTGATACGGATCTTTTCAAGGTGTGCCACCGCCTCAGACAGGGGTAAGGAAAAGAGTGGAAGTGTCATATGATCTTTGGGCTTGGAGTTAATGGTAAGGGTTTCCATATCAATCACTTCATCGTCTGAAATCACAACAGCCCGCTCTATCATATTCTCTAATTCACGCACATTACCAGGATAGTCATAGGTGAGCAAAAACTGGAGAGCCTTTTTTGAAAATCCCGCAATGGACTTTTTATATTTGGAATTAAATATGGACAAAAAATGCTCGACCAGCGGTCTAATATCCTCTCTTCTTTCCCTCAAAGGAGGCATTATAATTGTAAATACCTTAAGCCTCCAATACAGATCCTCTCTAAATCTGTTTTCTTCTATCATCTTATCTAAGTCCCTATTTGTCGCAGAGATTATCCTTACATCTACCTTTACCTCCTTTACACTTCCCAATGGGGTAAAGGAATTATCCTGTATCACCCTTAGAAGCTTTGCCTGAAGCTCTAAGGGTATATCGCCTATCTCATCCAGAAATATGGTGCCTGTATCTGCACTCTTAAAAAGCCCTGGCTTATCCCTGTATGCACCAGTAAATGCGCCTTTTACATAGCCAAAGAGCTCACTTTCTAAAAGGGTAGGAGGAATTGCAGCACAATTAATAGATATGAAGGGTCTGGAACTTCGTAAGGAGAATCTATGGATAAAGTGTGCTAAGAGATTTTTCCCAGTGCCAGATTCTCCTAAGATTAGAACAGTTGCATCTGTATCTGCGACCTTTTTTGCAAGGACAAGCACATCTTTCATCTTACGACTATGGGCAATAATTCCCTCTCCAAAATCCTGATCTTTAAGCTGCTCTTTTAGCCTCTTTACCTCCTGCACTAAGTAGGCCTCTTTCAATGCCTTTTTTATATTGATTAAAAGCTCCTTAAGATTGATAGGCTTAGTTAGATATGTATAGGCCCCTGCCTGCATCGCTTCCACTGCCCTTTCAATGGAACCAAAGGCAGTGATAATTATTACAGGGGTAAGCGGGAAATCTCTTTTGATATCCTTTAAGAGCTTAAGACCATCCACATCAGGCAGTTTATAATCTAAGAGCACAATATCTGGTTCATATCTTTTAATATATTCAAGTCCAATCCTACCAAAATCAGCAGAAAATACCCTATAACCCCTATGGGTAAGATATTCACTCAATATCTCCCTTTGGGTTAATTCATCTTCAATAATTAAGATCTTTTTACTCATGGGTATCCCCTTTTAGGTCCTTAATCCAAAATAGTATCTCTGCCCCTTCTGAACCTGACTCTATCTCAATATCTCCTCCATGTGCCTGAGCCACACACTTTGCAAGATAAAGGCCCAGACCAGATCCTGAAGGCTTGGAGCTATAAAATGGGCGGAAGGCATTTTTTAAAATCTCGGCTTCAAAGCCCTTTCCATTATCTTTAATCAAAAAATAGACATTATCATCCTCTTTCCAGGACTTGACATTAACAGATCCAATTCTAAGATCTATGGCCTCAAGCCCATTTCTGATCAGATTAGAAAGAGCCATATAAAGCCTTCTTTTATCTGCAAAAAATGAAAATTGAAAAGGGAATTCCATCCTTAAAACCTCTCTTTCCTTATTCCAGTTAGAAAACTCTTTCTGTATTTCCTTCTTTAGATCCTGAATATAAATCTTCGCTAAAGAGATCTTGATTCCCTTTGCCATATCCAGAAAATCAATAACAATCTTAGAGATCCTATCCACTTCACTCCTCAGTTGACCAATAAGCCCCCCTTTTTCAGGATATAACTCCTCCATGTACTGCATGCCCATCTTCAAAGAATTTAAGGGGTTACGGAGTTCATGTGCTAAAAAAGAGGCAAGTCTTCCAGCAGTTGCTAATGTTTCAGCATCTTCTAATCTCCTCTTTATTAATCTTTCCTCTTTATCTTTCTGCACTATTATCCAGGCAAGAAATAGCATGATCAGAATACCTAAGGAGGAGATAATAATTGCATACAATAAACTCCTTTTCCATAGATTCCAATGGGTGGAGGTATCTATTGAGACAAGAACCATTACCTCTTTTCCTTTTGCAAGCTCACATGGAGAGCTTATATAAAAGCTCTCCCCACAGGCTATTCCGTCCTTGGCATAAGAGATAAGATCCCTATTAGGGATCTTGCCCTTAGGAAAGGAGTTAAGCAGGATCTTATCCCAATCCCAGACTAAGACTCCATTTATAAGGGGTTGAGCCTGAAATTCATCAATTAGCCATGCAGGGTTTTTCAAAAAGGGTGGGGGAGACTTTAAGATGGAAAGTATCTCACTATATCCCAATAACCTCATCTGAATAAAGGAGAGGGCCTGTCTTGCTTCAAGCTCTATAAGGCTTAGGATTTGGGAGTGCACTGAAAAGAGGTAAAAAGTGGTGCTTAAGATTAAAATCAGTATTCCTGCTCCAGTGAGAAGCCATGGAAGAAGGTCTCTGTTTTTCATCTCTTTTAATATCTAAATATCCATCTCTTCAGTCAAATAAAATAAAGGGGGTGGAGCCATATCCCCACCCCCTCATATTAATTTTTACCTCATACCATATCCTCCCCGCCCCATTCTTCCCCTACCCTTCTTATATCTACGCCAGAGGGGAAGGCCATCCTGATCTCGTAAAACTATCTCCTGTTTGTCGGTCTTAATACTAATAGGAACTATGTAGTTATTGAATCTATATCCCCTGACTTCAACCTCTTCCCCTTGATTTAGACTATATCCTTTTTCCTTCCAAAACCACCAGGGGCCAAGCCTGAAATATAGCTCTCCTTCATCTGTTTCCAACACTGCAACTGGTGGATAGATAGCCTTTACAGTTCCATTAATGGTAATTGCTTCTGGTGGCCTTTTGATGCACTCCGGCCACATAGGACATGGAAGGGGAGCAATCTCCTCTTTTTGCTGGGCAAATACATGCAAACTTTCAATGGAAAAAACGGTGCTGAGAGACATGGTTAATGCCAGAGCTAATCCCATACATACCTTTAATAATGATCCTCTTTTCATATAGCACCTCCTAAAAAATTTCTTATTAG
>CAYTXJ010000148.1:0-3934 GCA_964440775.1 uncultured Desulfobacteraceae bacterium | reverse complement strand
GTAGTTGAATTTAGAGAGCTTTGAATTTTTCAAAGCTCTCAGAAAAAGGCTGTAATTATGGGTTATTTTAACTAAATCTTTGGGGGTCTGGGGGTGTAACCCCCAGTGTAAAAGGGGGTTATGCAAAGCTCTCTTTAATTGATATAGAGATGGATTAATATGGACTATCAATCTTTAAAGATAAGGGAAGAGATTAAAAGTAAGGCGGATATCGTGGCACTTATCGGCAAGTATGTGGAGTTAAAAAAGGTTGGGGTAAACTATGTGGGACTCTGCCCTTTCCATTCAGAGACATCGCCCTCTTTTACAGTGAGCCCTTCAAAACAGATATTTCATTGCTTTGGATGTAAAAAGGGAGGGGATATATTCAGGTTCTGGATGGAATATCATAAGGTCTCCTTTTCTCAGGCCATAAGAGATCTGGCAGAGGAATTTAATGTGGATATAAAAGGGACATTCTTTTCAGATAATCGGGATCTATTTGAAGAACTTATTAAGATAAATGAGATGGCATATGAATATTACAGAGATATATTAATTAACAGTTCAGAGGGAAGGCCTGCGAGGGAATATCTCATAAAGAGAGGTCTATCCTTAGATGATATGAATAGATTTGGCCTTGGATATTCCCTTGATAGATGGAGTGGTCTGGTTGAATTCTTAAAAAAGAAGAATATGGATCTTTCAAAGGTACACCAAGCAGGCCTTATTATAGAAGGAAAAGAAAGAGGATATTATGATAGATTTAGGGGGAGAATAATCTTTCCTATTCAGAATCCCAGAGGAGCGGTCTTAGGATTTGGTGCAAGGGTATTGGATGAATCTCATCCCAAATATCTTAATACTCCTGAAAGTCCCCTATTTAAAAAAGGAGAGGCACTATATGGTCTAAATCTTGCTTATGATACCATAGCCAAAAAAGAGAGAGCATTGGTGGTTGAAGGTTATATGGATGTAATTTCTCTTCACAGATATGGATTTAGATATGCGGTGGGAACTCTGGGTACCTCTCTTACCAGGAATCATCTTAGAAGGCTTAGGGGAATAGCCAAAGAGGTAATACTACTTTTTGACTCTGACATCGCAGGTAAAAAGGCTTCCATAAGATCCCTTCCCCTCTTTATAAATGAGGCTATGGAAGGAAGGGTGGCGGAACTTCCAGAAGGGGAGGATCCAGATACCTTTATAAATAATGAGGGGCCTGATGCCTTAAGAAATCTGTTAGAAGATTCAACACCTATATGGGACTATTATATTAAAAATAGATATAGAGATTCCGAGCTCAATTTGAGGGATGAGATTGAGCGGATGGAAGAACTCTTTTCAATAATAAGTGAGGTAGAAAATGAGATAATAAGGTCTCAATACATAAAAAAGATCTGTAATGGACTTGGCATTGAAGAGAAAGACTTTAAGATAGAATATGGCAGATGGCTTAGAAAAAAGGCATGGAAACAGAGGGGCAGCGATGAAGATGCATTGGATATAAGATTAAGCGATGATTATTATATTATGGATATATCAATTCACTATCCCCGCACTGTTGAGAGGCTTAAAAAGATGGATGCAATGGAGTTGGTTACAGATCCTGCCCTTAAGACCATATTAAAAGGCCTATGGAATGGGATAGAGGGAGGGAGAGATCCTGCAAATATGGTGGAAGATATCCCTGATGAAAGATGGAGAAATAGGTTTAGAGAGATATTGATACATGGATCCATAATTGAAAGTGAAGAACTGGATCAGGCCATAAATGATTTTGAAAAAAAGGTGCTTAAGATAAAATTTTTAAGATCCCTTGAGGATGCAAAAAAGAGAGGTAATATAGAGCTTATAGATAGACTCTTGAAGACAAGCCAATTTTCTCATTAAAAAATTTATAACAGGGGGCAAGCAATTATGGATAAAGAGGAAAGTGAATTAAGGTTAAAAAAGCTTATAGATATGGGCAAGAGCAAAGGATACCTTACTTTTGATGAACTGAATGAAGATCTTCCAGACGATGAGATATCGTCTGAATACGTTGATGATATCCTTATGACCTTAGAGAAAATGGATATTATGGTCATTGATGAGGATGAAAAGGATGAAATTGAAAAGATAAGGAAAAAAAAGAAGAGGGAAGAGGAAGAGCTTGTCATAGAAAATAAGCTATTTGCTGAAGATCTCTCTGATACAGGTGGTAGAGTATCTGATCCCGTTAAGATGTATCTCAAAGAGATGGGATGTATATCTCTCTTAACCAGAGAAGGGGAGGTAGTATTAGCCAAGAGGATAGAAGAAGGGGAGCGGGATGCCTTAGATTTCCTTATTAAGGTAGGAGTAGGAATAGAATATATTATTGAATTAGGAAAACGATTAGAAAAGGGGGAGATCAAACTTAAGGATGTTATAAATGACCTTGAAGAGGATGAAAATTACCTGCAGATTGGGGAGAAAAAGGAATCCACCTTAAGGATAATAGATGAGATAAAACAGCTCTATGAACATATAAATATCCTTAGAAAAGAAAAGGCAAAAAAGAGGACCAAAGCCCAAAGAAAGAGAGAATTGACTGAAGAGATAGATAAAGAGAAAGAGAAGATTAAAGAACTGATCTACTCCTTTAAGTTAGAAAAAAGACAACTGGATAAGATGGTTGAGAGATTTAAAGAGATAGTAGATAGAATGGAAGATGCCAAGAGAAAACTGGCATATTGTGCAAAAAGATCTGATAATATGACCATAACAAAAATGAGGCAGTATATCGCAGAGATACCTGAAGGAAGCCCTGATGACTATCTGATAAAAGATCTAAACCTTACAAAGGCCGAACTCATTAACCTATGTAAGGATGCACAAGAGGCAAATAGGACTATAAAGGAGATAAGGATCAGAACAGATATGTCTCATACCCAACTGAGAAAGGCTCTAATCCGCATAGATACCAGCATGAAAAAGGCAAAGGATGCTAAAAGGCAGCTAATTGAATCCAACCTGAGGCTGGTGGTAAGCATTGCAAAGAAATACACAAATAGGGGGCTTCAGTTTTTGGATCTCATCCAAGAGGGTAATATCGGCCTTATGAAGGCTGTGGATAAGTTTGAATATCAGAGGGGATATAAATTTAGCACATATGCTACCTGGTGGATAAGACAGGCCATAACACGGGCAATCGCAGATCAGGCACGCACCATTCGCATACCAGTACATATGATAGAGACCATAAATAAGCTTATCCGCACCACCCGTTATCTTGTTCAGGAATACGGTAGAGAGCCAACTCCTGAAGAGATTGCTGAAAAGATGGAATATCCTGTAGAGAAGGTCAGAAAGGTGCTAAAAATTGCAAAAGAGCCCATATCACTGGAAACCCCAATTGGAGAAGAAGAAGACAGCCACCTGGGAGACTTTATTGAGGATAAAAAGATCAGATCCCCTTCTGAAGCGGCATATAACAGTGACCTTGCAGAGCAATTAAGAAAGATTCTGGCAACCCTCACCCCAAGGGAAGAAAAGGTGCTGAGGATGAGATTTGGGATAGGAGAGAAATCCGATCATACCTTAGAGGAAGTGGGTAAGGATTTCAAGGTAACCAGAGAGAGAATCAGGCAGATTGAGGCAAAGGCCTTGAGAAAGCTCAGACACCCGAGCAGGGCAAAGAAACTGAAAAATTTTCAAAACTTTTAATTTTACTGTTGACAAGATAGGGATTTATATAGATCTTTAATATCTTGATGGGCCCATAGCTCAGTTGGCAGAGCCACCGGCTCATAACCGGTAGGTCCCTGGTTCGACCCCAGGTGGGCCCATCATAAAGTCTTGAAGGTGTGATACGTAGAAGGGCAAAGATTAAAAAACAAAAAAAGAGGGGCGAAAGGTCGCTCCTCTTTATATTTTGAAAAATTGATGCAAGAGCTTTGAATTTTTCAAAGCTCTCAGAAAAAAGCTGTAA
>CAYTXJ010000147.1:0-3947 GCA_964440775.1 uncultured Desulfobacteraceae bacterium | reverse complement strand
AAGAGGGGAATTTCTATCTTTCCCTTCCCAGGCCTTTAGAGTGGCATCTGATAGGTTCAGGACTTATCCAGGATCACCACATCCAGCTTACCTCGAAGGGCTTCTTGGATCAGGAAGATATGAGAGATCCAGCCAGAATTAATCTCTATCCAATACTCTCCTGACCTCTTTTAACATCTCTTTTAGATTAAAGGGCTTTCTGATTATCCCCTTTATATAGATACCCTCTTTTCCCAGATCCATCTCACCTATGGAGTATCCTGTGCTCAAAATCACCTCTATATCTGGATCTATCTCAGAAAGCCTTTTAAGACATTCCTTTCCATCCATCTCAGGCATGATAAGATCTAAGACAACGAGATCCACCTTCTCCCTCTGATATATCTCCAATGCCTTCTTTCCATTTTCTGCAGTGATCACCTTATATCCATATCTGCAAAGCACCTCTTTGCCCAGCTTAAGAAGTGACTCTTCATCATCCACCAGTAAAATTGTCTCCTTTCCATAAAGGGTAGGGTCCTTCTCTTCAATATCTTTCTGGCTGATTCCCACATTTTCACCTTTTAGAACAGGGAAGTATATCTTAAATGTGGTTCCAGCCCCCGGCATGCTGTCCACTGTTATATGACCACCATGAGCCTTGACTATACCATATACAGTGGAAAGTCCAAGTCCAGTGCCTTTTCCTTCTGGTTTAGTGGAAAAGAATGGTTCAAAGATCCTGCTCATGGTCTCCCTGTCCATTCCACAGCCTGTATCAGATACCTTTAGCATCACATAGTCTCCCTTTTCAATACCAGGAATCTTCATTGATATCTCCTCATCTAAGGAGACATAATTGGTCTCTATGGTGATCTTTCCGCCCTCTGGCATGGCATCCCTTGAATTGATTGCTAAATTTAAAAGTATCTGCTCGATCTGTATTGAATCACCTCTAATAAGGGGAAGAGACTCCGAGAGTTTAAGTTCAACACCTATTATCTTTGGAATGGTTCTCTCTATCAATTTCACTGCATTCCTTATTTCCATATTTAGATCTATGGGGCTCAGTTTTAACTCTGTCTTTCTGCTAAAAGTGAGGATCTGTTTTGTAAGTTCAGATGCCTTTAAGGCCGCATTTTTTACCTGTTTTATTGCATTTATATCCCGCTCTGATCTTCCCTTATCCATTAAGAGAAGCTCTGCATAGCCTAAGATTGCATTCAGGATATTATTGAAGTCATGGGAAATGCCTCCTGCAAGGGTTCCAATGGCTTCCATCTTCTGTGCCTGAAAGAGCTGTAACTGAAGTCTCTTCCTTTCGGTTAAATCTATTATAATGCCTCTATGACCTATCATATTCCCTTTTTCGTCTCTAAATTCAGTTGCTGTTATAAGAGCCTCAATGATCCTTTCTCCATTGCCTTTTAAAGCGGCTTCAAAGTCTTTTACAAAGCCCTTTCTTTTAATCCCTTCTTCAAATTTTATAAATTCCTTTGGATCTAAAAACAGTTCCTGAAATTTTATTTTTCTAAATTTATTCCTGCTGTAGCCAAAGAGTTCCTCTCCTGCTGGATTTATCTCAAGAAATCCCTCTCCATCTTTATAGACATAGATCATATCTTTTGAGGATTCAAATAGCTCCCTAAATCTTCGCTCTGATTCCCTAAGGGCCTCTTGAATCTTCTTTATTGGAGTAATATCTAAGAGAGAGGCTATATTCTTTTTGGTTCCTGGAATCATTCCGACAGAGATAAAAACGTTTTTTAAATTCTTTTCCTTATCTAAAAATCTGAACTCATATTCATGTGGAGCCAGACTTGGATCAATCCTTCTTAGCCTTAAATATTCAAGCATCCTGTCTCTGTCATCAGGATGAACAAATTCTGTTAAGCTCATCTTTTCCTCAATCTCTTCTCTACGATATCCAGAGAGCTTTTCAAAGACCTTATTACATAATAAAATTGTGGTATCTTTATCCACAATAGTTAATCCGGTTCCTGATGCCTCAAAAATTGTCTTATAAAAACTTTCAGATTCCTCTAAGGCCTTCCTCAAACTCCTTAGCATCCTATTAAATGCCTTACTCATCACCTTCAACTCTAAATACGGCATCTCATCTGGAGGTGGAAGATCAAGATTATACTCTCCTTCTGATATCTTTTGAGCTCTCTCAGAGGCCTCTTTAAGAGGATTAGAAAGTCTCTTGGCCAAGATCAGCGCAATTCCTATGCCCAAAGATAGGGCAGCTATTGAAAGAGAGAGAAGAATTAAAAGGACCTCCTTTTTGGTTTTTTCAAGCGGACTCAGATCCGAAAACAATAGCAATCCTGAAAATATATCAAGCTTACTGATTAGACCCTTCTTCTCTCCCACCCCCACTTCCACTCCATCTTCAATTAAATGGAAATTGTCTGGTAGGATAATCCTCTTTCCTGAAATAAGACCTATGGCATCTCTTTTTCCACTTCGATAGTAGATCTCCCCTCTGGCTGTAAGTCTGATATCTTTTAGAAGCCCTCTGTCTTGGTCTAAAAGATAGAGACAGACCGCCCTTCCCACCTTTTCATATCTCCGCTCTATGGTTTTAGAAAGCAAAAGCAAAGGCCTTCCTTTAAAAGATTCAAAGAGTTCCATCTCCTTATCAGTGTTGAGGATTCTCTTAATTAGCTCTTTATGCAAATCACAAGGAGATGGGATAATAACTTTATCAATAGTTCCTTCCACATAAAAGTATGCACCGTTCTCTGGAAAATATAGCATCTCCATTCTCTCTCTTAGCTGGGGAATTACCCCAAGCAACAGGGTAACCTTTATAGTATTGTCATTAATAAGGCTCCTAAGCCTTCCTTTTAATTGAGAGATTCTTAAAGAGAGAAGGGATTCAGCCTGATGTCTCTGGATCTTGAATTTTTCCTTAGATTCCTGTTCAATATATCTTTTTAAAAGAAGATAGGTGATTCCAGAGGTAAAAGATATAGAGATTAAGACAACAATTATAATTGCAGAGGTTAAGATTCCTGAAAGGGATCTCTCTTTCACTTTGCAATAACCTCATCCGCTGCCATCAGAATATCTTCTGGAATGTTAATTCTAAGCTCCCTTGCCCTTGAAAGATTAAATACAAGGGCATATCTTTTGGCATCTTCAATGGGAATTTCACCCGCTCTCTTTCCATTTAATATCTTAACCACCATCTGGCCAGCCTGATATCCCATTGCCCTGAAATCCACCCCCACACCTCCAAATAGCCCTAATTTAACAAATGCATAGTTTATGGCCATTGAAGGGATAGAAAGATGCCCTGTTATCCAGCTAAATATCTCAGGAGCTGTATAGGAATTTCCATATCTATCCTTAAGAAGCAAGGCAGCAGGATAGAGTGAACTTACATGAGGATCTTCCCTGATCCTTCTTATCTCTTCCTTAAAATGCTCCCAGCTCTTCACCACCCTGATTTCAATCTTGCATGGTGGTCTCTCATCTTTTATTTCCTGCTCTATCTGTCTTAAAAGAGCTCTTCCTGTGGGAGAATACCTCTCTACGAACACCACCACCTTATCTAAGGTGCCCAGGATCTTACTTTGCACCTTCAGGGCATCAATAAAATGGAGCTTTTCATAGACCCCTGTGATATTATGCCCCGGCCTCTCTCTGGATTCAATACACGGTATTATCTTGTGATAGTATTCCGGTTGAAAATTCATTCCTGAAAATACAATGGAAATAGATATATCCACCAAGCTCAACCCCACATATCTAAAGGCATTGTCATCGAAGGTAACCAAAATATCCGGACTGAATTTCTTAATAAGCTTGAGTGCTATATTGGCACGTTCTCTTATCTTCTCCGGAGTATTAAACCTCTTCTTTGTGTCCATATAAAATACCTTAAAGTTCTTACCCTCTTTCAAGAGAAATCCTGAATCTTCTATTGCCCTTATGCATCCCTCATACTGCGGCTGACC
>CAYTXJ010000146.1:0-3974 GCA_964440775.1 uncultured Desulfobacteraceae bacterium | reverse complement strand
CAATGACAGATTCCATTTACAGCTTCTTTCTGAGAGCTTTGAAAAATTCAAAGCTTTCATCTCTTTATAACATATGGGTTATGTTTTCAAGTTATCAAAATAAAATGGACTCCCTTTTTGGAGCCCATTATCTCTTCTGGCGGAGAGAGAGGGATTCGAACCCTCGGTAGGGCTTTTAGGCCCTACAGTCGCTTAGCAGGCGACCGCCTTAAGCCAGCTCGGCCATCTCTCCCTTATATGGCGGAGGGGGTAGGATTCGAACCCACGGTCCCGCTTTTAACGGGACAACGGTTTTCAAGACCGCCGCCTTAAACCACTCGGCCACCCCTCCATTAAGGCAGCATAATCTATATAAATTATGGGTAGAATATATGGTATGTCAAGAGAATAATATCTTGAGAGCTTTGAATCTTTCAAAGGGCTCATCCTATTTTAGAAGTTCATTTATTAATGCATCTTTTATCTCATTGACTCGGGAGGGTTCTAATTTCTGTCCAATCCTATCCCTTATATAGAATACATCCACCACCTGATCCACCTTTGTGGCAATCTTTGCAACTCGGATGTCCAGACCAAGCTCATATATCTTTCTGGTTATGTTATAGAGAAGGCCAATTCTATCATCTGCATGTATCTCTAAGAGAGTAAAAAAATCAGAACTTTCATTATCAACATATACTTCTGGATGCCTCCTTTTTGTAAGCCTTATCCCAACACCAAAAGGCCTCCTCTTTTTATCAAGTAGGGCTCTTAGAGAGATCTCACCCTTTAATATGGATCTTATATCCTCTTGCACCTTTTCCCATATTCTTTCAGGGTGAATGGTATCCAATGGATTGCTTACATAGAATATATCCACTGCTATTCCGTTATACCAGGTATAGATGTGTGCAGATAGTATATTTATATTATTCAGTGCAAGCGCTCCAGCTATATCAGAAAAGAGCCCAGGTCTATCTTTTGCAAGGAAATGCACTATCCAGCATCTCTCATATTCACTGAATTGGGGTTCTAAAAGGAATGAGTCAGGATCCGTTGCCAATTTATGAATCAATCTTTTAGCCGCTAATATGTGATGGGAGATCATGGACGGAGGAGTATTTAGCAGATACCTTCTTGACATAATATCAAAATAGCCACTTATATGATCTTTATCCACAATGTCAGATAGCCTCTCTTCCACCCTTTTCCTTACTAATCTTAATCTCCTCTCCACCTTTTCACTTACTAGTTCACCCCTTTCCAAGATATGAAGTATCTTAATAAAGAGCTCCTTTACCAGTGCCTCAACCCAGGGATTCCATGCCCTGGGACCTGTGGATACAGAGTCAGCCCATGTAAGCAGATAGAGCATCTTTAGTCTCTCAATAGACCTTATCTTTTTTGCACATTGAATAATCACCTTTTCATCTCCAATATCCCTTCTGGTGGCTGTCTCAATCAGAAGAAGATGATTTTCAATCAAAAAGAGGATCTCCTCTATCCTGGATTCATCTAACTTAAATCTATTAAGTATATTTTCAGCTATCTTGACCCCCCAAAATGTATGATTCCCTCTCCTCTTTCCCAGATCATGAAAGAGGGCTGAAAGATATAGCACTAATGGATCTTCTATCTCTGAAAGAATGGTAGATATCAGTATATCTTCTGTATTCTTAGGCTTCTTCAATGAACTATAGGTCATCAGCAGGTGCCTTCCCACAGGATAGATATGGTAAGAGTCAAACTGGATAAGATACCTTATATGGCCAAATTCTGGAATAAGGATATCCAACAGGGGGGTATCATATATCTCATTAAGGATCTCGATACCATCCTTTGAAACGATGATATCTAAAAATGCCTCCATGGAATCTCTGTCATCTTCTATCTTCCCCCTAAACATGGGAGCGATATCCTTTATAATCCTTTTAGCATCATGGGATACAGGAATATGAAGACGGGAACTCAATTGAAATATTCTAATCATCAGTGAGGGTTTCTCTATTATCTGAGCTGGATCTTTAAAATCTATCTCCCCCCTTTTAATAACAAATTCTCCTATCTCTTTTTCCTCTCCAAGGGCACCTATTGGAGATCTACAGAGATTAAATAATATCTCTCTTAGAAGATCCCTAAAGAAGGTTATGGACTTATGTAGATTTTCTAAGAACTGCTCCACACCTTGTCTGTTATCTTCATCTTTAAAGCCCATATATCTTGCAATCTCTATCTGATATTCAAATGAAAGCCTCTCATTCTTTCTCTTGGAGACCAGATGTAAATAGTTTCTTACGGTCTGAATAAATCTAAGCCTTTTATTAAATTCCATATAGTCCTTGCTGGAGATAGGCATATTCAAAGGTAGATAATCCTCAAAGACCTTAAAGAGCCATCTTATATTATGACAATCCCTCAATCCACCTATCCCATTCTTTATGTCAGGTTCAAGCAGATAAGTGGAATCTCCATAACTCCTAATTCGGTCCTCATATATATTTCCAACCCATCTCCTAAATCTATCCCTTTCTTTAAAAACCACTTCAGAAAAGAATCTCTCCCTTAATTGTAGATACAGAGATACATCTCCATAGATGAAGCTGGAATCTAAAAGGGAGGTGAATTCCCAAAAATCTTTTTTAGATAATATAAGACAATCCTGAATTGTTCTAACGCTATGTGCCACATCCAGTCCTATATTCCATAGAGGAAATATAACCCATTTTATGAAATCCAACACCTCATCAGGGATATCCCTTTCAAAAAGCACTAAAAGATCGATATCAGAGTAGGCACAGAGCTCTGATCTTCCATATCCTCCTAATGCCACCAAGGCAAATGGGGTAGAACTCAAAGGACTGATCTTGTGCTGGTATCTCCTTATGCTTTCCATCAAATATCTATTCAAGGCTCTTCTATAGAGGATATTAAATTCCGTTATATCCCCTTTTTTTAAAAAGCTCTTAAATAAATGCTTCCTTTTTCTGTCTAACTCTTCTACCACTAACCCTTTCCCTCTTTACTTCTCATTCAATAGAACACCCTTCCATCCTTCAATTATAAAGCTTTCAATAACAGAATACCTTTTTATATGCCTTAAGATCTCTTGCCCCTGCTCTTCGGTAAATCCTGAAAGTATTATATATCCTCCTCTCTTTACCATATTACATAGATCTGGAGCAATTGATAGTAGAATTCCTGATATAAGATTTGCAACTAATAGATCAAAAAAGCCCTCTTTGATATTGTGGTATGAACCACAGGCAATTAGTATTCCATCATCTCTGCCATTTCTCTTAATATTTTCCATAGCCTCCTTACATGCCTTAAAGTCAATATCCAGACCTATTATCTCTTTTACTCCCAGCTTCCTGCATACAAGGGCCAAGATACCGCTTCCTGTTCCCAGATCTAAGACCCGCTCAATCCTTTCTCTTGTCAACACCCTTTCAAGTAAGTGAATACAGATCTCTGTGGTTGGATGAAGCCCGCTTCCAAACGAAAAGAGGCTCTCCAATGCTATATCCCCCCTTTTTGCACACTCTGGTGAGGCAATAGTTATATGATCTGTAATTCTCTTTCTGTATCCTTTGTCATAAGGGAAAGGGGACAGAGAGGTTTCAACAATTTCAGCATCTGGAAGGGCCTTATCTAATTCAAGTAAGATCTTATTTGTGTTTTCTGAAGAAAAGATCAGGATCAGAAGAGACCTTTCTCTCTTATAGATACTACCCCTAAATCCATTTAGATATCTTACCTCAGAGAGAATCTTTTCAGGGCAATGGGTTTGGATCTTTAAAAAAAGAAACTCTTCCTCATCTCTGAGATATTCCATATTTACAATTGGTAGCATTTTGATCTTGGGATATCAAGTATGCCAATTAATTATAATATCTTCATTCTTGACTTTATATGAAATGAAAATTTTAATATCTCATGTATGAAAATCTTAAAGAATACCATGGGAATAATCAGGGCTCCTTTTCTGCTTTTAA
>CAYTXJ010000145.1:0-4018 GCA_964440775.1 uncultured Desulfobacteraceae bacterium | reverse complement strand
TTTAAAAGGAAGATGATCATTAACATAAGTGACATATAGTTGTCAAAATTTTTTAAAAAATTATTTAATGAAATCATCTCTAAGATATAATATGGAGATAGATTATGAAAGAATTGATCCAGGCATTAAAAAGTCATCCTGACCTCAGAGAATCATTTGTATATTATAGATATCTGAGGCCTAATGAGCCAAGATATTCAGATATTGAACTCCCTTCCATATTAAAAGAGATCCTGAAAAAAAATGGTATATCTCATCTTTACAGCCATCAGACAGAGGCCATCTCCAGGCTCAGAAAAGGAAAAAATGTACTGATAGCCACCCCTACTTCAAGCGGTAAAAGTCTTATCTTTAATATTTATACAATTGAAATGATTCTTAAAGACCCCTCCACCAAGGCCCTTTATCTATTTCCACTAAAGGCACTGGAGCAGGATCAATTAAAGGGGCTTTATGAAATTATAACAGATATTGATAATCCATTAATTTCGGTTGAGATATATGATGGAGATACTCCTATTTCAAAGAGAAAGAGGATCAGGGCCAATCCACCAAATATACTCATCACCAATCCAGATATGTTACATATGGGCATACTTGCCAACCATAGCTCCTGGAAAAGTCTCTTTGAGCATCTATCTTTGGTAGTAATTGACGAGGTGCATGTATATAGGGGCATATTTGGCTCCCATATGGCACAGATACTGCGGAGATTGAGAAGGATCTGTAGATACTATGGATCTGATCCCAGATTTATTATGCTATCAGGCACAATTCAAAACCCTGAAATATTTTCAAAGACACTCATTGGAAATAAGGTCAATACTATTGATAAAAACGGGGCACCCTTATCAGGACAGCATTTTCTCTTTTTTAACCCTGTTATCAGCTCAAACTTCTTCTCTGCAAGGCTTTTTGTGGAATGTATAAAGAGAGGATTCAGGACAATATGCTTTACTCAGGCAAGAAAGATAACTGAACTCATCTATCTCTGGGCCATGCAATTGGCACCATACATGAAAGACAAGATTAGCTCATATAGGGCCGGATTTCTCCCTGAAGAGCGAAGGGAGATTGAAAAGTCGCTATTTAGAGGTAGACTTTTAGGAGTAATCTCAACAAGTGCCCTTGAGATGGGTATTGATATAGGCTACCTGGATGTCTGTATCTTGGTAGGATATCCGGGAACCATAATCAATACCTGGCAGAGGACAGGAAGGGTGGGAAGAAAGGGCAATGAGTCTTTAGTAGTGCTGGTTGCAAAACCAGATGCCTTAGATCAATATTTTATGAAAAATCCTCATGAGCTATTTGAAAGGCCCTTTGAATCAGTAATATTAGATCCCACAAATCCCTACATATTGAAAGATCATCTAAGCTGTGCCGCTTCAGAACTACCCTTAACCTCTAAGGACTACTCCATATGGAGATATGATCTAAGCCATATCTTAAAGGATATGGAGCTGGAAGGAAGATTGATATGCACAATAGATACGGACACCGAACCTGAATGGTTTTCTAAAAAGATGAGACCGCATTTGAAGATAAATATAAGGACAGCGGGAGAGAGCTATACCATACTTGATGGGAAGGGACATAGACCTATTGGGTCCATTGACAGCATAAGGGCATTTAAGGAGTGCCATCCTGGAGCCATCTATCTTCATAGAGGGAAAAACTATATTATAGAAACATTGGATATTGAAAAGAAGAATATAATAGCAGAAGAGACTGATTTCTCCTATTTTACAAATGCACATACCGAAAAAGAGACAGAGATTTTAGAGATCCAAAGGGAAAGGGATGTTTATCAATTTACAATTAAGAGCGGCATATTAAAGGTTACTGAAAAAGTGGTAGGTTATGAAAAGAGAGCATTGCCAGGGCAGGAGCTGATGGGAATTTACCCTCTAAAACTTCCACCTCAGATCTTTGAAACAAAGGGAATCTGGATTGAAATACCACCCCATATTCAGAGACACTTAGAAAGCACTGGATTCCATTATATGGGAGCAATCCATGCAATTGAACATGCTGCAATTGGAATTTTCCCTCTCTTTTCCATGTGTGATAGAAATGATCTTGGAGGCATTAGCTATACATTTCATCCCCAGATAAAAAAGGGCGCTATATTCTTATATGATGGATATCCAGGGGGGGTGGGGCTCTGTGAAAAGGCATTTGAAGTGGTAGAAGAGTTGATGAGTAAGACATTGGAAATTATAGAGACATGTGAATGTGAAAATGGCTGCCCTTCGTGTATCCATTCCCCCAAATGTGGTTCTGGAAACAGACCACTGGATAAAAAGGGGGCTATTGAGACATTGAGACTCTTATTGGGGAAAATTGTTCCCATAGTAGAGACAGAGCAGAATTATAGCCAAAGGAAAATTACAACCGAAAGAGAAAAGATCTCTGATACCTGGCTTAATAGGATAATATATTTAGATCTGGAGACCCAGAGGCTTGCCCATGAGGTAGGTGGTTGGCACAATGCCCATCTTATGGGGGTATCTGTGGGGGTTATCTATGACAGTATGGATCAAAGATTTTATGTCTTTAAAGAAGATGAAGTGGATCTTCTTATAAGGCATCTTCAAAGGGCAGATCTGATTGTAGGATTTAATATTAAGAGATTTGATTATAAGGTCTTAAGTGCATACACTAAATTGGATCTAAGTGATCTTAATACCTTTGATATACTTGAATATATCTATAAAAAGACAGGGCGAAGACTGAGCTTAGACCATCTTGCCCGGGAGACCTTAAATATAAAAAAATGGGCAGATGGGATTCAGGCGGTTAAATGGTTTAGAGAGGGAGATATAAAAAATCTCATTAGATATTGCAAGGAGGATGTTAGAATCACCAAAGAGCTATTTCATTTTGGGATGACCCAAGGTATGCTCATATATAGGGATAAGTATACTCAAAGAAGGGTTAGACTCCCGGTAAATTGGAATTTTAAGATAAGATTAATATGAAAGAATTTATAGATAAGATAAGGCCTCTTTCAGCTTTAAAAGAGAGATTGGAAGGCCTAAGGAAAGAGAAAATAATCGTATTTACAAATGGATGTTTTGATATTCTCCATCCAGGTCATATACGGTATCTCTATGAGGCAAAAAGACTGGGGGATATACTGGTAGTGGGAGTTAACAGTGATGATTCTATCAGGAGAATAAAAGGAGAACATAGACCCATAATGGATGAAAGGGCAAGATCAGAGATGTTATCTGTCCTTCCATTTGTAGATTTTATTACCATATTTGATGAAGATACCCCTTATAATCTGATTAAGGAGATCAGACCTCATATCTTGGTTAAAGGGGGGGATTGGGAAGAAGACAGGATTGTGGGTGCTGATATTGTAAGGGCCTTAGGAGGTAGGGTGGTCAGAATACCATATATTGAGGGTTATTCTACCACCTCCATTATTGAAAGGATAAAAGAAAAATTTAGACTTTAAGTAATCATCAATAATTGTTATATCTTAAAATATATGCGCCCATAGCTCAGTCGGATAGAGCGGTGGACTACGAATCCACAGGTCGCAGGTTCAAGTCCTGCTGGGCGCATCTTCTTTTCCCCCAATAATCAATACCTTATTCAGAATCCAAAAAAGAGAAAAAAGAGGAAAGAGGGGGTAAATTGATTGCAAATGCAATCAATTTTGCAATCAAAAATCAATCAACTTAAGTTTAATAGTTGGTAATGCAAAAAAATAGGTAAATATTCTGTAAAATCATAACCCCTAACAGTCTTTATATCCATGGTAGAGCTTGGAAAAAGAGAAGATGCTAATGGATGTGGTATCATAAAAGATAAGATCCACCTTATATCCTCTCCACCAGGCAAATAGATGTCCTCTTTCAACCATTCATCCACCTTAAGCTTGCTTAATGGATACATGCACCGATTGATGATCATACCCACAATGGCAAGATCAACAGGAGATGATATCCTCCTCTTCCTTAACCCCTGCCTCAGAACTTGAGTTATCCTTAAAGCCCTGGCA
>CAYTXJ010000144.1:0-4071 GCA_964440775.1 uncultured Desulfobacteraceae bacterium | reverse complement strand
CAGATTCCATTTACAGCTTTTTTCTGAGAGCTTTGAAAAATTCAAAGCTCTCAAGGATTAAAGGGCCTCCATGGCCTTTCCCTTCCAAAATAGAGATCACACCATCTGGCCCCTTCATTTAATGCATCTTCAAGCCTTTTCCTATAGATTTCCATCTGCTCCTTTTTTATGTGCTTTGGAATCCAGATAGGATCTTGATAACTAATAACTATCTTAGTAAAGGGCTTTGGTATCATATATCTATCCCAGGAATTGAGTATCCAACATCTCTCCGCTCCCCAAAGTACCGGTAAAATGGGAATCCCTGCTGCTTTTGCAATAATTATGGGGCCCATCTTAGAGACCCTCGCAGGGCCTTGAGGGCCATCGGCAAGTATTCCCGCTGACTCTCCATTTCTAAGCCTTTTTATAAGCTCTTTTAATGCCTTTGTTCCTCCCCTTGTAGAGGATCCTCTAATACTCTTAAAACCCATCTTGTGTGCAATTCTTGCAGCATATTCTCCATCTCTGCTTTCACTTATCAGCATATTGATATCTTTAAAATCAAAGAGATAGAAATTGTATGACATCCTCTGATGCCATGTCACATAAAGAATACCTCCAGGGGATTTTCTCATTGCCTCTTTGGCTCTACTTTCTCCTCTGATTTCCAAAACTCTGCATGAACCCATTATACCCTTAATTAGAAGGGCACATAAAGGAGGGACTAATTTTATAAAGATATGATCATATCTTTTTAAGAGCTTCATAAAATAAAATTTAGATAGATTTTGAATGAATTGACAAGTATTATTTAATAAAAAGGAGGATTGGATAGATGAAATTTCTTCATCTCTTTTCACCCATTGAAATTAATACATTGAAGCTTTCAAACAGGATAGTTATGACCGCCATGCACTTGGGATATACCCCAGAGGGAGAAATAACTGACCGATTAATTGAATTTTATAGAAAAAGAGCACAGGGTGGAGTAGGACTGATAATTGTAGGAGGATGCTTAGTAGATGAATATGGTGGAATGAAGGATATGATTGGGCTAAATGAAGATAGATTTATTCCAGGGCTTCAAAGACTCACTTCTACCATTAAAAAAGAGGGGACGCCTATAGCAGCTCAGCTCTATCAGGCAGGAAGATATACCCACTCTTCAATGATTGGGGGTAGAAAACCCTTTTCTGCATCTGCAGTAAGATCCAGACTTACAGGAGAGACCCCTAGGGCATTGGAGCTGGATGAAATCCCTATGGTGCAGCAGAGCTTTGCAGAGGCAGCTATTCGGGCAAAAAAGGCGGGCTTTGATGCAGTGGAAGTGCTTGCAAGTGCTGGATATCTGATCTCCCAATTTCTATCTCCAATTACAAACTTAAGAAAAGACAGATATGGGGGATCACTGGAAAATAGAATGCGATTTGGTCTTGAGGTGGTTGAAAAGGTAAGAGAGGCAGTGGGGCCTGACTTTCCAGTGATTGTAAGAATTGCAGGGAATGAATTTATGGAAGGAGGAAATACCAACCAGGAGGCAATAATATTTTCAAAGGAATTGGAAAGGGCCGGTGCGGATCTGATAAATGTAACAGGGGGTTGGCATGAAACCAGAATTCCACAGCTCAGCACCTTTGTTCCAAAAAGAGCTTTTGTGTATCTGGCAAGCAGGATAAAGCAGGAACTAAAGATTCCAGTCCTTGCAAGTAACAGGATCAATGACCCCTTAGTTGCAGAGGAGATCTTAAGAAATGGAGAAGCAGACCTTGTCACAATGGCAAGGGCACTAATTGCAGACCCTATGTTGCCAAAGAAGGCAAAAGAGGGAAAGGATCATCTTATATATCATTGCATTGCCTGCAATCAGGGGTGCTTTGATAGCATATTCAGATTTAAATCGGTCTGTTGCACTGTTAATCCAGAGGCAGGACTGGAAAAGGAGATCAAGATTGAAAAATCAGCTAATAGAAAAAGGGTGCTTATTATAGGTGGTGGTATAGCAGGAATGAAGACGGCCGAGATATGTGCAAGAAAGGGACATGAAGTAATATTAGTAGAAAGGGAGGAATGCTTAGGTGGTCAGGTGCTTTTAAACAGATACATCCCTGGAAGGGAAGAGCTGGTTCAAGCTGTAAAGGATATTGAAAATAACCTCTTAGATCTCAATGTTAGAATCATCCTTGGAAAGGAGGCTGATAAAGAATTCATAAAGAGTATGGCACCAGATGTATTGGTGATAGCTACAGGGGCTAAGCCAAAAATTCCTGAGATTCAAGGAAGTGAAAGGCCAAATGTCCACTTTGCATGGGATGTTATAAAAGGAAGGGCCAGAGTTGGCAAGAGAGTAATAATTATCGGAGGAAATGCAGTAGGGCTTGAAGCTGCACTATATATTGCTAATATCGGCACCCTAAATTCAGAAACTCTCTATTTTCTATTTTCAACAGGGGCAGAATCAGAGAGTGACCTTAGAGAATATGTTAACAGGGGAATAAAAGAGGTTACAGTAATTGAGATGGATAAAAAGGCAGGTAAAGATATCGGAGCTTCCACTAAGTGGACGGTGATGAGTGAACTCAGGAGATTGGGTGTTAAGATACTCACTTCTACTAAGGCATTGGAGATAACAGAAAAGGGTGTATTAGTGGAAAAGGAAGGAGAAAGAGTCCTTTTGAAGACAGATTCTGTAGTTATTGCCACCGGATCTGAAAGCGTAAGGCCTTCCAATGAGGGTATAGAAGAGATAACTGAAGAGGTTTATATAATAGGTGATGCAAAGGAGCCCAGAAATATGCTTCATGCCATAAAAGAAGGGTTTAATACGGGGCTTAAGATATGAAAAAGGTTAAGATAGGAGTGATCTCAGATACCCATCTCTATGGCTTTGACCCTACTCTTAAGAGGATAGTTGATAGATATTTTAAGGAGATGGATCTTATAATACATGCTGGAGATCTAGTAGATTGGAAAGTTACTGAGATATTTAGAGGAAAAGATCTTGTGGTGGTATGTGGAAATTCTGACAGTTCCAATGTCAGGGTTAATGCCCCTAAAAAGAGGATATTGGAAATTGAAGGATATAGCATTGGAGTAATACATGGGAAAGGGCCTCCATTTGGTATACTAAAAAGGGTAAGAAGAGAATTTCCAGAACTCCCCCATTGTATAATCTTTGGTCATACCCATAGGGCACTTAAAAAGGTAGTTAATGGAACCCTATTTTTTAATCCAGGTGCCTATAAAAAGGGATTAATGAATCTATTTAAGGGAAGTATAGGTATCTTAGAGGTGGAAAGGCATAGAGGAATAAGGGCAGAGATAATAAATTATAAACTTGATTAAATTTCTATTGACATTAAATTTTTATTCAATAATTTAATTTACTTTAAACTTTCGTGAAAGGAGGGGGTAATGATGAAGCTGGATGCAGTAAAGAAGATTGAAGCTGCCCCCTGGGGATTGCTTACCAGTCTGGATCTCTATGATTGTGATCCAAAGACCATAAGAGATGCAGAGAAGATAAGGCTCTATGTAAAGCGTCTTTGTGATCTTATAAAGATGAGGCCATATGGCCCTTGTCAGGTAGTCCATTTTGGTGAGGATAAAAGAGTAAAAGGATATTCCATGATCCAATTGATTGAGACATCTTTGATCTCAGGGCATTTTTCAGACATGAGCAATTCTGCATACATTGACATATTTAGCTGTAAACCCTATGATCCGGATACAGTTGCCCAATTTTCAAAGAGATATTTTGGTGCAAAGTCATATGAGATTCATATTGTAAATAGATATTGAGGCTGATCTTCCATGTCTGAAAAGATTAAGGCCCCTAATAAAGATTATACCATAAGATGTCCAAGGCTTGGGCATCAGATAAACTTTCAATACTGTAGAATTGAAAATATGGGGCTTCCCTGCTTTAAGATACTGGATTGCTGGTTCCAGCATTTTGATGTAGAATCCTATTTAAGACAGGATCTAAGTTCAGAAGAATGGGATAAGACATTTAATAGAACACCCAAATCAAAAGTGGCCTCCCTCTTAGAGTTAATAGAAAAGGCCAAAGCTAAAAGATAAAATTCACTT
>CAYTXJ010000143.1:0-4213 GCA_964440775.1 uncultured Desulfobacteraceae bacterium | reverse complement strand
AAAGATTCAGGGTCTTCATGGGAAATCCCATTAAAATCAAATATAAGCACAGGATGCTCTTTAAATTCCCACCTATCCTCAATCCAGAGGCCCTTAAATAGCTCTCTTCTTCCACTAAACAGCTCATCCAGGGTGGCAATAGTAAGAGATTTTCCAAATCTTCTGGGGCGGGATAGAAAATAACAGATCCCTTCATCTATCATCCTGTAGATCCAAGGGGTCTTGTCCACATACAAAAAATCCCTTTCCCTTATCTGCCTGAATGAGGAGGTATCCAGTGGTAGTCTTTTCATAAACTTGCCCAATTTTTGTAAATATCTTAATAGATTTTACTAATTAAAATTTTAACTGTCAAAGGGAGTTAATCAGATGGCAGATCTGCTTTTCCTCTGAAATTGCAAAGGAGCGGAGCAACTGAAGCAATCCAAAGATCGCTTCAATCACCACCGCCCCTTGTAATGACATTTAGCTAAGGGATAATTTCAACTAATCCAGTGCAGGTTCATTACCGGTTCCGTTGAGCCTCATCTTATCAAATACGCTCTTGCTTACATAGTAGCCAACCAGTTCCTCACCTTCCAATCTCAGTATGCCATAGAGGCCCTTCTGCTCTATGGCAGGGGTATCCTTTAGAGAGATTGCAAGAATAGCAAATTTCTTTGCTAAGCCATGATAACCATTAGTGTTTAAATCTTGGGCTATTGTTCTTAAAGTTTTTTCATCACTTGTTATAACCTCTGTTATTGCAGGTTCTACGAAGCGATTAATTGGTAAATCATAAACTATATCGGATATTATATTTCTTTTCCATGACTCATAATCATAATTACTAATCTCTAGAAAT
The DNA here is from genome assembly GCA_964440775.1 of uncultured Desulfobacteraceae bacterium. Classification (GTDB taxonomy): domain Bacteria; phylum Desulfobacterota; class DSM-4660; order Desulfatiglandales; family JALVMZ01; genus CAYTXJ01. Next base: position 3,369 of record CAYTXJ010000143.1, on the reverse strand, counting down.
TTATCAACAGCCCAAGCTGTTGTTCCTAGAGGTTTATCACTGTTTGGATAATAATAAATACCATCTTCAATTTCCCTTACATAATTACCAGTTGTTCCAACAGCATACCATTTATGCTCTGTCTGTGGGATCCCAAACAGCACAATCTACATGAGTTACTTTATCTTTATCTGGTTTTATTACACCTATTATTGTTGAGATATAACCCTTATTAGGATAATCTTTTTCTAGTTGGAAATGAAGCGCAGGCCATAATGCCTGCGCAACACAACCGCAGATTTGATTACAATTTTTTTGATAGTATTCTTGGTTGTCTTTTAAATAAAAAACTGTTACTGCTCTGATCATTTTATAGTAATCATCACCGGTCAAATCTTGCGCATACTTTTCTACCATCTCCTCTAATGGTTCCTTATACCATTCAGAATCAGGATGCTCTCCATAGTCTTCTATAAATTTTTTATGAAACTCGCATCTATCAGAAGGAAGCAAAGATTCTATTGAGTAGAAGCCATAAGGGCCAGAGCAATTAAAGTGGGCTTTGTGGATAAACTCTACATCAGGGTTTTTAAAGATGTCTTGCAATTCACTATCTTCTACAACTCCATCACCAATAGCATCTAATATTATATCAGGCAGTTCAAGACCTTTATCTTTCATATACTTTATAACATCTATTATGATGGTTTCATTTGTATCTAATGAGCCATCATTTCCAAGAAGGGCTATTAATTCTTTTAAGCTTTCATCTAACTCAGTGCCAGATACAATTGCATAATTAACAGCAGCATTAAAAGGGTCGCTTAAAATAACTCTTTGCTCTGTTTTACCTCAAACATAAAGCTGTTTTGTTGCACCATTAAATCTTCTCTCTAAATCCTCAAAAACTAAAAGTTTCTTTCCAGAACTGAGCTTTAGAGTATATACATACACCATTTGGATCTGTAATTGTCTCTGTGTTATTGGCTTTTACCTTTACATTAGCAAGTGGTTTTCCAGATGGATCTGTTACAATACCATAGAGCATACTGCTTGCTTGTTTAAACATACCTATATTAGTTAGAGCTGGAAGATGATATATTATCTTCATTACCTTATATTCATCTTCACTTATCTTTTTTGATAAGGAAATTTCTGACATTATATGTATGCTATCCTTACTTTTTGAAGTGGGGCCAAAAAATCTGTTGCAAATCCTTTAGAAACCAATTGATTGAAGTTTTTAGCCTCTATGTTAAGCTCAAAAACAGCTTTACTTACAGCTCCAAAGCTATCCTTTTCAAGCACCATATAGTTAATATCATTTACACCTTCACCTTCAAAGAGCTTTACTAAAAGCATTGCATCATTTGCATTATCTACTTTCTCATACACTATAGTGCCAAGCTTTTCATTTATCTCACTCATTTGCTTTTTAACTTCCTCAATCTTATCATCAATGCTGCTTAGTCCACTCCTATCTATATAGACATTAAACTTAGAATTCTGCCTTTTAATTAGATACTGCTCATAGGTGTTGCTTAAATCAAAAAGCAACTCTTTTATGTTATAATAAATGGAAGATTCAAGAGGCAATGCCTTAATTACATAGAATTTGCCAAGGTCTTGAACATCTTTGCTAAAATCAACATAAACCATTGTTTCAGAGCCAAATGTTTCAGCATCTCCTTTAATGCTTAGCATATAGGGATACTTATTTGGATCAATCTCAAATTTACCACCAACCGTTAGTCCTTTAAATTCCTTGCCTGAAAGTGTCTTAACTTTAACAACAGTACCATCCGCTGCAGGCTCTCCAGAAAAGGCCTCATAGACCTCTCCTTTGACTGTTACTACATCTTCCTTGGAATTTACATCCATAGCATACAAAATGCTATCTGTTGCACCTGCTGGATCACTTACACTGACTGAAAGCATTACCCTTTGACCTGCAAGCTCTTCTTTTGGCTTAAAAGTATCTAATTGTTCTTCTTTCTTCCTCAGTAGATGGACTTTGAAGAAAGCTAAGCTCAACAGGATTAATCTTTTCTTCTAAACTATGAGATATTTTTTCTTCATTAATTTGAGTATCTCTTTTAAGGCTTTTTCTGTTTCTCTTAAGCTCCCTTACTATCCAAAACAGGGCCCTCTGTGCCTTAATTATACCCCTTCTATCCCTCCTCTCATATATGTGCCTATGAGGGTCAGCTCTAAGGGGTATGTATCTCCCTCCTTTAATACCTCTGTAAGCACCCATCCCTTTAATCTCTTCCACTTCATCACCCATCCCCTCTTCCACCTCAAATTGCTCTATATACCCTGATAGATCACCAATTATATCCCCCATCCCCCTCAATACATTATAGGCATGAAGACCATAAGCTGTCTTAATCACATATATATCACCTATGGTGTATAAGAGCTCCCTTTCATTTCCACTATAGTGCTTACAGAAGCCCTCACCCACAGGTGAAAAAAGGAAAACAATACCTATCAAGCTCAACAAGCCTCTAATAATTGGGCGGTAATTCCATCTTCTTTGGATATTCCAGAAAGAAGCCATATTCATTTTTTAGGATATTAAGAATTCAGATAACTCATGCGTAGTAATACATATATTAAATCCCATACTTTCCAAATGCCTACATAGCTTCTTATCCCCTGTCCAAAGCATAGCCTCTAAAAACAATGCCAAAGAGATAAATTCAATCCTTTCTAATACCGCACTTAATAATTCTAAAAGCTCTTCATTTGAAATTGAAGAATATCTGTGTATATCCTCTTTATGCTTAAAAAGCTCTACAAAGACAAATTTTGGTGCAAAGAATTTACAATCAGCATTCATCAAGATCGTGATATATGGATTCTCCCTTTTAAGAAGCGCGGAAAACAGGATATTCGCATCTACCACCACCTTACATCTCATCCAATAACCTCTCCATCTCTTCCTTTCCAGCCTTCTTAACCTCTCTAACCAGCCCTTCTATCTCTTCATCAGAGGCACTTGATCTATTAACTATCTCTAAGACCTGAATATACCTAAAAAATTTTCTCATAGCAGCATCTTTAAGGAAACTCTTGGGCATTAAAAGATTTATGTTTTCATTTTCAAATGTAATCCTTATCATATCTTTTCCCCCTGAAATAAAATATATCTATCTTCACTCAGATTAAGAGCGGCTGACATTATCTCTCCCCTTTCGGTTCTTCATCTCTCAAACTTTATATCCTGAACCTCTCTGCTCTTATCATCAAAGCTGATGCCACAGAGAATCACCTTTTTACCTTCTGCTATGAATCTATCTGCATATCCCTTCTCTCTTATCTGAGATATTGCATCCTCTGCACCCTTCCCCACCTTAAATTCCAGCACATACACCCTGTCCTTAA
>CAYTXJ010000142.1:0-4277 GCA_964440775.1 uncultured Desulfobacteraceae bacterium | reverse complement strand
AGAGATTTATGGAACCCAAGATACATGCCTCATAAGGAAGCAGCGGCTGTTCACCGCATGGGTTAGTGCTCTCTATCTGTCCTAACTGTGGTGTAGGATTATCAGCATTGATCCTGTCAATAAATATTATGCCAGGGTCCCCTGTCTTGTGCGCCTGTTCAATCAGCTTTTCATATACCGCTCTGGCATTTAATGTTCCTACCTTCTTATTATTTCGTGGATCTATAAGGTCATAATCTTTTCCCTCTCTTAGTGCCTCCATGAATCTGTCTGTCACTGCGACAGAAATATTAAAATTATTTAGCTCTTTTCCATCTTCCTTACAGGTTATAAATTCCATTATATCAGGATGATCTACTCTTAGAATTCCCATGTTCGCCCCCCTTCTGGTCCCCCCCTGTTTTACCTGTTCTGTTGCGGTATTAAATATCTTCATAAAAGAGACAGGGCCAGAGGCAACTCCACCAGTTGAGCCTACCCTGGAGTCTTTTGGCCTAAGCCTTGAAAATGAAAACCCAGTGCCTCCTCCAGATTTATGCACAATGGCTGCCCATTTGAGCGCCTCAAATATCCCTTCCATACTGTCTTCAACCGGTAGCACAAAACAGGCAGCCAATTGCCCGAGTTCCCTTCCTGCATTCATAAGGGTAGGGGAATTGGGTAGAAACAGAAGCCTTGACATCATCTCATAGAACCTTCTCTCCCATATCTTTATCTTTTCCCCATCTCCACCATAAACCCTCTCTGCCTCCGCGATAGACCTTGCAACCCGTCTAAACATGTCTTCAGGAGTTTCAATAAGTTCTCCCTTTGCATCCTTTCTGAGATACCTCTTTTCGAGCACCTTAATGGCATTTTCAGAAAAAGATATGTTGGAATTTCGATTACTGTCTTTATCATCTAAAAAGATTACCTTTTTTAGCCTTCCCATACTCTACCTCCTACAGATATAACAAAATATATTGAGTATATTTTTATATACTACTATATGTTGTATGTCAAATAAAAATTTTGCATGATTTTATTTTTAAATTATTAATTAATTGATTTTAGGAATTAAATTTATTAAATTTAGAATCTTTTGAAAGGTGAGGGGTTATGAAAAGGTATAAGGTTGTATTCAGGCCTTATAATAAGGCTGTTGAGGTTGAGGAAGGCACCAAGATCCTCGAAGCTGCCTGGATGGCAGGGGTATATATAAATAATCTCTGTGGTGGTGAAGGAGTATGTGGTGAGTGTAGAGTAATAATTTCAGAGGGTGATGTGGAAAGCGAAAAGGATTCCCTTTCCTTTTTCTCTGAAGAGGAACTGGAACAAGGCTATGTCTTAGCATGTCAGACATATATAAAGGGTGATGTGATTGTAGATATTCCTGCTGAAGCCAGGCTTGAAGAGGAAAAGATTCTTCTTGAAGCTGAAGATATGGACAGTGAACAGATAAAGAGACGGCTTAAGATTGCTCCTTTTAAACCCATTGTGAGGAAGATCTTCTTAGAGCTAACTCCTCCTACAATGGAAGATAATATTACCGATTTTGAAAGAATAGCACGGGGGCTCAGGAAAAAGATCGGATGGCACTCTCCAGAGATAGATCTTCAGACCCTTAGAGAGATACCAGATGTCTTAAGGGAAGAGGAGTGGAAAGTTACAGTTACACTGGTTAAGGATAGAAATACCTATAGGATTCAGAGGATAGAACCATCAAATAGGGTGGATACCAATCTGGGTGTGGCAGTGGATGTAGGAACCACTACAATAGTGGCACAGCTTATAGATCTGAGGACTGGAAGAATACTTGCAACAAGAGGAGAACATAATAGCCAGGCCCAATTTGGAGAGGATGTTATATCCAGGATCATTTATGCATGTAATAAGGGTGGGCTTCCAACCTTACATGAGGCAGTTATAGATAATGTAAATCAACTGATTGATGAGATGTGCCTGGAACTTAAGATACCAAAAGAGGACATTAATGCGGTAGTTGCTGCTGGAAATACCACAATGAGTCATCTATTTTTAAAGATTCCTCCCTGCTATATCAGGCTTCAACCATATGTTCCAGGCATTGATGTATATCCTCAGATGAAGGCTGTGGAGGTAGGAATTAAACTGAGTGAAAGATGTATCTTAGAGGTGCTTCCCTCGGTCTCTTCATACGTGGGTGGAGATATCGTAGGAGGGGTGCTTTCATGTGGAATTCCTGACTCAGAGGAGATAATGGGTCTTATTGATATCGGGACAAATGGAGAGATTGCTATAGGAAATAAAGAGTGGTTGGTATGTTGTTCTGCCTCTGCCGGGCCTGCCTTTGAAGGAGGAGGCACCACCTGTGGAATGAGGGCAACAAAGGGGGCTATAGAGAAGGTGGAGATAAGAGATGGAGATGTTCATTATGAAACCATTGGTGGCGGCAGACCAAGGGGCATATGTGGTTCAGGTCTGATTGACTGTGTCTATGAATTGGTAAAAAATGGTATAATTCAATCCGGCGGAAAATTTAATAAGGATGTCAAGGATCCAAGGTTAAATCCGAATGCAGATATCCCATACTATATAATAGCAGATAGAGAAGAGACCGAAACTGGTAAGGAGATAGTCATATCTGAAAGTGATATTGATCACCTTATAAAATCAAAAGGTGCAATTTTTGCAGCCATCAAGAGTTTAGTAGACTACATTGGATTGCAATTTAATCAGATACACAGATTCTATGTTGCAGGGGGGTTTGGGAACTATCTGAATATAAGGAAGGCTATCTCAATTGGGCTTTTGCCAGACATTGAAGAGGATAGGATCAGATTTGTGGGAAATACCTCTCTTAAAGGTGCAAGAATGGCACTTTGTTCAGAAGAGGGGTTTGAAAGATGTGTGGCGATAGCTAAGTCCATGACCAATATTGAACTAAGCAACTATCAACCCTATATGGATGAATATGTGGCCGCACTCTTCTTGCCCCACACCGATAAGAGGCTATTTCCATCGGTGGACTATTAAATAGATTTTACTTGACATAAATTGATATCTTAAATAAAAATTGCAATCTTTTGAAGGGAGGTGAAATGGAATCTGTTTTTAAAGAAGAGATGAAAATAAATCTCGGTTATACGACTTCAAAGAGGTGTGGGTTGGAATAATTTAACGAAACGGGCTTTTAAAAAATAGGCATCTCTTTGAAGGAGATGCCTATTTTGTTTAAAGATAAAGGGGTGATATGGAAAATGAAGGTTATAGTAGAGGATAATCAGATAGAGAAGGCGATTAAAGAGCTTAAGAAAAAATTGACTAAGGAAGGCTTCTACTCTGAAATAAAAGAGAGAAGATTCTATGATAAGCCCAGTGTGCAGAGGAAGAAGAAACAGGCAAAAGCGGCAAAGAGACGCAAAAAGAAGCTAAGGAAACTTAAGAGATATCTGGGACAATAAGTAAAAAGTCCACTATTTTTCCTTGACAAGACACAAGGGCAGAAGGTAAAAACACAGGACAAAATCCGATATTTCAAATAAATTCAGAGGTGTTAGTAGATGAAAAACAACAAAGACCCTTGGCGTTTTGTCCAGGAGTTTTTTGAACAGAAAAGAAAACTGCCCTTCCTACCCCCTCTTTCCTTGGAGGGATGTTTTTTTTTCTTAGCAGGTCTTATCTCATCCTTGATTATCGGTTGGATTATCTTCCCCATGGCATTATATTCTGAACAGAAACAGCCTATAAATTTTAGTCATGCCATACATACCAATCCTGAATTTGTGGAAATTGAAGCAGAGACAGAGATTGAAAAGTGTCTCTATTGCCATTCCTTCAGGGAGGATGGAACCTTTACAGGTATTCCTAAGCTTGAAAAATGTATGGAATGTCATGATGATCCTGAAAGCCCGTTGGGTTCAAATCCAGAGGAGAAAAAATTTCTGAAATTGTATGTTGCTCAAGAGAAAGAGATTCCCTGGCTTTCCTATTTCCGTCAGCCTAATTGTGTCTATTTTTCACACATCGCTCATGTAAAGATGGGAAATATTGGGTGCAAAAGGTGTCATGGTGATCATGGCAAATCCCATGATCTTCCTATGTATCAGAGAAACAGGCTTACAGGATATAGCAGATATATCTGGGGCAGAAATATTGCAGGCTGGAAGTTCCACCCATGGGACAGTATGAAGATGGATGACTGTGCGGAATGTCATAAGAAGATGGGGCATGAAGAAAACAATGCCTGTTTTGTATGTCATAAATGAGAGCTTTGAATTTTTCAAAGCTCTCAGAAAGAAGCTGTAAATGGAATCTGT
>CAYTXJ010000141.1:0-4335 GCA_964440775.1 uncultured Desulfobacteraceae bacterium | reverse complement strand
GAAAAATATGCACCAGGGCAGCTTGGAGACAATGCCACCAAGGATTTTATTCTTCGGCATGTGTTTGAGATTGCTCCTGAACTCATCAAGCAGCCATCTGACCTACTCAGGGTCTTGCTACGAAGGCATTACCGTGGCAGGCGTCTTCCAGCCATCCTTGATGAGCGTCTTATTCATGTGCTTCGTCAAAATAGCCTATTTGAGGATTGGCCTCTTGAGACTATTATTCCTGATCGTGAGGCATTTTTTGCCTTCCTGCAAGAACGATGGTCAGTGTTTCTGGATTGGCTTGTTCAACAAAAAGGCGGATCTATCCATGATAAGACCGAGAATTATGGATTGAAATTTTCAGGTCCATTGCTTTTACCTTTTGATCATAATGATGTCCGCATCTACATTGATAATCTTTTCTTAGAGGGCTTTCTCAAACCTGTTCATCACGAGCATATTGAGGAGCTTGCCAATACCTGGGTGGGATATGGCATCAAAGTCTCTCCTATTGAAAATCGTATCCGTCGCATTGAAGGTTTACTTAATTCCGTTGCGAAAACAATCCCTTCAATTGATGCCCGATATTGGGAGTGGTTTAATTTTGCCTATAGGTGGTCAGAACTTATTACCTTAACACTGGAGGCAAATGCTTCTTTGCCAGAAAAATATTTGAAACGCATTAAAGAGTTTAGAGACAGCATTGATTCGGCACTTATCAGATGGGTGCTGAAACGATATGCCAGCCTGATTAATCTTCCCCCTATACCGCCTGTGATGCTACATCATATACCGCGTTATCTTGCTCGAAGCATTGAAAACGAACAGTGTGTAAAGATGGCTCTTTTACTATTGGATGGGCTCTCAATAGACCAATGGATCGCTATACGTGAAGTGCTCAAAGGGCTGGAACCCAGTCTGTGTCTTCGTGAAGATGCGGTCTTTGCATGGGTTCCAACTATTACCCCTGTTTCCCGACAGGCTGTTTTTGCTGGAAAACCGCCGATTTACTTTCCAACAAGTATTCATACAACAGATAAGGAATCCGCTCTTTGGACTCAGTTTTGGATAGATCAGGGTCTTAGAGGGCAGGAGGTAGCTTATTTAAATGTATTGGGGGATAAAAACAATACAAAACTAATAGTAGAAAACATTGTGAATCCTAAATTGCGTGTATTCGGTATTGTAATCAGGAAAATAGATCGTATAATGCACGGTATGGAACTGGGTTCAGCAGGTATGCATAATCAGGTCAGGCAATGGGTCAAGCAGGGCTTTCTTCTGAAACTAATTGCACTTCTTCATAGTAGCGGTTTTCAGGTCTACCTTACCTCAGATCATGGCAATATTCAGGCACATGGTATGGGAAGACCAGCTGAAGGGGCTATTGCAGAATTAAAAGGAGAGCGCGTGCGTGTTTACTCAGATGCCAGACTTAGAAGTCAAATCAAAAAGCAATTCCCTGAATCCTTTGAATGGCCATCAATCGGTCTTCCAGAAGACTATCTGGTTCTAATTGCTTCAAACCGTAATGCTTTTGTTAAGGCGGGAGAAACCCTTATTGCTCATGGTGGGATTAGTGTTGAAGAGCTAATTGTTCCGTTTATTCAGATCAAAAGGGAGAACTAATAGTTATGTTAAAAGATCTACGATACAGCCAGATTGGAATAGACCGCATCATTCGTCTTAACTGGATGGAGCGAACAGCATATCTTGTTTTGGCTGGAAACAAGGTGCCTGAGGCAAAGAAAATATTGAAAGAGTATCTTCAAGGATGGTTTCGTTCTAAAAACGCAAATAAGCGTAGCTCACTTGACAAAACCATCACAATTCTATTAAGAATCTGGGGGCGAGCTCCAAAAGAATTAAATTCTCTTAAGCAAAAAGGACTCAGATTTATTTCCTGCCTACCCCAAGAAAACCATATTGCAGTCCATTGGGGCATGACCATGGCAGTTTATCCATTCTGGGGGGCTGTAGCGACCCAAGTAGGAAGGCTTCTAAGACTCCAAGGGACAGCAACAGTTAGTCAAGTGCAACGTAGGCTGAAAGAGCAATATGGTGAGCGCGAAACAGTATCCAGGGCAGCACAGCGGGTGCTACGAAGCTTTACTGATTGGGGAGTTCTGAAGGAAACATCAGAAAAAGGTATATATACCTAAGGGAACTCTTTAACAATTGCTCATACAGAACTTATTGCTTGGTTGGTCGAGGCCTTTTTGTATGCTAATCCCAATGGAACCGCTACCTTGGAAACAGTCCTTAACTCTCCAAGTCTATTCCCATTTAATCTCAGAGCTATTTCAGCTGATAGCTTGGTAGCAGTTTCAGAGCAGCTTACTATGTTAAGACATGGCTTGGATCAGGAATTACTCATGTTAAACAGGCGTATGAAAAAATAGGTGCTTTCCTATCAGGTACATTGACCATCTATCTTGTAAAATCCATCTTAACCCAAATTTGGCAAAATTTTTTGTAACATATTAAAATTATAAGAAGCGGATTCCATTTATTCACCTCCTTTCCCCTACCAGAGATACCAGCATGGATAATACCACCATGGCGGATAACACCAAAAGGGATAGGGGTATGGGTAAACTCTTTCCTCTCTTTTGGCCTTGAAGAGATGAATTTCTTTGATCAAAATAAGGGGATATGTATATTCTATCTCGCCAAGTGGAAGTTCCCTCTTCCCCTTGATCTCCCCTCCAACTACTACTTCCCTTCCTCGAGTGTATATAACCACATCCAGATATCCATTGTATAAAGCCAAAAATCTCCCATCGGATTCATCAACATCCTTCGTCTTCCTTCTATGTCTGCTGGTTTTTGGAGTATTTCGATTAGCGTCTCTTACTTTGTGCTTTTGGAGCCTAAAATTATCCCGCTTATGAAGACTGCCCCCTTTCAGGGAACATAGGCCTTCGTGGCCTTCTTTGATTCAGTTTTTTCCGCTCAAAGCGGAGCTTGCTAATTTTGGGGCCCCTTACTTAAGGGGCCTTTGTGCTACCCCAAATATATCCGCACAATTTGCAAACAAAATCTCACCGGTCAAAGAGCGTATAGCATACCTTGTCATTCACCTTGCATGCCCGGGCCAGTTCCATGTGCCTGAGCGGGGTAAAGTTTAATCGGAACTCCTCTTGGCTTATCCCAAGACTTGAACAAATCTCTTCGGCCGTAATTGGACCCTTTTCCCTAATAAGCAAAAGGATCTTTTCCTGTATTGGAGTCAATACCGGCTTATCTTTAGCCAAACTCTTGGCGGTGTGAACAGCCCATGGATCACAGACCTTTGGGCTAGCTACAAGGTCCATATAGCAGTCTTCACAAAGATTCTGCCCCGCATGCTTATATAGATCTTCCTCATTGCTTATTAAGGCTCCACACCTTTCGCACTTCACGATGCATCCCTCCTTTCTCTTAATCCCTTTAATAAGAGATCGACTATCGTGCCAGTGATTTGGACAAATTCCTTCTTATTACCTATGGTTCTCAATGTGGTAGCATCTACTAGAAGTTGGGTAACCATGGAAGAAAAAGCCACTGCCACATAAAATGGGTTGACTTCTCTGAATACACCATCTTTGATCCTATTAGAAATGTACTCTTCAAGTACCTTAATACCTTTTAGTTTCCTATTCCGGAAATGCTTCTTGTATAAATCCGGTTTCTCAAGCATGCTAAACATAACCAATCTCAAAGGAGATTGGGCGTGAGTTGCCATCATGTAATCATAGGCATGTTCGCAATATGCCATAAAAACCCCACGATCATCTTTCCGCTCAGCATAGCCCTTAATTTGAGGGTCTCTTTCCATAGGATGATCGCTGAAGAGATAATCTATCAATACCTCATAAAGCTTCTCTTTACTTCCAAAATGCTGCACAATAAGCGCCCTACTTACACCTGCTGCCTTTGCGATCTCGTCTAGTGTTGTTCCAGCAAACCCCTTTTTTGTGCACAACTCCCTAGCCTTGCAAAGAATCTGCTTACGCCTTTCCTCTACTGTCAGCCTTTGAGATGTCATATTTAAACCTCGCTGATAACTAACATGTTAGTTATATAACTACAGCTACATTCTTTGTCAAGGCAGAAAACCAAATTATCTTGTTTCAATAGTAATCGTGTGCTAAAAACTCAAACTTTGAGAGCTTCACAGCATCTAACTCCTTGAAATTACAATGCACGAATTTGGAAGTTTCAACTTTTTATGAGTTCATCAATGTTCGGCTAAGGTAAAAACCGGTGGACTACCGATAGCCTGGTATTCCCGCTTCATTTGGCCATAGACAGGCCTTCCAACCAGAAATGTATAAATCTCATCTGCCTTTTTCTCCGGATCAA
>CAYTXJ010000140.1:0-4397 GCA_964440775.1 uncultured Desulfobacteraceae bacterium | reverse complement strand
TTTGTAAGTGTAGAAATCATATTTTTATTCCACTTTTTTGATCCTTGGGGATCATCAAGATATCCCTTATCTGATCTATCAGATGTTGCTTTGCCTTATTTGGTTCCCTACATCTTCTTTTAGATTCAATATATTTTGCCATCTTGCCTTTTCTGGGACAAAAAAGGTCTTTCCATAAATATTAGGATCTTCCAAAAGTTCATTAATCTCACTTTCAGAAAGTCCTTTAAACTCCTCTTTCAGTTCCTGCCTCTTTACCTCAAATACATCTGAGACACGCTTTAAAAAGAGCATTCCAAATATATACTCTTTGTATTCAGAGGCATCCATCTTGCCTCTTAAAATATCAGCAGCACCAAAGAGATAAGTTTCAAGCTGCCTCAATGTGATCTTTTTATTATTCATCTTTTCCTTTTCCCTTTTATGGATGTAGCAGGGTTTACCCGAAAAGATACCTCTCTCTAAGCATTATATTTGAGCCAAATATTAGATAATTTTTAAATATCTGTCAAAAGTTTCCCAGTTCATTAAGCCTTTCTTCATACCTTTCTATCTCCCAAATAGGGATTCTTAAGCACCCCCTGATCTTGACTCTGGGAAGCTCTCCCTCTTCAATAAGGTAGTAGATGGTATGGAGGAAGTAGCGTTTAAGGGGGCTTATGGTAGTTGGTCTGATCTGGTTGATCTGGTTTTTTTGGTTCATTTTGTTAAAATTTATTGTTATTTTAATATGTTATCTTTAAAGTTTCATTTTATGGATTTTTGGGGCCTCAAGTAGGGGTTTTTGACCCCTTCTGAGTCCACCCCATATAAAACCATTGACCACTTGAGTTACCCCCAAAAATCCCCCTAATCAGCCAAAATTTTTTCAAAAAAGCCCCTAATCAGCCCACCTGGAATTGGGTCTCAGATCCCATTTTTACCTCCCTGAACCAGATGCCAATCTCATGGATCCAGATTGATCAGGGTCAAGTCCTTCAATTCCTTTTTTAAAGTAGCGTGGAATTGGCTCTAACCCAAGTTTGGCAACCAGAAAGCATTTTTCATCAATTTTCAGTGGTTGTTGTTCCATAAGTTACTGAAAATTTGAGATTTTTAAAATATTTTGCCAAGGAATTCCATATGTAGATTTACAACGTATCAGAGATTTCTTTTAGGTCTCAAAACGTACTAAAAAGATTAGATAAATAAGATCTGTAGTGTCGAAAAGGGAATGCACTTCTAATAATTTTGATATGTTACAGAAAATTTTGCCAAACTTGGGTTAAGCAGTATCTTCTCTTCCTCATGCATAGCCCTATCTATCAGTTTCCTTTTCCTATCTTCAATGGAACAGAAGGCATCCCTTCCTCTCAGATTGATAAGGCGGGTATGAGGTTAGCCTTACAGATATCTCTTTGAGAGAGATATTTTCAATTATATAAGCGATATCTGGATTATCTCTGATTAGCTTTAAAAAGTCCTCTCTTTTTTATTCATCTAACACCTTATCTATAATGCCACCACCTATTACCTCATCTCCATTGTAAAATACTACTGACTGACCAGGAGTTATTGCAGCCTGAGGTTTGTCAAATACCACCCTCATCTTTCCCCTTTTGATTGGATAGATGATACAGGCGGCCTCTTTACTGTTTAATCTTATCTTGGCCGTTGCCCTTAGAGGAGAGCTCAGGCGATCTATAGATATAAGATTTACATTATCTGCTATCAATGAACGTAAATATATATCTTTCCTTCTTCCTACAATTATACAATTCTTCTCAGCATCTATTTTAATTACATAATAAGGCATATCAGATGCTATACCAAGCCCTTTTCTCTGTCCTATGGTATAGAATGGTATACCTTTATGATATCCAAGAAGCCTTCCTCTCTTATCAATAATCTTACCCCTTTTAATCTCTTTATCTCTGAAAAATATCCTATATCCCTTACTTGATACAAAATCCTGACTCTCCTTTCTGTCTGCGTTTTCAAAGCCAAGCTTTAGTGCTCGCTTCTTTACCTCGGCCTTTTTCATCTCTCCTAATGGAAAGATGGATCTGGAAAGCTGTTCCTGAGACAGAGTATATAGAAAATATGATTGATCCTTATCAGTATCAATTCCCTTTTTAAGTATGTATCTATCCCCTCTTTTTTCAGATCGCACATAATGCCCTGTTGAAAAGAGATCAAAGTCTATATTTAATTCCATTGCCTTTTTTAAAAGAAGATGAAATTTTAGATGCCTGTTACACATAATACACGGATTGGGTGTTCTTCCTCTGAGATATTCTCTTTTGAAATATTCAATCACATATCTTGCATATTCTTCACAGAGGTCAATTTCATAAAATGGAATATTGAGCCATTTACATATCCTACGTGCCATCTCCACACTCTGGCTCTCCCCAGGGCCATAGCATACATTGCCCTTTAAATGGCTTACTGGATATCTACCATCATATACCCGCATCCTCACTCCAACTACTTCATATCCTGCCTCCCTTAGAAGATAGGCGGTAAAGGAAGAGTCCACCCCTCCACTTATGGCAACTAATACCCTCTTTTTCATAACTTATAATGCCAATTTATATTTTAAGGATCCCTTTTAATATAGGGCCTTTCTATCAGGATCTGGGTATTTTTGTCATCTTCAAGCCAATGCCTCAGATTTCCTAAAACTATATTCAATCCCAAAATAATTCTGCCATTCTTAGTGCAATTTTAATATGAGAACATCAATAAAAAATTGACTTGCTTATACCCCGATACGAGGATCCTTTGAAAATTCAAGTGGCTTTACAGATTAATATTTGAAGTTGCACAATAAACTAATATTATTGTATAAAATAAATATACCTAATTTTTTAATACAGAGGTGGAATTATGGGGATCAGACTTATAACATTAAGTGAAAATGGTTCCGAGCTTGGGGATTTTTTGGCAGAATGGGGATTTAGTATCCTTATTGAAGCCCCTGATATAACCATATTATTTGATACAGGCAAAGGGCATTCAGTGCTCTATAATGCAGATAGCCTTAATGTAGATCTAAAGAGTATAGATAAGATAGTATTAAGTCATGGCCATTTTGACCATACTGGGGGCCTGAGAGGTGTGCTGAGAAGGATAGGAAGAGAGGTAGAGATAGTTGCTCACCCGGATATATGGCAGAAAAAGTATTCCAAAAGGCGGGACAGTGCCCATTATATAGGTATTCCCCACTTAAGAGATGAACTGGAGAGCTTGGGTGCTAAATTCATATTTACCTCTGAGCCTTACAGACTGGGTAATGAGATAATAACCAGCGGGGAGATTCCAATGCTAACTGACTTTGAAAAGATAGATCCTGTGCTTTTTATAAAAGATAGGAACGGCTTTCATCCAGATCCACTGCGAGATGATCTTTCAATTTTCTTAAATTCTGAAAAGGGTCTGATTGTGGTCCTGGGATGTGCACACAGGGGCATAGTAAATACCCTATACCATGCACAAAGGATTACAGGTAATTCAAAGATATATGCTGTAATTGGAGGGTCGCATCTAATTAGTGCCTCTGATTACAGGCTAAAGGCAACTGTGGAGGTCTTAAAAGATCTGAATATAAAAAGATTGGGTCTTTGCCACTGTACAGGCATGAAGGCCATTAATGTCTTAGCACAGGAATTTGGTGATAGGTTTTTCTTTAACAGGGCAGGAACCATTGTGGAACTATGAGTTATAGAATGAATGCCTATAAAGGAATACTATTATCACACCATCATTTGTCCTGTCATTGAAATAGCCTGATAATATCCTAATATTTTGAGATAAACCTGCCGGGTTATAACCTTGCTTATAGAAGACTTAAGCTGATGCTTTTTAGCTGAATTTTGAACCAAAATCGAAATTTATTTCCCTTAAGTTTGGCAGGTTGGTAGTGTAAAAAAATAGGTAAATATTCTTTAAGATCATATAGTTAGTGGAAAATTTGTGTAAGGGTGAGCCTGCCTAATTTTAGCTATTTGAAAAATCCTTTCTTTTTTTCACATACAGATACCACCTAAGCGAAGATATAAGATGACCTAAGTTATTGATCTATTTAGATATGTAACCTAAAATCAGTAAAATTTTAACAACAAACTGTCAGAGTTAAGATAAACGAAGGGCTTTTATATAGACGTTGACAGTTTTTGGGATCTGGGATAATATGCGAAATCTCTTACATGATTGGGTGATTTTTGGGTGTAAAATGCACCCGAAATGATCATCTTATTTCTTCTGGTTCCATTCTATTC
This sequence comes from uncultured Desulfobacteraceae bacterium, assembly GCA_964440775.1. GTDB lineage: Bacteria > Desulfobacterota > DSM-4660 > Desulfatiglandales > JALVMZ01 > CAYTXJ01. The sequence goes on along the minus strand of CAYTXJ010000140.1, from coordinate 135 downwards.
TCTTTTGGGGGAATTTGTAACTTATTAAAAGAAGCTTAAAATTCATGCCGGAGGTGGGATTCGAACCCACACGGGGTGTGAGCCCCACTGGATTTTGAGTCCAGCGTGTCTTCCAGTTTCACCACTCCGGCATTA
>CAYTXJ010000139.1:0-4417 GCA_964440775.1 uncultured Desulfobacteraceae bacterium | reverse complement strand
TCCCGGTCTGTCTGGGTGCCCAAACGGTAAAATAATGGCCAAAATCCTCATCCTCACCAACAAGCTGGATTACGCATTTATCTATCAGCTCCTTTCTTGGAACACAGAAATGCCTCTTGCAATCCACAGGACCATAGGAGAAAAATCTTCGCATATTATATACTCCTGAGGTAAAACTTTTTATTTAATCTTACTTATTTTGGTTAAAAATTACAATGATTATTTAACTCCATATAGGTCTTTAAAAGATTTCTTTTCATCTTAATCTATCAGTTAATCCAGGCATTATAATTCTTTTTTGTGAGGTGTACTCCAATCTTTAGACCAGTAGGTATTATTTTTTAGTTTGTTTTTCAACTCTACCATAACTTAAGTTTGACAGTTGGTAGTGTAAAAAAATAGGTAAACATGCTGATAGATGTCATCTTTTAACCATTCATCTACCTTAAGCCTGCTTAATGGATACATGCACCGGTTAATCCCAAATTTCGCAAGATTCCCTCAAGCTCATGAGAGGAGCGTTATCGACGAAGCAATCTCAGAAAGGTTGTTGGTTCTTAGTTCGTGGTTCATGGTTCGGGGGTAGAAGGAGGGGGAGATTGCTTCGCTTCGCTCGCAATGACAGCGTTGGAAAGGATCGCTTTTGAAGCTTGCGAAATTCGGGATGAATAGGATATCTCTTACCCTTTACCCCGTAGGGATTCAACAAGATGTAAATATTTTACTACCTTACCATCTGCTCTAAATTTTTAACTACTAACTGTCAAACTTAAGATAAAAGTATGGAAGGATTTGTAAAGATCGCCATAATTGAAAATGAGATTGAGGCAGGTCTTCTGGATTCCATCCTCAATGAGAGGGGTATCCGTCATGTAATGAGATCCTATTATGATACCGCATATGATGGGATATTTCAGACTCAAAAGGGCTGGGGGCATGTGGAGGCCCCCCTATCTTACAGAGATGAGATACTAAAGATAATCTCTGATATCAGGATCTCCTCTCCATCTTCCTGATCTTGAATAATATTCAATAGTAATTATCTTTTAGTATGATCCATTCACCCTGACATAACCATTTTCCTCTCTCAATGATCAATCATTTCAGGAGGTGAATAATTTCATGAAAAGTAAGGATTATTGCATTGGTATCTTGAGCAGGTGGAATGCCACCTGTGGAGTATCCCTTCATGCAGAGATGATAGGGAGGGAATTTTTAAGAAATGAAATCCATGTCAAGGTATTTGCTCCCTATCTTCAGAGTGCCTCCAAGTGGTGGCACCACATATCCATAAGAGAAGATGAACCCTATGTGATAAGGTGTTTTGAGGAGATATCCCCTGAGGGATCCGGAGGAAGAATAGATATGGATAGTGTCCTAAAGGAGAGGCTGGATGCATTGATAGTGGAGTCCTGGCCCAGTCTTCCAAAGGCAGATGTGGAAACCTTAGTATGGGAACTCAAAAAGAGGGGAGTTCCTTCTTACATAATAGTGCATGATGCACTCAGGAAAGATATTAAGTATGGAAGTTTAAATATCTTTGAAAATGTATTGATCTTCCATGAGGGGTTTAAAGAGATAATTGATGGAAAGGTGGATGAAGATAGAGTGCATATTGTTCCATATCCGTGTGTGGAAATACATAAAAGAGAGAGGCAATTTGCAGAAGATGGAATTATTCGATTCTTTAGTTTTGGAAGACAGCCAGAGGAAGAATATCTGGACTACTTAGAGACCCTAAAGGGTCTTGAAAGAGATCTACCTTCCTTTTCATACAAGGTGATAAGATGCTCTGAACTTTTGCCTTATAAATATAAATGGCTTGAGCAGGAAAAGAGGGTCCTGGATCTGGATGGAATATATGATAATCTGCTCCAGAGCGATATCCATCTCATTCCCAAAGGAAGGACAGAGGGAAAGGTGGTATCTTCAACCCTGTTTCAGACTATGGGCTCCCTCTGTATAAACATTGCTCCTGATACAAACTTCTTTGAAGATGTAAAAAGCTATAGGCCCTCACCCATTGTGCTATATTCAGATAGAAAGGATTTGAAAGAAAAAATTCTTAAGATAGTCCATGACAAGGAATTGAGAGATATGCTGGTTGAATCAGCCAAAAGATATGTAGCAGAAAACAATATCCATAGGATTGCATATAGGATCTTATCCCTTATCAATCCTATTCTGATTGAGGATTTCAAGGAGGTGATCAATCTCTAATATCCCTATTCCTATAACCGAATCTGCACCTCCATAGCTAATATATAGCTTTCCATTCCAGATCTGCGCACCACAGGGGAAGACCACATAGGGTCTATCCCCATATATCTCATAGATCTCCTTTGGCTCCATAATATAAAAGGGGGTAACTGCACAGAAACAACCCTTTTTATCAATCAGGGCAGCAAATACCCTATAAACACTCAACTCTTTGTCCACTCCATGGAGTAGCACCAAGTATTCATCATTTACCTTTACAGGCGGAGTTCCCCAACCGATCTTTGATTCAAAGTCAGAAGGTTCAAGCGCTGTGATATTCTCTCCTATCTCTATCTCCCTTAGCCCTTCTCCAATAAATATGTCCTTTGGAATCCTGCAGATATTTAGATAAAATCTCTCATTCAGCATGTGGAGACGATGAAAGAGCATAAGCTCCTCACCCTTTACCAGAAAGGCATTCTTATCGCTTACAACAAAACTCCTTATCTCCTCTGACATTCTGAATACCGCAACCTTCCTCCACTCCCCTCCCTTTTTTATTGCAGTCACTGGTAAGGTCCTTTCCACCCTGATATGGGTCTGAAAATAGTTTACGGTCCTACCCGAATATGTGATGAATTCATTCCCATCAAGCATATAGTATCGGGGATCTTCCACACCCCAAAAATCGTATCTATTGTCAGGTATAATTGAAAGGGAACCCTTATAGACCTTATTACAATCCATTGACAGATCTTCAAAGGGTAGATCAAATTCTATGATCCCACTTGTATACGTATAGTATCCCACAGAGATCCTTGCAAATATCTTTAATCCCCTCTCAGTGATCTTAAAGGTGGGGTTAAATACGCTCTTAGGCCTGTTTTCAGGATAGTTTTGCACAATAATCCTCTGGGCTGTGATAACTGCCTTTCTCTTTACTATGTCTCTGCTCTGAAATACCCTCTTTTCCTTTACCTTCCTTGATATATCCTGCACTTCCCTTTCATTTAAAAACATCCTTTTCTCCCTTAAGCATATCTTTTAGATATTGATGGCGGATAGATTAACATGAACATTTCTGCTTGAAAAGTCCTTTATGTCAATTATCCCTTATTAGGTTCATTTACCTATTTGGGAATTTTTTACAGGTAAAAGGTGTAAGGTTTGCTCCAGATCAGTTATGGTAAGGTAGAGTTTAGAGTATAAGAGGGCAATCTTTAAGGTATTTTTGAGATATCTTCTCTTTAAATTCAATATCCTTTCCATAAGAGCCGTGGATATTACATATCTTGCAAGGATCTGGTCGTGGCAGTAGATATTAAATCTGTTTTACCCCCTAACCCCATAATAATAGAGTAGAAAATGGCTTCCGATTCAGAAGGTCAAATTCTTATAGATTGACACTTATGGATTAAAGTGGTTAACTTAATAAGTAATTAAAAAATTGAGGATTTTTAAATGGACAGATGGGAGGTGTTATACAAGAGCATTAAGGAATTGAGGGAGAGTATAAGGGAGCTCAGGGAGTCTCAAAGGGAATCCCAGAGGGAGACAGATAGGCAGATTCGGGAGCTAAGGGTTCAGCTTGGAGATTTGGGTATAGTTCAGGGTGAGATTGGGGAAGAGCTGTTTTACAGGAATCTTAAAAGCATGTTTAAAAAGAGAGGTATGGTGTTTAACAGGGTAAGGAGGAATCTTAGAAAGAGGAGGGATGACAGGGAATATGACATAGTTGCCACTAATGGAACACAGGTGCTGGTGGTGGAGGTAAAGAATAAACTTAGAAGAAGACACATAGATCAATTTTTAGAGGAGCGATTACCTGAATTTAAGGAGAAGTTTCCCCAATACAAGGACAAAGAGCTTTTGGGGGCTGTGGGGGCATTAGTGGTAAAGGATGATGTGGCAAGATATGCTGAGAGAAAGGGATTGTTTGTGCTAACGCAAACAGATGATGGGGGTGCAGCTATAATAAACAGGGAGAGATTTAAACCGCAGGTATTTGGGTAAATTTAGAGATTGCCTCATCGCTAATGCTCCTTGGTTGATCAGATAAGGGTGAGAGCTTTGAATTTTTCAAAGCTCTCATAAAAAGGCTGTAAATGGAATCTGTCATTGCGAGGGTCTTAAAAGACCCATTACACCGTCATTGCGAGGAGCCGTTAGCGACGAAGCAATCTCATCCATCAGCGAAGGTTCTTAGATTGCTTCAGCT
>CAYTXJ010000138.1:0-4436 GCA_964440775.1 uncultured Desulfobacteraceae bacterium | reverse complement strand
GGGTTATGCAAAGCTCTCATTGTTAAAAAATATGGGATTGGAAAGTAACTTCCCAATACCTAAGACTTCCAATCTATAAAAGCCCTTCTCAGTAGCTTTAAATTCTTCATCCTCAAACCTTACCTTAAAGGGAAGCCTGACCTTCCACTCCTTTATAGGCCTACCTGATCGGATAAGCCGCACTCTTACCTCTTTATCTGAAGGAATCATTGCTCTTAGTGCAATTTCCACAATCGCCCTTCCTTTTAATGCGATCTCATCACCACAGATTGCAATCTTTCTATTTTTAGGATCTGATATTGTAAACTGCTCCAATATTAGCATCTGTGGATAATTACAGCTACATGCATACATTCTCCCCCTTTTCATTGCATCAAGCACTGCCTTTCTGCTCCTCTCTCTAACAAGAAATACCGTTGGATAATTTCCCAACACCTCACCTGCTTCACCTTCGCTATGAAAGTCAGCAGTGGCAATACCCCAAATGGGACTATCCCTTTCTCCTCTAATATACTTTAGAAGGAGCTGATCCCACAGCCCCCCTGGCCTTGTTATAGTGATCCTATCACCATAAAGGGCTGCAAACCCTGTATATCCATAAGTGTCTCTTAGCATTTCAGGATATGGCTCTGTCCTTACAGAGATGGGACCCATCCGTCTTACCCCTGAGCGGGTCTCAGGATAGTTCCAAAAGGTAAGCCCCCCCCTTTCCCTAACATAGTCAATGAGTAATTGATAAGGGGCAGGGCCAAGATCTCCATGGTATGGATCATAGGGTGAAGGTTCTAAGGAACCAATGCCATTCCATATAAATAACGCAGATATTACACTTATTAACAGTCCCCATTTGATAGATATTCCTCTCAGAGTGAGAAATATCCCGATAAAGAGAGAAAATATACAGGGTAAAAGCCCTAAAAGCTCCCTTCCCATATATCTAAGATAGATGCCATTATGCAGGATAGGAAGATAACTGTAGCAGGATGGTTCTTCAAGACCTATCACAAGGATTCTTCTTTCATGATTATTAGCAGTTAGATCTCCTTTAAGTGGAGATCCACTCCAGTAATAGAATGGGGCAGATTCAGACCCCGGAACTATTATCATATCCGGATGTCTTCTGCGGGCATTCTTTATCTCTTTTATAAAATTTTCTGCTCCTCCTCTATTTATTGAGTTTCTTTCAACCCTTTTCCTTATAACATTTCTCAATGGAAATAGCCCATATTCCATAACCATTCTATCGTGATCATTTATAAAGAGGAGACTAAACCCCTTCCTTTTAGCAAGGCTAATCAAGGACTCTAAGTCCAGTGCTCCATCGCTAAATCTGGTTCTAAGATCAATTAATCCGGCAATCTGAATATATCCTTTCTGGTTAGAATATGCTTCTGAGATAAATATGAAAAGAGAAAGAATTATCGTTACTAAAATGAATCTCATTACCCTTTCTCTTTTATTAGACTATCATATAAATCTGACAATAACTGAATCATTCTCTCAGATGAATATTCTTTTGCAATCTCTTTTCCTCTCTTACCCATCCTCTCTCTAAGCCTTTCATCTCTAAGGAGCTGCTTTATGGCATGGGAAAGGGAATTAACATTTCCTGGCTCTACCAGATAACCGTTTTCCCCATTCCTTACAAGCTCTGTTATCCCTCCTACCTTGCTTGCAACAATGGGTATACCACAACACATGGCCTCTACAAGCACTCTTCCCATCCCTTCATTTAATGAAGGAAGTGCAAAGACATCAAGAGCGGGCATAATCTTTTCTATATCTCTTCTCCATCCCAAAAATCTCACCTTGTTATCTATTCCTCTATCTTTTGCCAATCTCTTTAGTCGATTTTCCAATGGCCCCTTTCCCACAAAGAGAAGTAATGTCTGTGGAAACTCCCTCCACACCTCCATCATTGCATCCATCAATATATGTGGAGCCTTAACATGCATAAGCCAACCTACATAACCCACAGTGAGATCTGTATCTGATATGCCCAATCTCTTTTTAAACACACCTTTAGCCTCTTTTATCTTTGAAAATCTGTCCATATCCACACCGCTATGTATCTTTAAAAGTCTTGATGGATCTGAGACAGAATATCTGATATAGTCCCTCAGTTCTCCTTCACTTAATGCCACAATGCGATTGGTTATGTGTGAAGATACCTTTTCAATTATCAGAAATAGCATGGAGATAACCCTGGAGAAATGTCCATAAAATACATGTCCGTGAGGAGTATGAACTATATAGGGAACACCAAGGAGCCATGCAGCCCATCTACCCAGTATTCCTGCCTTTGAGGTATGGGTATGGACAATATCTGGCCTTTGGGATCTTATTAAAGAAGATATCTCAAAAAAGGCTCTGATATCCTTTATAGGATCTATCCTTCTTACAAGTGATGGAATCAGAAAGATTTTTACTCCTCTATCTTTTGCAATCTCTATCTTTTCCAGAACAAAGCTCTGCTCTTCAGGTGTCATATTAGATTCTTTACTTGGACCATGCGCAAGAGTTATTCTGTATCTCTTTGAAAGACCCATACAAGAGATGAGGGTATTTTGAGCAGATCCTCCACTGTCCAACCTGGTTATGATATGCAAGATATCACAATTACTTGAGATATTTTCCATACCAAAATTGAAATACTATAAGATTCCACAACATCCAGGAGGCATCCATCCTTCTTTTAAAAAAGAGCTCTTTTATCTGTTCAATAGCCTTGTAATTAAATATCCCCTGCTCATCTATAAATTTTTCATTTAGATATCGGTCAATTAAAAAACGCAACTCTCTTTTAAGCCATAGACTTATGGGAATTTCAAATCCAGCTTTCCCTCTTTTGATTATGCTTTTAGGGAGAAGTTCCTTAAAGGTATCAATAAGAATATGCTTACCTCTACTTCTATGGATCTTTAGGGAGCCTGGTATCTCAAAGGCAAGCTCTACCACCCTGTGATCTAAAAACGGAACCCTTACTTCCAGAGAATTTTTCATACTCATCCAGTCCACCTTGGTGAGCATATCACAAGGTAGGGGATCTTTAAGATCTGCATAGAGGAGCTGATTTATTGGATCTGTCTTATGTTCTGAAAGCCTGGATCTAATCCATCTTAAAGGTATATCATATATAAAAGGATTATCCCCTAAGAGAGATGGATTTAATAATTTTTCTCTTTTATCTTTTGGGAATATCTCTCTTAAAGAGAGAAATCTTTCAGTTAGACTACCATTTGAAGCTCTTATAAATTTTTTTGCCCTTCTTATATATTCAAGGAATTGAATATCTCTTGAATCAGGCAACTTCAAGATGATCTTTTCTATGAAAGATCTTCTAAACACAAAAGGAATAAGCCTATAGATTCTGAGCCAGTATTCACTTAGATACGATCTATATCCTGCAAAGAGTTCATCACCTCCATCTCCAGATAGTGCCACTTTTACATATCTTCTTGTCTCTTTTGATATAGTAAACATGGGAATAGCGGAGGAGTCAGAAAATGGCTCATCAAAACAGGATAGGATCTCTTCCATATAATCTAACATAACCTTAGAGGTCAGAGTTATCTCATGATGATCGGTATTATATCTGTCTGCAATTTCCCTTGAATATCTGGTCTCATCAAAGAATTTAAGATCCTTAAATCCAATAGAAAAGGTCTTCACATTGCCATTTCCATATCTTGCCATGAGTGCAACTACAATGCTTGAGTCAATTCCACCGCTCAAAAATGCCCCTACCGGGACATCCGCTATCAACCTCTTGATTACAGAATCCCTTAAGGTTTCAAATAGTCTTATCTTTAACTTGTTCTTATCTCTTTTATTTATGCAGCTTGTATCTCTAATATTCCAATACCTTTCTTGGTAAAGATTCTTATCTTTGATAATAAGGTAAGAGCCAGGCTCTAATTTCCTTATTCCTTTAAATATGGTATATGGTGTAGGCACATAGCTGAATGTCAAATAGAGGTATAATGCCTGTGGATCAATCTCTTTCTTAATTTCAGGATTAATCAGGAGGGATTTAATTTCAGAGCCAAAGATGAACCTCTCTCCATCCCAATAATATACTAAAGGCTTTATCCCTATTCTATCTCTACATACCCATAATTGGGATCTATCTCTGTCCCATAAAGCAAACGCAAACATACCGTTCAGCCTATTTACTGCATCAACCCCCTGCTCTTCATACAGGTGCAATATGACCTCTGTATCTGTCCTGCTTTTGAATTTATGCCCTCTCTTTTCAAGCTCTTCTTTAAGTTCATAGAAATTATATATCTCTCCATTATAGGTGATCCAGAGCGATCCATCTTCATTACACATGGGTTGATGACCAGAAGAGGAAAGATCAATAATAGATAGCCTTCTATGTCCCAGACCTATCCAGCCTCCATCTGGTATCCTATCAATCATTATTCCTTCAT
>CAYTXJ010000137.1:0-4441 GCA_964440775.1 uncultured Desulfobacteraceae bacterium | reverse complement strand
GACAGATTCCATTTACAGCTTTTTTCTGAGAGCTTTGAAAAATTCAAAGCTCTCAAGTCATACAGGCTCTGAAAATTGAGTAAAAAGTCGTTCCATATCCTCTTTTAACTTTTCAGATACCCCTGAAAGTTTATCTTTTGAAATAATCACAAATTCTGCCATACCCCGAACTAATAATCTCTTATCCTGATCCCTTATTTCAGACTTTGCCTTTATTATAGGAGGTTTGGTATCATCGATTATTCTGCCTCTAACAGTAATTAACTTTCCTATCAAGACAGGCCGAACATATTTTATGTTGATGTTCCTTGTTACAATAAAGACCTTTTTAAAATACATAACTGTCCAAGACATCACCTCATCCAAAAGAGTGGATATAATGCCACCATGTGCAATATTTTCCCATCCCTCATAGTATCTCTTAAGGATAATATCAGAACAGATCGATTTTCCTGACCTATAAAATTTCAGATTTAGCCCCCTGGGATTTTCTGTTCCACAGGCAAAACAGTAATAACCCCTTAATTTTTCGATGTATTCCTTCTCCTGCATAATTAAAGGAAAGATAACTATAATCAATGAATAAGATTAAATCAAGAAAGTAAATTGATTTTAGGGTAATTTGAGCCTCTGGGGTATAGCTCCCTATCTAAATAATGGTTTTGTGTGCTGTGGTCTAAGAAGAAAACCGCCTGATATCCTCTATCTCTGCTATATTAGTCAATTCCTTCAGCTTCCTCGTCTCTTTGGATCTGATCTATCCGCTATGGAACAGAGCTTATTAATTGAGAGCTTTGAATTTTTCAAAGCTCTTATCTTTCAATGTCTTTAAGCTTGGAGGATGATAAAAGGTCTGCCGCAATTCAACACAACTGAAATGTTTATAATACCGCTTCTTTCCTACGGGAAAGCCACAATACCCTATCTTCAATATCCTTCTTTACCCATCCCTCCATATAATCTTATACTATCCTTAAAAGATGATCTCAACTGGTATTTAGAGAACTTAAGTTAAAGTGGATGAAATGAAGCGAAAGTTATTGATAATAAGATCAGGTGCACTGGGTGATACACTGCTTATGCTTCCAGCGCTGCTTGAAATTCAAAAAGATACTGAAATCCTCTTTGTGGGAAGAGATCCATGGATAAGACTGCTTAGACCCTTTTTGTATAAGACTATCAACTTTGAAACAGGTAGATGGTTTGAACTATATGCTGAAACCGAAATAGACGAGCCCATAGTTGAGGATAGATTTAATGATCTCATATTCTTTACAATAAAAGACCAGCCTGAGTTTCAAGAAAAGGTAAAGAGACTTATCAGAGCAGATTCATATCACTTCTTTTCCCCCTTTCCAAAAAGTGATACAAATCTTAGACATATAATACAGTTCATATCCCAATGCTTAAAGGATTTAGGATTTGATATTGATCCAGAAGAGGTCTTAGCCCGATCATTTAGTGGATTGGGGATCAGAAAAGAATTTATGAAAGCTTCAGGTAACCATTTCATATTGTTTCACCCTGGCTCAGGAAGTGAAAAGAAAAACTACTCACCCAGCTTCTGGATTGGACTTATAAAAGAGACCAAAGGGATTGATAAAAAGATCTTGTTGGGGCCTTCTGAGTTGAGATTATATGAGATCTTTAAATCCTTCTCAGATAAAAGGCATGATATTGAGCTCATAAAGGATATCTCCATTGAAAGAGTGCCCTATCTTATAACAGGTTCATTGCTATACATCGGGCATGATAGCGGAATCACGCATCTAAGTGCCATGCTTGAAACACCAACCATTTCGCTTTTTAGACAAAGAGGAAATTCCCTCTGGTATCCCATAGGCCCTAAGACTATAATAATTGAGGGTATGGATGAAGACGAAAGGCTTTTAAATAGAGTAAAAGGGATGTTTCAGAGGTTCTTAGGAGATGAAGTTTAAAGAAAAAATAATAGAAAGAGTAAGAGATACAGTTATACGAAACCAGATGATCGACCCTGGTGATAGAATAGTTGTGGCTGTATCTGGTGGGCCTGATTCCGTTTGCCTCTTAGATATCTTTTCAAAGCTCAGAGAAGAGTTCCATATTGAGCTCATTGTGGCACATCTAAATCATGGCCTCAGAGGTAAGGATAGCGATCAAGATGAGAGATTTGTAAAGAATCTATCAAGAAAGATGGGAATAGTATGTCATACAAAGAAGATAGAGCTATACAGAATAAGGAATAAGAGATCCATAGAAGAGGCAGCAAGGGATGAAAGATATACGTTCCTCTTCGATGTCTTAAGAGATACCAATGCTAAAAAGATTGCGACCGCACACCATATGGATGATCAGGCAGAGACCTTTTTTATAAATCTACTAAGGGGAAGTGGACCAAAAGGGCTTTCTGGAATACCTGAAAGATCTGATGATGGAAAGATAATAAGACCCCTTTTGGGACTTAGAAGATATGAGATCCTCAAATACCTGAAAGATCTGAACCTTCCGTACAGAGTGGATGAGAGCAATTTTGATAAAAGATATCTGAGAAACGCTATAAGGCACGAACTAATGCCAATGCTACTTAAAATACAACCCCAAATTATTGAACATATCCATACCCTTTCTAAGATCTTGAAAGAGGAAGATCGATTTTTAGATGAACTGATAAGTTCAAAGATGTCATTTTCAAGCCATGAAAAGGACAAAAAGATAACTGTCTCCATAAATGAGATTTTAACTCTTCCTGAAGCACTTAAGGCAAGGGCAATACGGATCTTAATAGGCCGGATATCCACTTTGAAAAGACTCACCCATATCCATATAGAAAATATTGTTAGGATGCTCCACTCCCCCAATCCTCAGAAGGAGATCCATCTTCCAGATGGAATGGTTGCAAAGAAGAGATATAATGAATTGATCTTAGAAAAGAAAAAAGCAGAACACTCTCCTCCCTCTTTTATCTACCATATTCCTGAAGACGGAATCTATCATATAAAAGAGGCATCTTGTATGCTTAAATTTGAGGTATCAAAGATAGACCCACCATTAAAATTAAAAGATGAAGATAAATACACTGCCTTTATCAGTGAGGATAAGGCAAGGTATCCTCTTATTGTAAGAAATTTTAGAAAAGGAGATAAATTTAGACCTCTTGGCCTTGAAGGCACAAAAAAGATAAAGGATCTTTTTATAGATCTCAAGATCCCAAAAGAGCAAAGATACCTGATACCCCTTGTAATCCATAAAAATAAGATTATCTGGGTATGCGGAATAAGGATATCAGAAGAATTTAAGATAACAGACAATACAGAGAAGATTTTAAAAATAACATTTTCAAAGACTTAAAACTCTCCTCTGCCCTTGACATAAGGGGAGAGCTTTGCATAATCCCTTTTTACACTGGAGGTTACACCCCCAAAAATTAACTTTAAATAACCCATAATTACAGCTTTTTCTGAGAGCTTTGAATTTTTCAAAGCTCTCAAAGGGATTACGCCACCTCTTTTAAATCTGTCCATTCAACTCTGGACCCAAATGTGAGTCAACCAATTCCCTGTTTATATGGCATCTCCTGCCTACCCACATCCATAAATGCCCGTTTTTGGTGAATGATTCTATGCCTCTTTGCCCTAAAGAATTGAATTAGATACTCATAAGCCCTCCTATGATTCATATCTGAACCACAGGTCTCAAAGGTAATAGCTGCAAAATTATGTTCTGGCCAGGTATGCACCGCAAGATGAGACTCTGCAATTGTTACAGTTCCACTCACCCCCCAGGGGCTAAAGGTATGGAATGACTCTGCTACCACCTCTGCACCCATCAACTCCGCTGCCTTTAACATGCCCTTCCTTATCTGATCCGCATCTTTGAGGGTCTCTTTCTCACACTCATAAAGATCGATCAAGACTAGATCTAGTAATGCTTTCCTCTTCATCTTACCTAACCTCTTATTTAAAATTTATGCCTTGAAGTTCCCAACCCCTTTCTTAAGGGCCTAAAGTTATTTAAAGACCCTAATTTAAATAAAAATCGAATCAAATAAAATATTACAATAATTTAAGAAGTCAAGAAAATTTTTAAATAATCTTAGTCTCATTCAGAGTTCCCTATGCTCCCCAAATTCTTCCTCTTGATTCCTTGTAATTGAGATACAATTTAAGTTAACCTGACCATCTGATAAAGATCCCTTTTGATTTTCAAATTAGGATTAAAAAAGAAAAATTAATTAAATAATTAATAATCATATAAGCACTGGCTCCACAAAGACCCTGGTTCCATCTAAGACCCTATCTGCCTTAAGCTTCATTGCCTCATCCTCCTTAACTCCTGTTAAAAACACCACTAAAACAATTGAGCTTAAATTTAGCTCCTTGCATATTCTGATGATTGAATAACAGCCTTTTCAAGCCTCTTCAATGATACAGAGAGCTTTGCATAACCCCTTTTTACACTG
>CAYTXJ010000136.1:0-4526 GCA_964440775.1 uncultured Desulfobacteraceae bacterium | reverse complement strand
TTGGAAAACTACAGCCGCATTCAAGAGTTGATGATGAGAGCTTTGTATAACCCCCAGTGTAAGAAGGGGTTATGCAAAGCTCTCTCATATCTCTTTTAGCGGATCTTCCACTGTATAAAGTAGCATAAATTTCTGATTTAGCTTATCTATCAGTCTTTTAAGGTTTTCCTTTGGGGGCTTTTTTATCCTTATAAATACATGTCTGAATCCTTCATCAGAGGTGTCTGTTGTGCTCAGGATGCTTACCACTTGACACTTTTCTTCTCTGATAACATTTGCAACTTCCTTTATGGAGCCGGGCTTGTCTTCCAGATTAAAGGCAAACTGAATACCTCTCTGGTATGCCCCTGTAATAGAGACTAAGCATTTAAACACATCTCCCTGAGTAATTATACCTATTACAGATCCATCGTCTTTAATCACAGGTATTCCAGTGATTCTATGTTCAAGCATCATAAGGGCTGCAACCTCAATGGTCTGATGGGGTTTTATACAGACAGGGTTTGGGTTCATAATATGCTTGGCCTTCATGTCTGCAAGAAGATGATAGAGCTCCTCTGCCTTTAAGGTGGTTCCACCATAAGGGGAGGCCTTAATGACATCTTCATTAGTGAGCATCCCTGCCAATTTTCCGTTCTTTGTAACTGGAAGATGTCTTATATTATTCTCTTCTAAAACTCTAATTACCTGCACTAATGATGCATCAACATCTACGGTAATCACATCAGAACTCATCCAGTTTTGAACCTGCATAATCCCCCCCTTATAATAAAATCTATATTATAATTTATAACGTTTCAATAGAAATCAGGAGGCCATTAGAGAGAGCTTTGAATTTTTCAAAGCTCTCAGAAAGAAGCTGTAAATGGAATCTGTCATTGCGAGGGTCTTAAAAGACCCGAAGCAATCTATAAAAGGTATGAGATTGCTTCGCTTCGCTCGCAATGACAGGGGTCTGGTCTCTGACCTGGAGCGGTCTCCGACCCGGAGGGGGGTGTAAACCCCCAGTGTAAAAAGGGGTTATGCAAAGCTCTTTAGAATTTAAGGTTGCCTTTTATGAATTTTTTTAATTGAATTATTCCACAAAGATATATCCTTACTCTTTTGGAGCCTGATATGATTGATATTCAAAATCATACTGATCATAGAAATATTGATATAGACAGGGTAGGTGTAAAAGGAATCCGTTATCCCATAACAGTTCTTGATAAGAGTCAGGGAGAGCAGTCAACAGTAGCTGAGATAAATATGTTTGTAAATCTCCCCCGCCACTACAAAGGCACTCATATGAGCAGATTTGTAGAGATACTTAATGAGAATAATAGGATGATATCTCTCCATAGTCTATCTCGGATCCTTGAAGAGATGAAAAGGAGACTGAATGCCCAGAGTGCTCATATTGAGATAAGCTTCCCATATTTTATCAAAAAGAGTGCGCCTGTTTCAGGAGTTGAGGGATTAATGGAGTATAGATGCAAGTTTATTGGCTCTTTAAGTAATAGATTGGATCTAATATTGATCCTTTTTGTTCCAGTTACAACCCTGTGCCCCTGTTCCAAAGAGATAAGTGACTTTGGCGCCCATAACCAGAGGGGGGAGGTAAGATTAAAGGTGAGATTTAAAAAATTCATATGGATAGAGGATCTAATAAGATTGGTGGAGGAGTCTGCATCCAGTGAGATATATTCTATCTTAAAGAGAGAGGATGAGAAATATGTAACAGAGAAGGCCTATCAGAACCCCATGTTTGTGGAGGATATTGTAAGAGAGATAGCAAAGAAACTCAATATGGACCAGAATATCATATGGTATGAGGTGGAATCTGAAAATTTTGAATCCATTCATAATCATAGTGCCTACGCATTTATTCGGTGTGACAAGGAAAGGAGGTCTGAAAGATGGCACGAGATATAAAGGAGATGTATAGAAGGGTAATAGAAGACAATTTCCCAGAGCAGATAACCATAAGCTTCGGGAATCAGGCCCTTATATATAGGAAGAGGAGATGGAAGATATTGGATGAGTCAAAGGGTGAAATTGTAGAGCAGGGTCTTAGATATGGTGAAAATCCTCATCAAAGAGCGGCCCTCTATGAACTTATAAACGGAAATCTGATACTTGGAGATTGTAAATTTATAGAGCCAGGTAGAGGACTTGTATCTGCAATCACTGAAGAGGATATGCAACAGAGCGGGAAACATCCTGGAAAGATCAATCTTACCGACATTGATAGTGGCCTAAATATATTAAAATTTTTAGATAAAGGCCCTGCCTGTGTAATTATAAAACACAACAATCCCTGTGGAGTGGCATATGGAAAGAGCCTCTTAGATGCCTATAGGAAGGCAAATATGGCAGATAGAATAGCTGCCTTTGGTGGATGTGCAGTCTTTAACCGCCCTATAGATAGAGATACGGCTGAGAGCATCTCAGAGAACTATTTAGAGGTGATAGCTGCACCTGATTTTGAAGAGGGTGTCATTGATATTCTAAAAAAGAGAAAAAATTTGAGGATTATAAAGATAGGTAAGATGGACAGCCTCAGTTATTATAGGCACATAAGATTTGTTGACTTTAAAAGCCTTATTGATGGAGGGCTGATCATACAGGAGTCCCCCTTAGTAAGGATTGAAAAGAAAGAGGACTTTATCATCCCCTCTGTTGAACATAATGGCAAGAGATATGAGATAAAGAGAAGACCCACAGATCAGGAATATGAGGATATGCTCTTTGGATGGTATGTGGAGCAGGGCATCAGTTCCAACTCTGTAATATATGTAAAGGATGGTGTTACAGTGGGGATAGGAACTGGAGAGCAGGATAGAGTGGGTGTGGCTGAGATAGCCATATTTAAGGCCTATACCAAATTTGCCGATAGGCTATGCTTTGAAAGATATGGTCTATCTTATAAGGAGATGGAATTGGAAATTAAGAGGGGAAAGAGGAAAAGGGAGATTTTGGAAGAGATAGATTCGGAGACCAAAAAAGCCAAAGGCGGTCTTACGGGTTCAGTGATGATCTCAGATGGATTTTTCCCCTTTAGAGATGGGGTGGATGTGGCAATAAGAGAAGGGATAAGAGGGGTGGTTCAGCCTGGTGGGTCTCTTAGAGACTGGGAGGTCATTGAGGCCTGTAATGAGGCAGATGTGAGTATGGTATTTACCGGAGAGCGGGCATTTAAACACTGAGAAGAGAAAATTTCTCTTGATGAATTTCAATGAAAAGAAGATTCTCGCAATTACCTGTTTTGGCCATTTCATGTGCCATTTTAATATGCTGGTATTTCCTGCATTGGTAATTCCCCTTATGAAGACCCTTTCCTTAGACATGGCAGAGGTCTTGGGACTCTCCTTTTGGATGTATCTTCTTTTCGGAATTACAGCACTTCCCTGGGGTATAATTACAGATAGGATAGGAGCAAGGCAGATACTTATGCTCTTTTTTGTGGGATCAGGCATTTCAGCGATCTTAGCCTCCTTTTTTATCTCCAATCCAGCACTCTTTTCCTTGATGCTTGCAGGAATTGGTCTATTTTCGGGAATATATCATCCTGCAGGACTGGGTCTTATATCAAAAGGGATCACCAGAATGAGTATTGCCTTGGGATATAATGGTATGGCAGGAAATGCGGGGCTTGCCTCGGCTCCTATTATCACTGGTATAATAAATTATATATGGGATGAGCGAACTGCCTATCTCTTTGTAGGTATTCTCAATCTCTTGGGTGCAGTGATAATGTTGATGCTCCTTCATGAGGAACCATCTAAGAAGATATCTAAAATAGAGAAGGGGGTAAGGAGCTCTTATATCTTAGGATTTTTGATGCTTTGTTTCTCTATGATGCTTGCTGGCATTGCATACAGGGGTAGCACCGTGATTCTTCCATCCTATTTTGAACTTAAAAATCAGGAACTTTTCAGATTCCTTAGCTCCTTAAATATTATTCCAAATTCCCCCCATCTTTCAGCTACTCTGTTTACATCCCTTGTGTTTCTTATAGGGATAATGGGACAATACATGGGGGGAAGGTTTGCAGAAAGGCATGATCCCAAAAAGGCATATCTCTTTTTTCACCTGATTCCCATTTTTATGGCAATAGGTATGGCATATACTATGGATATCTGGCTAATATTATTTTCAATGACCTATCTCTTTTTTCTACTTGGAATGCAGCCTATTGAGAATACCTTAGTAGCTCTTCTCACTCCAGATTCCTTAAGGCACAGCGCCTATGGGACTAAGTTTATCCTTACCTTTGGAGTGGGTGCCCTGTCTGTCCATATGGTGGGATGGATAAAGGAGAGCTATTCCATCTCTCATGTATTTGTAGGGATGGCAGGAGTCTCTTTTTTAATTGTTATATCTATCCTTCTTTTGCTTATTGTTACAAGATCCATAGAGCTTAGATCATAGATAAGATCCATGCCTTAGGAAGGATGATCTATATTTGGAGGGTTAGGATAAATTCATAGCCTAACAGAAAGGGAGATACAGCCAGGGCCTTCATATAGAGTTGAAAAAGACAA
>CAYTXJ010000135.1:0-4640 GCA_964440775.1 uncultured Desulfobacteraceae bacterium | reverse complement strand
AAGCAATCTGAGAATGGTTCATGGTTCGGGGGTAGAAGGGGGATGAGATTGCTTCAGCTCCTTCGGAGCTTCGCAATGACATGTTGCTTCGCTTCGCTCGCAATGACAGGGGTCGCAGTGTAAAAAGAGGTTATGCAAAGGTTTCTAAGGTTATGAGATATCTTCCTTATGTTATTTCTGCTTTAGTGGTCATCTCTGATCAATTAACAAAGAGAATTGTTATTGACATGATAGAGATAGGGCAAAGATATATTGTTATTCCAGGCATATTAGACCTGGTGCATGTCAAAAACAGTGGAATGGTATTTGGAATTATGCAGGGGAATAATTCCACACCGTTTCAGCTCTTGATGATCTGTATTAGCATATTTGCAATAGTTGTATTAATATATTGGATAAAAAATTCCCATTCAGAGGGAAGGCAGATCATATATCTGTCTCTTATACTTGGAGGTGCTATTGGAAACCTTATCGATAGGATAGTAAAAGGTGCTGTGGTAGATTTTGTTGATATACATATCGGTTCCCATCACTGGCCGGCCTTCAATTTTGCAGACTCCACTATTACTCTGGGAATTGTATTTTTAGTAGTAGATATGCTCTTTAAGGAGATATAGGGTGTTTCCCGATCTCTTTAGCATTGGCCCTATCACATTACATACATATGGGCTTTTCATTGCACTTGGCCTTGTTTCTGCCATATATCTTGCCCTTAGATCCTCAGAGGAATACGGGCTTCAAAGACAGATGGTAATGGATATGGCATTCTGGGCAGCCCTATTTGGGGTATTAGGCTCAAGGGCTGCATTTGTGCTTATGAATATGGATCTTTACAGCACCAATCCTCTATCCATCTTTAAGATATGGCAGGGAGGGCTTGTATTTTCAGGGGGAATGATAGCTTCAATAGCCTTTATGATTGTGTATATAAGAAAAAAGAGGCTGGAATTTTGGAAAGTTGCTGATCTTTTTGCACCTTCTATTGCACTGGGGGCGTCAATTGGAAGACTGGGATGCTTTTCCGCAGGTTGCTGTTATGGAAAACCATGCAACCTTCCCTTTGCGGTGGTGTTCCACAATCCCCATAGTCTTGCCCCCCTAAATGTTCCTCTTCACCCAACCCAGTTATATCATTCTGCGCTTCTCTTTATCATCTTTTTGATACTTATGAGATTGAGAAAGAGAAGACTCTTTGAAGGTCAGGTCTTTCTATGGTTTCTTATCCTTCATAGTTTTCAGAGACTAATTGTAGAAAGATTCAGGGGAGATTTTAGAAACCATATCCCAGGCACAGAGATGACCGTTACTCAACTGATTTCCCTTCTTATACTGACAGCTGCCATAATCCTTCTGCTTAAAAGAAGACCCAAGGAAGGGGATAAGAGATCATCACATCTCAGCTAATTTCCTCAATATCTCTCTATTTTTTTGAATCCTTTTAAGATCCCTTTTTCTATTTTTCTTATTAGGCCTCTTCTTCCAATTTCTGATTGTCTTAGTCTTTTTTGTCTTAGATGCCATCTTTTATGCTATCCTTTCCCAGATTTCCTGAAAATCTATATATGGTTTTAGTATATGTCAAGATCAGATTAGGACATCTATTTTCTATTGCCTTGTTTTTTTCTATGGGATATAAAGGATTTCAAAAAATTTAAGGAGGGAATTCCATGGATTTCGGTTTAAGTGAAGAGCTCCAGATGTTAAGAGAGACGGTGAGAAACTTTGCTCAGGAAAAGATTGCACCCTATGCAGATGAATGGGATGAAAATCACTATTTTCCTTATGAAGAGGCGATAAAACCCATGGGAGAGCTGGGCCTTTTTGGCACGGTTATCCCTGAAGAGTATGGTGGAAATGGCATGGGATGGCTTGCTGCCATGATAATAACAGAAGAGATCGCAAGGGCATCGGCCTCTCTGAGGGTTCAGGTAAATATGCAGGCACTGGGGTGCGCCTATACCATATATAGGTATGGATGCGAGGAGATAAGAAAAAAATATATACCAAGACTGGTATCTGCGGAATATATAGGGGCATTTGCTATCACTGAACCCAATGCAGGATCTGACGTTATGGCCATGAAGACCACAGCTCAAGACAGAGGTGATTACTGGCTCTTAAATGGGTATAAGACATGGATATCCAATGCCACTGTGGCAGATGTATTGGTTGTCTATGCATACACAGATAAAGAGAAGAGGGGGAAAGGGCTTTCAGCATTTGTAATTGAGCCGAAGAATTTTGAAGGAATTACTACCTCTGACCTTCCTAAGATGGGGCTTAGATCTGCTCCCACTGGAGAGGTCATTTTGGAAGACGCAAAGATTCCAAAGGAAAACATCCTTGGAAATCCAGGAGATGGTGCAAGGATACTCTTTGGCTCCCTAAATCAGACAAGGTTATCTGCCGCAGCAGGTGGAATAGGTCTTGCACAGGCCTGTCTTGACACAGTTATAAAATATTGCCAAGAGAGAGAGCAGTTTGGAAAACCCATAGGTCAATTTCAGATGAACCAGGATCTCATTGCCCAGGTCAGTGCAGAGCTTGAAGCAGCACGGCTTATGGTCTATAAGGCGGCGTGGCAGAAGGATCAGGGTATGATCAATAATGGACTTGAAGTAGCCCATGCAAAATACCTTGCAGGAGAGATTGTAGTAAAGGCATCCCATGTGGCCATGAAGATCCTGGGGGCATATGGTTACTCTACAGAATATCCTGTTGCCAGATTCTACAGAGACGCTCCTTCCATTCAGATAGTGGAAGGTTCAACTAATATATGTAAGTGGATCATAGCACTGGATCAACTGGGAATCAGAAAGGCAAATAGGTAAAGGAGGGAAAAAGATATGAGACCATATTTTCAGAAGATGGAACCCATTGGTAGGCCTTTAAGCGATAAACAGCGAAAGGCCACAGAGGAAAATGTAAAGATGATTAAAGAGGTGGAAAGGGAGATAGAGGAGGCAAGAGAAAAGAGGAGGCAGGTAGGAATTCCTGAAGAGAAGATTCATAAAAGAGGACAACTTACAGTGTGGGAGCGGATTGAGTATCTTATAGATGAAGGAACATGGTGTCCCCTTCACAGCCTCTTTGATCCCAAGTTCAATGAGGAGGGAACCACCAGTGTGGTGGATGGACTTGCAAAGATAAGTGGGAAGTGGGCAGTAGTTATTGGATTTGATAACAAAGTCTTTGCTGGTGCATGGGTTCCAGGGCAGTCAGAAAATGTCTTAAGAGTTACAGATATTGCAAAGAGATTGAGGGTGCCTTTAGTATGGCTTGTAAACTGTAGCGGTGTAAAGCTCACCCAACAACACGAGGTATATCCTGATAGAAGAGGGGGAGGAACCACATTCTTTAGACATGCAGAGCTTGAAAAACTGGGCGTTCCAGTGCTTGCTGCCATCTATGGGACAAATCCTGCAGGTGGAGGATATCATGGAATCAGCCCAACTATTCTGATTGCCCACAAGGATGCCAATATTGCAGTGGGTGGAGGAGGAATTGTAAGTGGAATGAGCCCAAAGGGATATTTTGACGAAGAGGGAGCAGAACAGATAATAGAGGCTACAAGGCATTTTAAACAGGTTCCTCCTGGAAGTGTGCGAATACACTATAATGAGACAGGCTTTTTTAAAGAGGTCTATGATACAGAGCAAGAGGTGCTGGATTCTATAAAGAGATATATGAAGATGACCCCTGCATATGATCCTGAATTTTTTAGAGTTGATAGCCCAAAGGAGCCCCTATATCCTTCAGATGATATAGAACATATTGTTCCTTTTAACCAGAAGAGAAGCTATGACTTTGATGAGGTGCTTGCCCGTATCTTTGATGGAAGCGAACACTTAGAGTTCAAGGCAGACTATGGACCTGAGGTCTATACTGGACTTGCAAAGGTAGATGGATTCCTTTTGGGATTCATCGGAAACAGGCAGGGATTTCTGGGAAAAGACTATCCGGAATATGCTCCATATCCTGGTATTGGTGGAAAACTCTATAGACAGGGACTTATCAAGATGAATGAATTTGTCACCCTATGTGGAAGGGATAGAATTCCTATTGTCTGGTTTCAGGATACCACAGGTATCGATGTGGGAGACATTGCAGAGAAGGCCGAATTGCTTGGGCTTGGCCAGGCCCTTATATATTCCATTGAGCAGACCAATGTTCCCATGATGTGTATTGTGTTAAGGAAAGGGACTGCTGCTGCCCATTACATTATGGGCGGCCCTACTGCCAATAATCACAATGCATTTACCTTAGGAACACCTACCACTGAAATCTATGTTATGCATGGAGAGACCGCAGCTGTTGCCACCTTTGCAAGGAGGCTTGTAAAGGAAAAGGATGCAGGAAGACCTCTTAAGCCCATAATAGATAAGATGAATGAGCTTGCAAGACAATACCATGAACAGTCCCGCCCCATGTTTTGTGCCAAAAAGGGGTTGGTTGATGAGATCATATCCTTAAGGGATATGAGAAGATATATTGCGGCATTCGCAGGGTGTGTATATCAGAATCCTGCCTCTTTCTGTCCACTTCATCAGATGATGACCCCCAGGATAATAAGGGGCTGATAGAAATTATGGGTTAGAGGAAGAAAGTCCCTCTAACCCATATATCCTATGTTTAAAGGG
>CAYTXJ010000134.1:0-4762 GCA_964440775.1 uncultured Desulfobacteraceae bacterium | reverse complement strand
GGGAGAAGGACTCTGTGGAAGATGCAGGGCTTGTAAAGATAGATATACTGGGTAACCGTTCTCTGGCTGTCATCAGAGATGCAATAGATATGATAAATAGAAACTATGGAAATAGCCTAAATTATACATCCTTAAATCCCATTGATGATCCAGAAACACTAAAGATATTCTACGATGCAAGGACAATGGGGGTGTTCTATTTTGAAAGCCCTGCAACCAGACAGGTTTTAACTAAGGTCGCATCTGGCTTTAGCTTTGAAAGATACAGAAGGATGGATCACTTTCACCTGAATGTCATCATCACATCCATCATCCGTCCTGCCTCAAACAGAAATATCAATCAATGGGTATCAAGGCTAAATGGAAAGCCCTGGGATGTCCCCCATCCTCTGCTTAAACCTATCCTTCAGGAGACCCTTGGAGTGATGGTCTTTCAGGAGCAGCTCTCCCAGGCTGCAATGAATTTGGCAGGATTTGACTCTTTCGAGGCAGATACTCTCAGAAAAGTGGTCTCTAAAAAACACAGACACAAAAAACTCAGGGATTTTTATGAGCGTTTTCTAAAAGGAGCAAAGGAAAGGGGGGTGCCTTTAAAGATAATTGATGAGGTATGGGAGATGATCATGGGATTTGATGGATACAGCTTCTGCAAGCCCCATTCTGCAAGCTACACCCTGGTTGCATATAAATCTGCATATCTTAAGGCACACTTCCCGGCAGAGTTTATGGCAGCAGTAATTTCCAATCAGGGGGGATATTATTCAACCTATGCATATATATCTGAGGCAAAGAGAATGGGACTCAGAGTCCTCCCCCCCTGCATAAATCAGGGTCAGATAAGATACACGGGAAAAGGAGACACAGTAAGAGTGGGATTTATGCAACTGAGTGGGCTTTCAAAAGAGACCCAGGAATTGATCCTTTATGATAGAGATAAAAGAGGCCCTTATAAATCCTTTATTGAATTTCTTGGAAGACTCGGCCCTAAGATTCCATTTCACGATATCATAATCCTTATAAGGGCGGGCTGTTTTGATGGAATAGAGAAAGATATACCAAGATCAGAGCTTATATGGAAGGCACTTAAATATTACAGCAAAAGACGGCACGCCTTGAATTTTAGGGGTATAAAAGCAGGAAAGATTGTTCCATCCGGTTTAAAAAAAGAGCTAAGGGATGAAATTGAAATTTTTGGATTCCCCATCTCATGCCATCCACTGGATCTCTTTTGCTCCTATTTAAAGGGTATCAATTATATATCATCTCAAAAGCTAAATACAGATGTAGGAAGGGATGTTACTCTCATCGGCTGGTTAATCACCGATAAACTGGTTCATTCAAGAGATGGAAAGCCAATGGAATTTCTTACCTTTGAAGACAGAGATGGTGTCTTTGAGGCAGTGATGTTTCCAAAGATATATCGCAAATTCTGCCATCTTCTCAGTGCTCCAGGCCCCTACCTGCTTAAAGGCAGGGTTGAGGAGGATCAGGGTGCCATTTCCCTGAATCTAACAAAAATTGAAATTATAAGACCCTGCCACCTGTTTAGTGCCTCTGATTCATTAGTTCACAAGTCCATATCAAGGCTAAAGGAGGAGCAGGAGATATCCAGCCTGCCTGGCCGGCAGACAGGGAAGGCTACCACCCGAATTTCGCAAGGTTCAAGGGCGATCCTTTCCAACGCTGTCATTGCGAACGAAGTGAAGCAATCTCATCCCCCTTCTACCCCCGAACCATGAACCATGAACTAAAGAGGACCGTCCTCGCAGCGACATTTTAAAAGGGAGAAGACTTACTTAAGCCTTTACCCGTATGTTTAAGCTGGATATCCGCTTTATCTTCCGATTCTCTTACTCTCTTTTCGCAACTGCCTGATTCGCTTATCCATCTCGCCCGGAAGAATAGTTCCCCAACAAAGGAATCTGTATTTGCGTGGCTTACCAAAGAGCTCTTCCGCGGGCATGGTCGGATAGGTAAGGATGATGTCTTTCATGTAGGTATGAAGTTTTTCCCATTCCTTTGGCGTGATAGTCTTTTCCTTTTGTCTCTTTTTGAGCTTGAAGAAATCTTTTGGAAAGCGCTCCGGCTTTAATCTGATGGTAACGGCTTCACAGGTTGACTTGCGCATTATCACAAAGACCCAGTCTCTTCGCGAACCCTTCATTCCCACTGGAGGCCAGGTCCTTTTCGAGGGCCTGTTTCCTTTCATGAGAAAATCGAGCATGTCCTTCGGCCCACATCTCGCCATCCTGGAAAAGATGAGCAAATCACTTTGTTCGGGAATCTCTGAACCATATAATAAGTTGATCCCGTATTGTAAGGCTCGAAAAGCGATTGTCAATCCCGGACATGCATGGCCGTGGAATTTGAACGCATCGGCCAGTGTAATAGCACGTTTCTTCCCGTCAACCATAAGATTGATAGGCGGGATGGCAGGGACTTCTACCTTTACGCCCTCTTTCTTATGACACTTGTTGCAGCCGTGGGCAAATACATTGGAATGGGAAAGCGAAACGGATAGAAATGCAACCAGAAAAAAAAGCAAGAAACCTCTTTTCATCTTGATATTTCCCTTATCTTTTTTGACATTTTTTATACCTTTCATCTTTCCTCCTCCTTGTATTTAATGGAATCATATAGGTCCGAGAGCTTTGAATTTTTCAAAGCTCTCAGAAAAAAGCCGTAATTATGGGTTATTTTAAGTAAATCTTTGGGGGTCTGGGGGTGTAACCCCCAGTGTAAAAGGGGGTTATGCAAAGCTCTCATATAGGTCCTTACCAAAATGCTCTTTTACATAAGTTTCTACCCCAGATAATGCACAAAATGAAAGATTTTTAAAGAAAAGTGCCTCCTCTATACAAAAAACCCCTAAGACTACAAAGGAGGCACTTAAAAGGTGAAAATTAGAGTATCTGAAAAGCCCACAAAAAGCCATCAAAAAATGCCCTATTATTTAAAACTCTATTGCCAGTCTTAAAAAGAGCTCGTTTAACTTATCATCCACACCATTTGGATTTCCGGGTTCTACCTCAAAGTTGCTTACACGATACTCACCCATGATGCTTGTGGCAAAATCATCCTTCTCAAAGAGTGTATAGGTGAATCCCAAACTATACCTATAATCCAGATGACCATCCTGATCGCCATCTATGTCATCATCAAATGCCTCGTATCTGGCTGCAATCTCAAAAGGATCCATAACCTGAAATGCAATTGCCGCAAACCAGGCAGATTCATTATACTCTCTATTATCTTTAAAATGTTTCTCTCTTTGAATAGCAGCTATATATTCGGCATCAAAGGTGATTTTTTGGAATTCAAAATGGATTGTCCCGCCTGCTGTCTCATTTGAATTGCCATCCCCGGGTTCTGAATCGTAATAAGCTGATAGCATAAGAGCCTCAATAGGAAATATGGTAATATTTAGTATATATGAACTTACATCATCTGTCTCTTCATAGCCGGGGCTGTTATCCCTTTCAAAGCCATATCCTGCATCAACAAGGTGAGTCATAAGCACCTCACCCTTATAGAGGGTAGCTGAGATATCAAGATAGTCTGTAGCAAACCCAACAGTTGCACCTGTTTTTACAATCTCATAGCAGTCCTGGGTTATGGGATCATTGATCAGATGACTTTCAAAAGCACCAAAAGGCTGACCTCTTTTGCCCCCGACAAAGTATAAAGGGAAGCCCTCCTTTTGTATGGTAATGGTAGCCTCATCCCAGAAGACCCTGTCATCATCTGAATCAAGATTTTCACCTTTCAGAATAAAATTGCCGGTTACATATTCATGAAAGGCCACCTCAAGGCCTAACTCCACTGTGCCAATATCCAGATCAGATGTGGAATCATTAACTGCTATATCCTTGTTATCCTTATAACTATAGTCAAGTTCGATGGCTCCTGAAAAGGTGAGCTTATCTGAAATTTTCCCAAGAATGCCTCTTCCTTCAATCTTTTCTTTCAGTGCCTTGATCTCCTGTTCAAGCTCGTAGTTGGACATCCCCTGGCTGAATGCAGGTTGTGTCTCAGTCAACATGCTCAGACTGAAAATGGTTACAAATATTACCAGAGCTTTCCTGATTATCTTCATTACTCTTTCCTCCTTCCGCAGTTTTTTAATTCATATAATTGAAGGACAGAACCCCCCCTTTTTCATGGGCTTAGAAGCCCTAAAAGGGGTCTGTCCCAATGATAGCGTTATTTCATATCCAGGGCCTGAACCCAGATAACCGCATCCTGGGAGAGTTCCTTACCATTGTATTTCAGATCTCCACCGGCTCCGAGTGCTGCAAAACCCCACCAGCCTGCCTTTGGGATACCGAATGTAAATACGCCGTTTACATCTGCTTTTATGGTCATGGTAATCAGGGCATCGTGGGGGGCCTCTACCTTGGCCTCCTTAACAAAGGCATTTCCCTTTATATCATGGTTCATATATTCTACCTCTATTTCGGCATAAGGAACAGGCTTTCCTTTGCAGGTCACAATGCCTCTAAAGACATTTCCGACCCACAGCGCATAGGGTTTGTCCAAAGGGATAATCTCAACCGGCAGAGGATCACCAACCGGTTGATCCCAGTCTGTTGGTGCACCGGCCACGTTGAAAATGACCTTTGTGCAATGCTGTATATAGATGTCCTCTGAAGGTTCATAATAGGGAGCAGGCACAAAATAGAATACATAATCCCCCATACCCCTTAATTTAACATCAGCCTCATAGGCCCTACCGCTATTGGTCAGACTCCTAAAGGTAATT
>CAYTXJ010000133.1:2711-4802 GCA_964440775.1 uncultured Desulfobacteraceae bacterium | reverse complement strand
CCTATCTTTGCACCCACCAGGGTTCTCTCTTTTCTTTAAAGGCCCGTACACCCTCTCTTGCCTCCTCATGTGTGCAGAGTCTTGCAAATGCCTCATTCATAAATTTAAATGCCTTTTCATATTCAATTTCAATAGCATCATAGAATGCCCTCTTTGCATGTTGAACTGCAAATGGGCTTTTCTTTGAAAATATCATTGCAAACCTCTTGGTCTCTTCTTCCAGGCTATCAGCAGGAAAGACCCTGTTGATTATTCCCATATTGAGTGCCTGTTCAGCCCCTATAAACTCTCCAGACAGCAGCATCTCCAGTGCCCTTTTCCACCCCACTGAACGAGACAGAGGCACAACAGGCCCAACACAGTTGAGCCCCACCTTTATGGCAGTAAGACCAAACCGTGCATCTTCAGAGGCGGTGGCAAGATCAGATGCTGCCACAAGCCCTGCTCCATTTGCAGCGGCAACACCGTGAACCTGTGAAATAACAGGCTTTTTCAACTGAGAAACTCTAACTAGAGACTTCTCCATCTTCTCAATCCAATCCCTATATTCATTTGCACTCTTTCCATAAAATTCTTCAAGGTCAATTCCTGCAGAAAATACCTTACCATTACCCTTGATAATTATGACTCTTACATCTGGATCGTTGTCAAATTCAATTAAGGCCCTATCCAGTTCATCTGCCAAAGGGCTATTAAAGGTGTTTAATTTTTCCGGCCTATTTAAGATAATATAACCCAAGTGAAAGTCCCTTTTTTCCATCAATATTGTATCCATTATCCTACCCCCCTCAAAATTATTATTAATACTATAGACCATTTTTTTGTAAAGATTCAAATAGGATTTTTTGCATTTTAATCTCTTTGTTGTTGATTTAGTCAAAAAAAGGAATTATTATCTTTCTGAGAGCTTTGAAAAATTCAAAGCTCTCAGAAAAAAGCTGTAATTATGGGTTATTTAAAGTTAATTTTTGGGGGTCTGGGGGTGTAACCCCCAGTGTAAAAAGGGGTTATGCAAAGCTCTCCTTTTTATCGGGGCGTGGCGCAGCCTGGTAGCGCATCTGCTTTGGGAGCAGAGGGTCGGAGGTTCAAATCCTCTCGCCCCGATCTTTAATATCGTATGGAGATATCAGCACTTATAAGTCTCTGAATCTCTCCTTCTTTTATCTTAATCAGAAGTGAACCGTCGGAGGCCAGATCCCATGCAAAGGCCTCATATGGTGGATCATCTAATACCGTAATATTTCGTCCAAGGGTATTATTTAGTTGTCTCCATCTCCCTATTATCTTCTGGTCTTCTTTACCTAAGAGATAAAGATAGTATCTATCAAGACTTTCAAGGAGCCCTTTTAAAAGCTTCCACTTTGATATACTTTTTCCTGAAATCTCCCTGAGAGATGATGCAAGGGCTCTGATCTCTTTTGAAAATGCATCTTGTGGAGTATCCAGATTTATTCCGATGCCCAGAATCACATATCTTATGATATCGGGTTCAATAAAGCTCTCTGCAAGTATTCCACCTATCTTTTTATTCTCTACGTATATATCGTTTGGCCACTTTATCTTTGCATCTATATTAAACCTATCCCTTATTGCCTCTGCCACAGCCACACCTGCCATTATGGAGATAAAGG
Source organism: uncultured Desulfobacteraceae bacterium (assembly GCA_964440775.1). GTDB lineage: Bacteria > Desulfobacterota > DSM-4660 > Desulfatiglandales > JALVMZ01 > CAYTXJ01. The sequence goes on along the minus strand of CAYTXJ010000133.1, from coordinate 3,171 downwards.
GAAGCCTTTGTGCCTCAAGATCTGGCCTGAGGATCATAGACATATAGATTCCCACTCCCTGGGGAGATTCCCATCTTCTACCTCTCCTACCCCTCCCCTGAGTCTGGGCTTCTGCTATAATTACTGTGCCTTCTTGCTCCCCCTTAATTGCATAATCCTTTGCCACATCTTGGGTTGAAGCGGTCTTTTCAAGATGATAGATCCTCTTCCCAATGATCTGAGTTCTCAGATATGCCATAATTTCATAGGAGATGGGAAGTTGAGATGAATCCTTCAGCCTATAGCCTATACGAGGCCTGGATTCTATATTATACCCTAACTTTTTCAGCTTTTTTATCCTCTTCCATACAGATGCCCTGCTTATATTAAGCCTTTCTGCCAGCTCTTGACCTGATATAAAGCCCCCCTTTTTTAATTCCTTTAAGATCAATGTATCTCTTAAAATATCACCCTTTACCAT
>CAYTXJ010000133.1:0-2611 GCA_964440775.1 uncultured Desulfobacteraceae bacterium | reverse complement strand
TTGACACAAGGCCTGTCAATCTCTCATATTCCTTCTCATCAGTGAGGTCATAGTGAATTGGGGTAATGGATATCCAGCCCTCTGAGACAGCGGTTGCATCATCATTAGGATCTCCATCCTCCACAAACCTTTCTCCTTTTAGCCAGTAATATATATTGCCTCTGGGATCTCTTCTTCGTTCATAGCTCTCTTCAAAATGGCTCATACCCTGTCTTGTGATCTTCACTCCCCTTATCTTTTCAGGAGGAAGGGAAGGGATGTTTATATTAAGTGCGATGCCATTGGAAGAAGAAATCTCTTTCATAAAAGAGATAATCTTCTTAGCAAATCTTGCTGCAAAACTGTAGTCTGGATTCCTTCTTGTATTTAAAGATATGGCAACTGAAGGGATCCCCTGAAATGCCCCTTCTGTTGCTGCAGATACAGTTCCAGAGTAGAGCACATTTACACCCATATTAGCTCCCAGATTTATCCCTGAAATTATCATATCAGGTCTTTGGGCCATAAGCTCTTGAACCCCTATCTTTACGCAATCTGCAGGAGTTCCCCTTATGGCATATCCATAAAATTTTCCCTCCTTATATATCTCCATTACCCTTAAGGGCATAGTAAGGGTTATTGCATGTCCTACCGCACTCATCTCTGTCTCAGGTGCTATAATGGTAATATCATGTTCCTTAATCAATTCCCTATGTATGACCTCAAGTCCTAAAGAGTATATGCCATCATCATTTGTAAGAAGTATCTTCAACTCTCACATACCTCCTGACTATTAAATATCTTAATATTATTACCTTAGAATGTAATTTTTCAATCTCTCATTGCACTTATAGATTAAATCCTCTAATATAAAAATTTATGAAGAAGAGTTCGCTGTATCAGAGGATATTTTTGATAATAGTGATTATAGGAAGTGGTTTGGTGGGATATATCCTAGGATATGAAAAGGGATACAAAAAAAGGGGATGGACAGTAATAAAAAAGATAAGTCCCCAAGTTGATAAGATAAGGATCAGCTCACCTTCTGTTTATCCTAAGACTTCAGAGTCAAAGGTATGGGTTGTAAAAGAGAAAGTTCCTGTATATCCTGGAAATCTCCCTTGTGATGAGATACAGAGACAGCTGTTGGATATACTTAGTGGGATATATCAGTTAAGAGATAGATATCCCAAACAGAGCGAAGTGGCCTATCTAAATAGCCTTATTAAGACTCTTCTCTCTCGTGCCCCCATACCTTCAGGTGAAGTGATGAATAGTTCACTGCTTTTGGAAAATATATTTTATCTTTACAGGATGCTTGGAAGGGCAGAGATCCGCTTTATTAAAGGTGTACTTAAAGAGCTTGAAGGGGATATAGAATACAATATGGCCCTTTTCTTTTACTACCTTAAAAAAGGTTCTGCATGTAAAAAGAGATATATCTTGATCCCCCGTTTCAAGGACCTATACAGATGGGCAGGCTTCTTTTTAAACACCTTGGGCGGCAGAGCCTATCTCTTTAGAAGGGATCTTAAGTTTAGACTCTTAATGAGTTTCTACTGTTCTCTGATAGTATATGAAGCCGATTTAAGACATCAAAATAGCTATGGGATAGATCTGCTACCTGAAATTCAATTCCTGCTCGAAGAGATCTCCCTTATGGATAATCTCACTTACAGAGATATATATGTGGAGCGACTAAGTGAGATGAAAGAATATTATTTAGCCCATAGAGAAAGCAGGTCATAGCTTTAAAGCGACCTCTCGAAATATCTTATATAGTCTTCTTGTTATCTCAGATGTTGCTCCCAGATCCAGATGAATATTGTCCTCTTTTAGATAAAGCAATTGGTTTATCTCTATCTGTATGGCAAACTTACCCCTTTTGATCATCTCTTTTCCATAATGGGTGGTTATGTATCCACCTGAATATGGCCTGTTTATGGATACTGTAAAACCCCATCTTTCAAATATCTGCTTCAATTCCAATAATAGAGACTCTGGGCAGGTAATATATCCCTTTTCTTTCACAAAATGGCCATTTTCATCCCCATTGTTTCCAAGCACAATATCCTTTCTCCATTTAAAGGCATCAGGTGCAGCTGGTGGCCCAATGGCAGATAGAGAGTGGCAATCAAAGAGACCAGATATATTAGGATCTTCAATAGCCTCTCTAAGCCTTCTATGATATGGCCGGTAAAACTGAGAAATCCTCTCTTCTATATCCTCCTTTCCTGGCTCCATACCCTGCTGGTAGATTCTGCGGTTATGATAATCTAAGACAGGAACTACTCCCCTGGGGCTAAGATCCTCAGGGGATCTGTTGAGATCCACCACCAATCTGCTCCATCTTGCCCAAATAACCGTCTTTACAGGAATATTGGTAAATATCTCTCTGCTACCCAGATCCACTGAATCCAATAACTCCTCTTCACTGAGGCATATGGAATCCCTAAGGTATCTTGGGATATTTATGGAACAATGTGGTATAGAAAATACAAAAGGAAATCTTAACATAGTCTTTTAATAGAGGAGGCTCTCAAAAGTTAATAAAGATTATATCTGACCCTCTTTCTTGAGAGCTTTGCATAACCTCTTTTTACACTGCGACCCCTGTCATTGCGAGCGAAGC
>CAYTXJ010000132.1:0-4803 GCA_964440775.1 uncultured Desulfobacteraceae bacterium | reverse complement strand
GAAGTTTAAATATTCAGATCCCCGGTTAGAGGAGATTATGAAGAGAATAATAAGAGAGTATTGAATGACAAAGGTCCTAACCGGGATTGAGGTATTAAAAGAGAAAGGAATTAATATACTTAAGGGCAAAAGGCTTGGACTTCTCTGCAATAGTGCCTCATTGGATAGTTCTCTTACACATTCAAAATTTGTGCTAAATTCACTTTTCCCTAATTCTCTTAAGGTTCTATTTTCTCCCCAACACGGCATCTCTTTAACAGAACAGGATAATATGATAGAGTCCACTGATGGATATGATGAAGACCTTAAGATCCCTGTCTTTAGCCTATATTCTAAGACAAGATCACCCACACCTGAGATGCTGGATCTCATTGATACTCTTATAGTAGATCTTCAAGATGTGGGATGCAGGGTATATACCTTTAGCTCAACTGTGCTAAGCTGTCTAAGAGAATGCGCTAAGGTAGGAAAGGAAGTGGTGATTCTTGATAGACCCAACCCCATGGGAGGAGCCATTGTAGAAGGAAATGTATTAGAAGATAAGATGAGATCCTTTGTAGGGCCTTTCCCACTTCCCATGAGACATGGGCTTACCATGGCTGAGATGGCCTTGATGTTTAATCAGGTGATGAATATCGATTGTGAACTCAGGATTATCAAGATGAAGGGATGGAATAGAAATATGCTTTGGGAAGACACCGGTCTTTATTGGGTCATGCCTTCACCCAATATGCCTACAGTGCGGACAGCGATGGTATACCCTGGTCAGGTTCTATGGGAAGGCACAAATATTTCAGAAGGAAGAGGGACATGCAGGCCTTTTGAGATCTTTGGAAGCCCATATCTGAATACAAAGATAATAAGAAAAGAACTTCCTCCCCTTAAAGGTTGTGTGCTACAAGAAATCCATTTTAGACCCAAATTTAATAAATGGGCAAATGAGCTCTGCAGGGGATTTTTTATTCATATAACTGATCCTAAACATTTTAGGCCCTTTATGATGACCCTTACCCTTATTCACACTATAATAAGACTGTTTAAAGAAGATTTTTGTTGGAGAGATCCCCCATATGAATACGAATATAACCAACTACCCATCGATATAATAATAGGTAGTAATAAATTGAGAAAAGATATAGAAAGGGGGAAAGATCTAACCCTTATAAAGGCTGAAATAGATAGTCAATTAGATCAATATTTAGAATTTAGAAAAAGATACCTCCTTTATGAGTAATTCTTTATCTATATAAAAAATCATCTATTTTTCTTTGGTTCTTTGTTGGCCGCTGCTTATCCATTTATCAATGGCCTCTTTATCAAATCTCCACACCCTTCCTATTCTGATTGCTGGAATCTTTCCCTCGGCCGCATACTTACATATGGTAATCTCATGTAGCTTAAGATATTTGGCCAATTCCTTTGTAGTCATTATCTGTGGCATAACATTCTCCTTTTTAAAATGAGTAATTTATTTTTTAATTTTATTTATAATAACAGATTTTGGAAAGTCAATCAAATACTTTAAAAAGAGGAAAATTTAAATTATTTTATGCTACTTAAGATCTAAACTAAAAAAATTGATAAACATTACATAACATAGATTCTTTTGTAAATTTTCCATATACATGCATTATTAAATCCTGTAATAAAAGATATATCAGGTCAGGGGGATGTCTTGAGGCAATGGATTAAGGGGATAAGGCTCGGTCTAAGTGCAAGGAATATATTCTATTATGTATTGATAGGTCTTATTGCAGGTGGTGGCTCTATTGTATTTCATTATCTCTGTCAGTTAGGTTTCCATTTTTTCTTAGACTATCTTGCAGGCTATCGTCCTCCCCCTCCCCATGGAGAGACCCATCTCTTCTCTCCCACATCCACCCCTTTCAGACAATGGATGCTCATAATTGTCCCTGTTCTCGGTGGAATACTCAGTGGATGGCTTGTATATATCTTTGCTCCAGAGGCAGAAGGCCATGGGACAGACGCTGCAATTGATTCTTTCCATAATAAAGGAGGTTATATAAGGGGAAGGATTCCCATTATAAAGACCATAGCCTCTGCTCTCACACTTACCTCAGGAGGCTCTGGAGGAAGAGAGGGACCGATTGCCCAGATTGGGGCAGGTTTTGGATCCTTTCTTGCTACAAAGTTAAAGCTCTCAGAGAGAGATAGAAGAATAATGCTTGCAGCCGGACTTGCAGCAGGGGTAGGCAGTATCTTTAGAGCGCCACTTGCAGGAGCACTCTTTGCCGCAGAGGTGCTATATCGTGAACCAGAATTTGAATCCGATGTGATTATCCCTGCGGGAATCTCTTCTGTTGTAGCCTATTGTGTATTTTGCCTTAGATTTGGATGGGGTTCGCTTTTTGAATCCCCCGATTTTATGTTTCAAAACCCCTTAGAGTTAGGTCCTTATGTGATCCTTTCTGTGGTGCTTGTGGCAGGAGGATGGCTATATGTCAGGGCATTCTATGGGGTTCATAACCTTTTTAGAAGGATGGATATCCCAAATCATATAAAGCCTGCAATTGGTGGACTCATTACAGGTATTATAGGATATTTTTTACCACATACACTCTCATTCGGCTATGGATATGCTCAGCTTGCCTTAGAAAATCAATTGTCATCCTGGTTTTTATTATCTCTTGCAATAGGTAAGATATTTACAACCTCATTTTCAATCGGTTCAGGGGGAAGTGGGGGGGTATTTGGCCCTTCCATTGTAATAGGAGGAGCTCTGGGAGGTGTGGTAGGTAGGATATTTCATAACCTGCTTCCTGATATAGTGGGGCATCCAGGAGCATTTGTAGTTGTAGGAATGGCAGGATTCTTTTCAGCGGTATCTAAGGCGCCCATATCCACAATAATATTTGTAAGTGAGATGACCAATTCATATCACCTTCTCCTTCCCAGTCTCTTAGTATGCTCCATAGCCTTTTTAATGTCAAAGAGATGGACCATATATATTAAACAGGTTCCAACAAAGATAGACTCTAATGCACATAGAGGGGAATTTTTCATAGATATATTGGGAACTATTAAGGTAGGAGAATTATTAGATTATGTCAAAAAGGTGGATCTCATACCAGAACATATGACCTTTGAGTCATTTAAAAGATATTTCAGCTCTTCTAAGCAGGAGTATTTCCCTGTTGTGGATCAAAAAGACAGGCTGAGAGGAATATTTTCTATAAATGATATAAGGGGAATAATGTTTAATGGTGATATTGATAAATTAGTTGTGATGAAAGATGTTGCAACTCCAGATGTTATAGTAACTACTCCATCTGAATACCTGAGTGATGTGTTGAGAAAATTCACGATAAAGAACCTAAATAGTATTCCTGTTGTTAGAGATGAGGATCATTCACAACTCTTAGGTATGCTTGATAGGAGGGCAGTTATAGAATTTTACAATAGAAAGATACATGAGATGAAACAGAGGCCAAAGATAGCAGGGGTAGATATGAGATCAGATACAGATATAAGAGGTCTGAGGGAGATGAGGGTGAAAGATGCGATGATCAGAGATGTAAAGACCATAGATGAAAGGTCATCTTTAAAGGAGATAAGGGATATGTTCTTTACAGGCAGGATAAGAAGTTACCCTATGGTTGATAAAGAGAATATACTAAAGGGAATCATATCATTTTCAGATGTAGAAAGATATATGACAGGTAATCCAGATGAGATAAAAGCCAAAGATATCGCTACTTCTGATGTGGTAACTGTAATAGAGGATGAGGATCTTCTTTCGGCATTTAATAAGATAATAAATAGAGGCTTCGTCATCCTTCCCGTTGTTGATAAAAATAACAGGGTTGTGGGTGTAATAGGTATAAGAGATATAATTAAAAAGCTACATCAATCTCTATCTTGAGAGCTTTGCATAACCCCTCTTTACACTGGGGGTTACACCCCCAGACCCCCAAAAATTAACTTAAAATAACCCTTAATTACAGCTTTTTTCTGAGAGCTTTGAAAAATTCAAAGCTCTCTATCTTAGACTTCTGAGTATCTTTTGAGCTTCTAAGGCATCTGGTGAATCAGGGAATCTATTTATGGCTTTTTTAAGCAGAATCTTTGCGCTTATCTTATCATCTAATTTCATAAATGCCCTTGCCTGGCGAATAAATACCCTGGGAATCTTATCGCTCTTAGGATAATCTTTTATAACTTTCTGATATGAAAGAATGGCCTTTTCAAACCTATTAAGCCGTAGATAACATTCTCCCATCCAGAAATAGACATTATCCAAAAGACAGGATTGGGGATAGGCATCTATAAGTGCCTGAAAACTCTTTAGTGCCTCTTCATACCTTCCATCTTTAAACAGCTTAAAGGATTGTTGATAGAGCTCATCTTCAGTTAAGGAAGCCTTTGCCTGTTTAAGTGATTGAGAAGTAACTCCTTCTCCCTCCTTTTCCTTCAATTTCTCTTCCAACTGGGTTAATCTCTTTGATACCTCTAAGATAGCATTCTGTATTACATCCTGTTCACTTAAGTCCTTTTCTATGGAATGTCTTATAAGTTGCCTATTTTCATCCACTTTCCCTGATAGATCCCTGATGGAACCCTTTAGGGTATCAATCTCCGAGCTGAGCTCTGCCTGAGATGAATGGATCTTACTTAGTCTCTCTTCTAATGCATGCTGAATAGCTGATCTGTCCTCTTCAATGGCCTTTTCAAGGGTATCTATTTTCGTTTGAAGATAGGCTATCTGTTCATTTAATCTCTTGATATCTTGATCATAGGCACATGAAAGACACAGAAGAAGAAATATTAATAATGAGAGCTTTG
>CAYTXJ010000131.1:0-4871 GCA_964440775.1 uncultured Desulfobacteraceae bacterium | reverse complement strand
AAATGGCTCATATCAGTTATAAATCTTTTATCCATCATTTTAGACCCTCCTATATCAAATTTTTTATTGTAACCTATCAAAATATATTATATAGCAATAAACTCATTAAACAATACACAATTTAATCATCTAAAGGAGGTATAAATCATGAAGATAAGACATATTGATCATATAGGAATTGCGGTTAATTCCATTGAACAGGCAGGAAAGTTTTATACAGATATCTTGGGACTTAAGATTGTGGATATCGAAAATGTGGCAGATCAAAAGGTAAATGTGGCATTTATCCCCATAACGGATAGTGAAGTGGAATTGCTGGAAAGCACAGATCCTGATGGGCCTATTGCCAAGTTTATTAAGGCAAGGGGTGAAGGGATTCAACATATAGCATTTAGGGTGGAAAATCTTGAAGAGGCACTGGAAGAGTTGAAGAAAAAGGGAATAAGACTCATAGATGAAAGGCCCAGGAAAGGGGCAGGAGGTGCAAGAATAGCATTTATCCATCCAAAGGAGACAAATGGGGTCTTGGTTGAACTCTGCGAAAGGGACTAAGCGGTAAACAATAGAGAGGCAAAACTAACTGCAGAATGGGTTGCCTCTTCATGCCACATCTCATATCCCAGTATCTTCCCCTTAGAAGGGGGTAAGATCTCTAATAGGCAGGCCAGTGCAGAAAAGCCACAGACATTGAAGTAGTCCTTTACTGCGGATATCTCTTCCCAGAACCTTTCGGGATCACCGCTACCCAAGGCATCTAAGAGGATATTGTCGTGTCTCTTTGCACGGGACTCCAATGTATGTGCATCATATTGATGACCAAACTTAGGGCCTATATGAGAGAGATCCACTCCAGCAACTATCAGTATATTATTACTGTTTTCTACAATAATATCTTTTAGAGTGTTTAGAAATCGCTCTGTCTTTTTTAGATATAGATCCCTTCTATGATCTCCTATAAATGGGAGCAATGGACCACAGAGTATGGGCACAATCTTAAAAGGAGATCTTAAGGTATGCTGTAAGAACAGGAGCTGAAATTCTATACTATGTTCGGTCTTATGTGCAAAATCAGATGAAGAGATACAGCTATCTGAAATAGTTAGGAGCCTATCTACAATTGGGATATGGGTCTCCACCACACCATATGGCATCTGAAAGCGCTTTTTTGTAATGGAAAATATGGCATCTGAAAACTGGTGTCCTATCCCTAAGATTATAACAATTTCAGCAGATGAAAATTCTGTAAAGCTATACGCAAGGGAATATAGCCTTTTCCCCACCTGTATATCTATATGGGGTGATATAAGGGCAACTATCTCTCCTTCAGGTGGAGCAGGATCAGTGAGAGAGAGGATATCTTCAATAAAGGAGTTAAGCCTTTCCTTTTGCATAGGGTATGACCTTCCACAGTGATAACATGGCCTTATCTCTTGTTTTTTAAATCTTTCTATTATCTTTCTCTTTTCATCTTTATACCTTTTAGTATCTAAAAAGAAGGACTGATCCAATTCCTCAATGAGCCTCTCTATCTCATCCGTGCCGATAATCATCCCACCCCTTTGCCTCATCATCTCAATCTGAAGCTCTCTTATATCCCTTGTTCCATCCAGAAGGGTCATAAACTGAAACATGGACATTGATACAGCCTTACCCTCTTCCACTAATCCTAAGGGATCCCTTATAAGAACAAACCTCTTTCCCTGATGCATTATTGGAATTAATTCCATGTCGCTTCGAAGTTTGATCCTTTCATCTGTCATAATATCTTCCTTATATAAGAGGGATTATCTCTTTCTCTATATATGAGATGACTCTCTCCATATATCTAATATGGGCATCTTTACTGGTATTAATCTCTTCTTTATCCTTCAATTCCCTTTCCCTGATTCCCATTTTATCTAATTTGGAGGAGATCTCTTCAGGGATTTCATCCCTAAGTTCAACACCTGTCATTATAGCCCATGCCAATGTCCATGCCCTTGCCACATTCCAACTATTATACCCTCCACCACCAAGTGCAATCCAATAATTGGTGTTTCTCTTTAAAAATCTTATTACCTCTAAAAATCCTTCTGTTCCAAGACAAAGACCTGTAAGGGGATCATCCTTGAAACTATCCACCCCCAACTGAGTGACCACCACATCAGGCCTAAATCTTTCAAATAGCTCTGGAACTATCTCATGAAATCCCTTTAAAAACACCCTGTTATCTGTTCCAGGAAGCATGGGAATATTAATTGCATACCCCCTCCCTCTACCTCTTCCCATCTCCTCCACAGATCCTGTGCCTGGGAAAAGGGTCCTTCCATCTTGATGAAATGATATGGTCAGCACCCTTGGCTCTTCATAGAATGCCCATTGAACTCCATCTCCATGATGGGCATCTATATCAAGATATAAGACCCTCTCTGCCTCTTTTAAGAGCTTCAAAATACAAATAACAGGATCATTTATATAACAAAAACCAGATGCCCTATCTGGCATAGCATGGTGAAGCCCACCAGCTATATTAAATGCGATCTGAACACCACCTCCAAGAACTAACTCTGCACATCGGATAGAAGCACCTGTATGAAGAAGAGACCACTCCCATAGCCCAGGAAAGGCAGGATTATCACCAGGGCCTATGCCATATGCATAGCTATGCCTTAATCTGCCACTACTTGCCTGTTTTAGCACTTCCAGATAGTCCCTTGTATGAAATATTAAGAGCTCATCTTCCTTGGCTTCAACCGTTTCACTCAGAGAGATATCAGATCCATTAAAAAGCCCATATGCTCTGCTAAGCTCAAAGGTGAGCTTAAGCCTTTCAATCTTAAGGGGATGAATGATGCCATAATCAAATGCAAAATATCTGTCAGTGTATATATATGCATTCATTTTGGATAGAATATCCTCTTCTGAGATCGTATTCTTAAAAAGACAGGGATCTGAATCTGAGGCCTTTCCTTATAATTAGTGCTTAGAAGAAGCCTCCCCCTATATATTCCAGGTTTAATAAGGGAATTTTCAAAATAGAGCTCATATTCCCTTCCTTTTTTGCTCTCTTTAATATTGAGAGAGATCTTATCGGCCAGATCAAAATCCTTTACCTTTAATCTTAGGGGTTCTTTCAGGTTTGCACTTATCTTTATCTTGGCCTTAACCCTGTTACCTTCCATAGCATACAGCCTTACATATCTGGGCCTTATTATTATGGGATTGAAGATATTGGCCTTAATATAAAGCCTTATCTCTTTATGGGATGGATCATTGCTGATAACACGTGCTGACCACCTGTGATATCCACTATATCCCTTTGTCCTCACCTTTAATCTTATCTTTCCCTCCCCTCCAGGGGGGATTCTCTTATCATATGAGATAACTCTGCAGCCTCACCCAGGCCTTACCCTAAGTATCCTTAACTCTTCTGAACCCATGTTTTTAACTAAAAATGCATGCTCTAAGATCTTTCCTTCCATCACCTTTCCAAAGTCATATGTGTCTTGTTGGATATTTAATAGTGGTCCTCCAGATTCCTTGGCATATAATAGAGAAGATAAAAATAGGATTAATAGGATTACAAGGGTAAGCCTTTTCATTTTACTCTCCTTTTACCATATTTAATATCTTCAGTATCTTCTCTATCTGTTTAGCATCATTTAAACCTTCATGTCTGTAGATCTCATATCCATTCTTATTGAAATATATCTGTATTGGGACATATCTAATCCCAAACCTTGCAGCCACAATAGGATCATCTCTGACATTCATATATACATAGTTTAATTCTTTATACTTTTTGCCTATCTGCTTCAATATGTCTTTCATCTTTGTGCAGTCTTTGCAATTATTGGACTCAAATTCCACAATAGTAGCTCTACCCGACATCCTTGCCCCATCAAGAGAACTTGACTTTAATATATTGTATTGTTCAGATGCCCATCTTTTATTAATCTCAATCTTAGCATTCTTTGCAAGCTCTAAGATCCTATCCTGAATAGCCCTGTTCTTTTTCTCTTTAAGCAGAAATCCTCTGATCCCTTCTCTTATATCTTTTAAGGCAAGCTTTCCTAACCTATCCTTATTGAGCCTATAAAATTCATCTATCTCCCTATCTTTTACCTTAATTCCCTCTGTAATTTTCAAAATGTATTTATGAATTATATCCCTTTCGGTCATACCCTCCTTGGCAATCCCTTCCTTTTTAGCATTTATAAGTATGAGCTCTTTTACCGCCTGTTTTTCCACAAAGAAAAATATATTTTGTTTCATCTTTTCTTTAAGATGCACTGGAACAATCTTATACAGGGTATCCACAAATTTTTTACCAATCTTTTTGCCAGATATGCTACATATACCATCTTTCATATCCACCAATTTACCCATTCTAAATATCCCATAGCTCATACCAGGATACAGCTCTTGTAAAGTAAAACTATCTTTGCATCTCCCAGAAAGGGGAAGAAACAGGACCAAAAACACCACCAAATAGAACTTTAATTTTAAAGACACCATACACCTCCTAAAAAGATTTAATATAAATAGCCTATCTAAAAAGATAATCCAACATCAATACCTTTGTGCGAAGTAGACTTAAAATATTTGATGAACTCCCACTCTGCCCCTCTCATCTTCGAGCAAATACTTTATTTCATAATTTTTTATTTGTGCATCTTTATACGGTCACTTATTATAAAGGGAAAGCTTTGAATTTTTCAAAGCTCTCAGAAAGAAGCTGTAAATTGAATCTGTCATTGCGAGGGTCTTAAAAGACCCGAAGCAATCTATAAAAGGTATGAGATTGCTTCGCTTCGCTCGCAATGACAGGGGTCGCAGTGTAAAAAGGGGTTATGCAAAGCTCTCTAAAGGGTTATTCTATTGACTGTATA
>CAYTXJ010000130.1:0-4949 GCA_964440775.1 uncultured Desulfobacteraceae bacterium | reverse complement strand
TACTACATTTGGAGGCACTTTTCTTTAAAAATCTTTCATTTTGTGCATAATCTGGGTTAAAATATTATATTAAAAATTAGGTATAGTTTAGATTATGAAAAAGCTACCCATAGGGATACAGACATTTAGGAAAATAATTGAAGGTGGATATGTGTATGTGGATAAGACCAGATTTGCTCTTAAGCTTATAGAGAGTGGCGGAGATTTCTATTTTCTATCCCGGCCAAGGAGATTTGGAAAGAGTCTTTTTTTAAGCACCCTAAAAGAGATATTTGAAGGAAACAGGGAGCTTTTTAAGGGGCTCTATATTTACCAAAGATATGACTTTAGACCCCATCCAGTAATTAGAATCAGCTTTGGAAGTGGGGATTACTCCGAGATAGGAAGTGTTTATAAGGAAATTCTGAGGATCTTAGAAAGAAACATAAGAGACCTAAATATTGATTGTAAGGACAGGGAAGACTACAAGGGGTGCTTTGAAGAACTTATCTATAATGCCTATAAGAAATACCATCAGAAAGTGGTTATACTTGTAGATGAATATGACAAGCCCATTTTGGATAATATCTTAAATAGAGATAGAGCTAAGCAGGCAAGGGATATATTGAAAAACTTCTACTCTGTCATTAAGGATATGGATGAATATATCAGGTTTGTATTTATCACCGGGGTGAGTAAGTTTTCAAAGTTAAATCTCTTTAGTGGATTAAATAATCTGAGGGATATTACCGTAGTTAAGGAATATGCTGAGATCTGTGGATATACCCAGATGGATTTAGAAACGGTATTCAGGGAGCATCTTAAAGGTGCCAATATGGGGCTTGTTAGACGCTGGTATAATGGATACAACTATTTTGGTGAGAAGCTATACAATCCATTTGATATACTGCTATTTATTGCAAATGGATTTGAATTTAGAAACTACTGGTGGAGCACGGGTAGTCCTACATTTTTAATAGATAGGCTAAGGGAGGAAAACTATTATATCCCATCCCTTGAAGGTGCTAGGATCTCTGAAGAGGAGCTGGATTACTTTGATGTGGAAGGGATAAGTCTTTTAACCCTTTTCTGGCAGACCGGGTATCTTACATTTAAGGAAAAAGAGGTGGATAAGATCCTTGGAAGTATAAGCTATACTCTTACAGTTCCTAATATGGAGGTCCAAAGAGCACTAAATTCTCTTTTTGTGGATTATCTTACAAGGCAGGAGTATGAAAAACACAATTTCTTTAAAGACATATCAAGCTCTCTTATAAAGGGGGAGTTTGAATCCTTTATAGATATTCTTAGATCCATCTTTGCCTCCATTCCCTATCAAAATTATGCCAATAACATAATTTCAAGGTATGAAGGTTATTATAGTTCAGTCGTATATACATATCTCTGTGCCTTGGGCTACGAGGTGGTGCCTGAAGATAACACAAACCGGGGAAGGATTGATCTAACGCTTAAGCTTCCTGATAAAATTGTAATCATTGAGTTTAAGGTAGATAGCAGCGAAGATCCTATAGAGCAGATTAAGACTAAAAGATACTTTGAAAAATATCTTAAGGATCAAAAATCAATTTATCTTTTGGGTATTAACTTTAATAGCCAGAAAAAGAATATCTCAAACTGGAAGGTGGAAAAGATATAATCATCAAAAATGGGTAACTGCTTCATGCTATTCTGATCTCAATTGGAATAGAGTATCAGGTTTAGCTTACTTTATTTGGTGTCAAAGTTGGGTTTAGAAAAGAGAAATTTTATTCTTTAACTTCGGATAATTTTTGGAAAATATAGATTATCTCTGCAAGGCCAAGGCGGGAATCGCCATCGATGTCAAGACATGGGGTGGCGGAAAATCTGCACTCAGAAGGAAGAGTCTCTGATTCGGTAAGTATCTGGAGCGAAAGAATCAGATCTTCAAGCCCTAATTCTTTATCACAATTTATATCACCAGGGATCCTGTCAGGATAGCAGACCGCCTGAAAGGCATTCAATCTTCCAGATGTAAGGATCATATCCTTAATTTCAGGGATCTTCTTGGTTGTCTTTAAAATTATATCCTTAATTTTTTGATAGTTCAGATCAGGGTATCTGGACAAAAGCAGGGCAGCGGTTCCGGTTACAAAGGGTGTGGACATAGATGTTCCATCTCTCTTTTCATAAGGAATGCCATCTTCTCTTTCCCTATTTATCAGGGTGACTTCAACGGGGCATATGGACTTTAAATAGATTCCATCTTCTTTGCTAATGGATACTGATGGTATCCAATCTCCTGGTTCACTTAGGGTTCCAAGAAAGTTTCCGGGTTCATTATTGTATATAATTGCACCTGCAGCCCCTGCACTTATTGCATTTTTAACCTTCTCCTTAAATGTAACTTTCTGATCCCTTGCAATGAGAGCAATATTTCCATTTATATCTTTCGGAAATTCAGATAGGTTATTGCCTGAGCCACAATCATAAAGAATTCCATGTATTCCATCCTGACCGGTTAGGCCTGCAAATTCCAATGGATTTGCCTGATACTCGGTATAATTATTACCTGATGCTCCACTAACCACTCTCACTATTGCTTCAATATATTGAGACCCTAATTTTAGAGAGGTAATCTCCTTTCCAGGTGCCATGAGATCCACGCTCACTTTTCCATAATTTGAAAAGGAGGCAAGGGAATCTTCCTCTGTGCTTGCAGCAACAGAGATTATGTTATCCAAGTCATAACAGGCAGGGTAAATCTTTTTGTCTTTATCTAAATCAATACCTTCACTGATAAAATATGGAGAATAAAAATAACCATTTCCAGCTGCACATACCGCTAGGATGCCAGAATTTTTGATATATTCATATTCTAATTGGGAAGGTATTTTAGCACCAATACTAAAATTTATAATATTAGCCCCTTTTTCTTTGGCATATTCTATTGCTTTAATTTCGTAATCAACTAACATATTTCCAGAAGAATCTTGGATTTTAAGTGGCATTATCTTTACATTCCAGCACATCCCTGCGATCCCCATCCCGTTATTCCCTTTTGCACCAATTATTCCAGCCACAAATGTTCCGTGTCCGTCCACATCCATGGGGTCTGGGTCATTATCTGCAAAGTCATATCCATATATATCATCCACATAACCATTTCCATCATCATCCTTGCCCTGCTCTCCGTTTAATTCTGCTGCATTTATCCAGATATTTTCGCTTAGATCAGGATTGGAGTAGTCCACACCTGTATCAATAACCGCAACTATTACCTCAGGTTTCCCCTGAGTAACCCTCCATGCATCAAATGCGCTGATTTTTTCCATTGCCCATTGCAAAGTTATATAAGGGTCATCTGGAAAACTTCCCTGGGGATATCTAAGGGCATGTTTTTCAGCCAGATCCACAAGACCAGAGTCATAATATAGTCTTATGGCCTCTTCCTCTGTTAGCCCCTCTTTTAACCTTATGCGTTGAATCCTTCTCTTAGGTATCTCATCAATCACCCTGCTTCCAATGGATTCATGAAATTTTCTTAATTTTTCTAAATCGATCCCTTTTTTGTATCTTATCAACAATTCACCTTTAATATAGGAGGGACGCTCTTTTTCTGCACAGCTATTATTTATATAGATGGCATCTTCACTCCTTTCCCTTTTTTTAAATATGGATGCCTGAAGTATCTTATAGATCCGGTCTTTTTGATCATACTTATATACTAAGGCATTGGATTTACATATCCTTCCAATGGCCTTATCTAAGGGGATACCATGAATTTCAATAGATATCTTTCCATTTATTCCAGAACCTACTATTATCTTAATCCCACTTCTCTTTGAAAGCTCTCTTAGCACATCTACTATGTTGGCATTTTTAATATTCATCCAGACTCTGTTTTCTTTAAATTTAATATCAATTATGCTGTTGTTTGCAGATACAGAGTAGGAAATTAAGGATATAAGAAGAGTCAAAAATAATGATACAATTAATTCCTTATATGATTTTGACCATATACCAAATTTGACATTCATAATCTATTCCATACAATGGATCTTATATGAAAACTGAGCATAAAGATAAAATAAAAAATATAGGGTTTTTCTTAATATTCATATGCCTTCTTATATCTCTATCTTATCTCTTTAAGATATATGAAAAAAGAGGGGATAAAACCATAAAGTCAGGACTTAGGGCTCAGGGTAAAAGATTTGAAATTGATGGACTTAACTATACTGACTTCGTTAAGGGAAAAGAGATATTCTATATTAAGGCAGATTCTTTAAGGATTAAGAAAAAGAGAATCGGATTTTTTAGGACCTCTCTTTTTAAAGATGCAATTTTAAGAAATGTTAAGATTAGATTTAATTTGGATTATTTCAGGGATTATCAAAATAGCAAAGAGAAGAGAAAAGAAGATAAAAGATGCACCAAAGACTATTTAATCCATAGATTATCTGATAATTTAGGATCACATCTTTCCCCCCTCTTTAAGGATAAGAAGATAAGTAAGATAGTTATGAGGCCAATAAAGGTAGAAATAATATATAATACAGGCCCTGGAATAACTACAATTGAAGCATCTATGGCCCAAATTAACTTAAAAAGCCCAACTCTTTTATTTAAAGGAAATATAAAAATAGAGGCAGGGCCTAAATTGATACAGTGTAACCAATCTATAATGGATCTCTATACTTTTAGATTAAAGATTGGAAAGGGCTATACCATAAGATCTCTAAAAGATATTAAAAAAGGCAATGGATACCTTTTTACAGATATATTTTTAAGGGACTTTGTATAGATACCATATCTGCAAGCCCCCATATAGGAGTTCCGGTTATGGGACCAATTGCAATTATAAGGTGATGTAAGATTGCTAAGAGCAGGGGCAATACTTATATATTACTATGATCCATTGGAGGAATCTCGTAAGCTGGAGCAGAGGGTCCCAGAAGTCACCATAAAAGAGGAATTTAAGAGTCCTC
>CAYTXJ010000129.1:0-4987 GCA_964440775.1 uncultured Desulfobacteraceae bacterium | reverse complement strand
TATGGAATTCAATTTTTAAAATAAAAGGCTATTTTTAATGTGTGGAATAGTAGGTTTTTGGTCAAAAAAATCTTTTTTAGAATTAAAAAATGACCTAATCAGTGCCATTGATAGCGTCTCCCATAGAGGTCCTGATGATACAGGGATATATCTTGATGAAAAAGAAGGAATAGGTTTGGGGCATAAAAGACTTTCAATTATTGATCTTTCTAGCTTAGGTCATCAACCAATGTCAACTGAAGATAAGAGTTTATATTTAATTTATAACGGAGAAGTCTATAATTTTAATATTATAAAAAAACAGCTAATGAATCTTGGGGAAAAATTTTTAAGTAGGACTGATACTGAAGTAATTTTGAAATCTTTTAAAAAATGGGGAATTAAATGTTTAAAAAAATTTAACGGAATGTTTTCGTTTGCCTTATGGGACTCAGCAAATAAAAGATTATTTTTAGTTAGAGATAGATTAGGGATTAAACCACTTTATTACTATTATGATGATCATATGTTTATCTTCAGTTCTGAATTAAAAGCGATCTTAAAGTTTAGGATATTTAAGAGAGAAATTGATATTAATTCTCTTATTCTATATCTTCACTTTCAATATATCCCTTCACCTCATACAATATTTAAAAATACATATAAATTACCGCCTGGTTCTTACTTAGTATACGAAGAGAGTGGAATGCCTCAGATCAGATATTATTGGAAAATACCTACATGGGATCCTCAAAGATTAGAATACGATGAAGAAGAAATAATAAAAAGGTTAGATGACTTACTAAATGATTCAATCAGGCTTAGATTAATAAGCGATGTTCCATTAGGAGCTCTTTTAAGTGGAGGCATAGATTCATCCTTAGTGGTATCCATTATGCAAAAAAATTCAATTAATCCAGTTAAAACTTTTACAATTGGATTTTTTGAAGATGAATATAATGAGGCTAACTATGCAAAAAAAATAGCTCATTATTTAGGGACAGATCATTCTGAGCTATATCTAACCATTGATGATGCTTTAAATGTTATCCCAAATCTACCCATAATTTATGATGAACCATTTGGAGATTCTTCCTCAATCCCCACTTTTTTGGTCTGTAGTCTTGCAAAACAAAAAGTTACCGTTGCCTTATCTGGGGATGGAGGAGATGAACAATTTGCCGGATATGTTAGGTACTGGACTTCAGAGATTATTTCAAAAAAAATTAATAAGTTCCCATTACATTTAAGAATTTTTTTTGCAAAGCTCTTAGGAAGGATCCCTTTTTCCTTTTTAAATCTATTTTATCTTAAAATTTTTGATTATTTACCTCAATATATAAAAGTGAAAAATTTTCATGACAAATGGGAAAAGCTCATAAATATCTTAATAAATAATGATAATATTTCAGAGATTTATAGAATGACCATATGTATATGGGATAGAGAACAGATTAATAATCTATTGTCAAGAGACTTAATTCCTTGTATGTATGATAAGCTATTTGAAAAGACATTAAATTGGCCTATTCAATCAAGGTTGATGTATATTGATAAACATACTTATTTACCAGATGCGATGTTAACAAAAATTGATAGGGCAAGCATGGCTGTGAGCCTTGAAGTTAGGGTTCCTCTGTTAGATCATAGAGTTATTGAATTTACTTCATTGATACCTGATGATTTAAAATATAAGAATAAGACAGGTAAATATATATTAAAAAAGTTACTTCAAAGATATATACCAAAAGAATTCTTTGATAGACCCAAGATGGGATTTGGTGTGCCAATAGGAGAATGGTTTAGAGGTAAATTAAAAGATCTTTTATTGGACTATTTATCTGATGATAGATTAAGACATGAAGGTATATTTAATATTAGGTATATTAACAGAATTATTAATGAACATTTATTCAAAAATGTCAATCATCAATATAGGCTATGGACTCTTCTTATGTGGGAGATGTGGAGAGAAAAGTGGCTCTAAAAGATCCTGTTATTAAGGTTCTTAGAGTTATTACTAGACTTAACATAGGAGGTCCTGCAATACATGTTGTAAACCTATGTAAATATCTCCCAAAATCAAAATATAAACATATTTTAGTTTTTGGAACCCTATCTAACTACGAAGGAGATATGTCGTATCTATTAGACAGGGATATAGAAGCTATAAGGATTGAAACAATTAAAAGAAATATATTTTTTTTTGATGATATTTTATCTCTTTTTAAATTACTTTTAATAATTAAAAAGTTTAATCCTGATATTGTCCATACCCATACTGCAAAGGCAGGCACTTTAGGAAGAGTGGCAGGGCTTATTCTAAATATATTTAGAAGAAAAGATAAAAGAATAAAATTGATTCATACATTTCATGGACATGTATTTAAAGGATATTTTGGTAATACTCTTACTAAGATATTCATTTTAATTGAAAGATTTCTTGCCCTATTTACTGACAGGATAATTGTCTTAAGTAATATCCAATATCAAGAAATTATTGAACTATTAAATATAAAAAATAAATCCAAAGTTAGAATTATTAAATTAGGATTTGATTTAGATAGATTTAAAAATATTAAAGTTAATAAAGATCATGTAAGGGGGAATGTTTTGAATGTCCCATATAAGGATAAATTTCTTATAGGTATGATTGGAAGACTTGTTTCAATAAAGAATCATGAAATGCTTCTTGAAACGGTTAAGATACTTGTAAGAAAAGGAGAAATTGAAAAGTTTTTTTTTATAGTAATTGGAGATGGTGAAGATAGGGCACGCTTAGAGGCATTGTCCAATCTTAAGGGAATTTCTTCATATATAAAATTTGTTGGATGGAAAAGAGACATTCATCTAATATATAAAGCTTTAGATGCCGTGGTTTTAACATCTATAAATGAAGGAACGCCAGTCAGTGTTATTGAGGCTATGGCCTGTGGTGTCCCTGTAATAGCAACTGAGGTAGGTGGTGTTCCTGATCTTTTAGGAAAAATTGAGAAAATACATGAACAAGGCTTTAAAATTACCCAGCATGGAATTATGATTCCTTCCAATAGGGCTGATATACTTTCAGAGGCTATTATATACCAATATTATAATAGAAGAAGAATGGAACAAAAGCTTTATCTTGCTCAAAGATATGTTTTTCAAAATTTTTCTCTTGATAGGCTTATTAAAGATATGGATAACTTATATGGGGAAGTATTAAAAAGAAATGGAAGTAACAGTGATTATTACCACATATAACTGGCCTGAGGCATTAAGGCTTACACTTAAATCTGAGACCTTTGCAAAACCCAGGTGAAAATGAGCTATTTAGTGGGGAAAATTGTTCACAATTACGTTTTTATTTGATAGAATATCCCCTGAAAGATTTTGATGAAAAGGGAGATTTAAGAGAACGGGATATAAGATTACAGCAATGATTTTTTAAATTCTTATATGTTTTATTTTTTATTTTACGTGTCGTTAAGTCTTGTTACTGCCGTTAAATTAAATAAACTATATTTAGGAGGATAGATATGAAAAGGCTGACCTTGATTTTATTGGCTTTATTAATGGTCTTTACTTTTTCATCCTCTACCTTTTCAAAAGAACAAATACTTTCATTTGAAGTTATTGATTCAAACAGTGTTAATAAGACTAAAATTACCAGTTATTATAGAGGATTAGGCTATATATTGGTTCATCATGCAAATAGTGCAGAAAGAGAAAAGGTATCCCAATTTTTGAAGAATAATAATGGAAGGGAGGTTAGATTTTATCTAAACGATGATTCTCATTTCGGGGTGTTATTTAGATTACCCTATTGCTTTGGAAGGGGTCTTCTTATCTATAGCGGAGATTTAAAAGTAAAAAGATATGATATTATTGATGTGGTTATCCCTGAAGATCAATAGAGAAATTGCCTTTAGCAATACTTTTGAGCACCTATAAATTGAGAATATGAAATCCAAATAGTGAACTCGTCATATAATAAAGAGATGAATGAGACCTTTGCAAGACCCAGGTGAAAATGACCTATTTAGGGGAAAAGTTATTTATAATTACGGCTATAAAAATTTAACTTTGCCTCTTATATGCATTAACGCATCCACCCATTTACTCATTCACGATTTTCAGTTATGAAGGAGGAAATTATAAAAAATTAAAAGCTCTCAAACCGAAAGAAAGATTATTATAAGGGAGGTATAAATATATGGATATTGCCATTAATTATAAGGAAACAATCTTAAAAGAACTCGAAGGACTAACCCCAGAATTGATGCAAGAGGTTATTGATTTTATTAAATTTTTGAAGATCAAAGAAATGAATAAGACAAGCGTTGATTATAATTCGTTGCTAATACAGCAAAGAAGTCTTGGTAGAATTTGGGATATAGAATCTGAGGATCTATATGAGGTATAAAAAAGGCGATATTGTTGTAGTTAAGTTTCCTTTTCTTGTTAAAGGGAAAGGGGAAGTCCAAAAGGGGCGACCTGCACTTGTTATATGTGATGATAAAGTGGAAAAAAGGTATAAGGATGTTATATTAGCAGCGATTACATCCCATGTACCTGAAAATATAATGGAAATGGAACTTATTTTGGAACCTTTAGAAACAACGGGCTTAGTTAAAAAGTCATTGTTAAGGTTAGACTTTCTGATGACTATTCCAGAAGAGTTGATCAGTAGAAAGATAGGAAGACTGTCAGAAAGTTTAATGATAGAAGCGGAACAAAAATTGAGGAAATTGTTTGGAATCAATATAACCTACACAAATCAAACAAAGTAGATAAATAAAATGAACTAGAGTTCTGTCATAAAAATAACTTGACAATATAAGACCTTTCCAAAACGTGGTGAAAGCACCTATAGAGATGAAAAAGTTATTTACGATTACGAGATTTTTGCAGAACTCAGAAATTGATGGATGAATGATATGATAAATTTAGTATTTTTGAGTATAAAATTACCAGAAATAAAATTTGGCTTTGATTTTGCAAATGTCTCATTTATGCATATACTCAT
>CAYTXJ010000128.1:0-5103 GCA_964440775.1 uncultured Desulfobacteraceae bacterium | reverse complement strand
ATAGTGTAGATTTAGGAAATATGAGCAATTTAGTAAAGGGAATTTAATACTACTAACTTTATTGGGCTTGAAATGCTGATCCTTAGTGAGTATATTGTTTTTGGTTTTAGTAATTAATTTTAAGGAGAATATATGAAGATGGAAATAACAGATAGCAGGAAATTTCCCAATCAGAAAGAGCTTGAAAGGGAACTCAGTGAATTTTTATCAAAAAAGTATGGAAATAGGGTAAAGATTATCTCTCCCTTTATTCTGCCCAAAGGCAAGGAATTACCTACTCAAGAGGGAAGGGATGCATATAAAAAGAAGGGAATGCCCGATTTTGATATGCTTCCAGAGGAGCTTGAATCCTATCTGGACAATTTTATCATAAAACAGGATCAGGCAAAGACCACTCTTGCAACCAAGATATGCACCCATTTTAACAGGGCAAAAAGGTTTGGAAAAGGGAAGAAAAACTCTGCAGTTGGAATGATAAAGAATAACATACTCCTTATTGGTCCTACAGGTGTGGGAAAGACATATATAATTAAATTGATTGCAAAGAGACTTGGAGTCCCTTTTGTAAAGGGGGATGCCACAAAATTTAGCGAAACCGGATATGTGGGCGGCGATGTGGAGGATCTTGTAAGAGATCTGGTCTATGAGGCAGATGATAATATTGAACTTGCAGAATATGGCATAATCTATCTGGACGAGATCGACAAGATTGCCTCATCCAAAAATATCATAGGCCACGATGTATCCAGAACAGGGGTTCAAAGAGCCCTTCTCAAACCCATGGAAGAGACAGAGGTGGACCTGCGTGTTCCCCATGATCCCATAAGCCAGATACAGGCAATTGAACACTACAGACGCACAGGGAAAAGGGAAAGGAGAGTAATAAATACAAAGAATATACTGTTTGTAATGAGTGGTGCCTTTAATGGGCTTGCGGAGATAATACGAAAGAGGCTTCAAAGACAGGGAATAGGTTTTGAAGCAGATGTGGTATCTAAAGAGGTATCAAGTGAGATATTAAAAGAGGTAACGGCTCAAGATCTAATAGAGTTTGGTTTTGAAACAGAGTTCATTGGAAGACTTCCAGTTATAGTTGTCTTTGAGGAACTTAAAAAAGATGATCTGGTTGAGATATTAAAGAATCCTAACAATCCCGTAATCCTTAGCAAAAAATATGACTTTGGTGCCTATGATATTGATATCAAATTTGAACCAGAGGCCCTTGAAAAGATTGCTGAAAGGGCTGCTCAGGAAAGAACAGGAGCTAGGGGGCTTGTGAGCGTGATTGAAAAGGTCCTCATCCCTTTTGAAAAGACCCTGCCCTCTACAGATATAAAAAGACTCTTAGTGACACCTGAGATGATAGAAGATCCTGAAGGAGAGCTTAAGCTTTTACTGGATGATCCTGAAAATCCTGAAAGGGAAGAACGATATGAACGGGCTGCGGAGTTTGAATTTGAAAATATAAAAGGATTTATTGAAGAGAGGATACCATACTTTTCTCAGGTGACCGGAATGCAACTATATAAGAAAAGGATTGAGATAATCGCAAGACTATATCTTAAGACAATTACAGATATTGAGACCGCATGTGAAGAGTTTAAAGAGATGCGGGAAAGGATTATAGAACAGGGGGATCATCTATCTGACAGGATGGAGATCATCATCAGATTTGATGAAAGTGCCATAGATGAGATCATATCCAGGTCAATTGACTCCGGAGAAGATCCTGAAGATCTCACTTTTCAGTTGATAAATAGGTTAGAATATGGGCTAAAGCTTGTAAGAGAAAAGACGGGGAGAGATGAGTTTATCATTGATGCAAAGGCAATTACTGACATGGAAAACTATATAAATGAACTGGTTCAAAACTATTACAGAGAGCAATATAAAGGGTTTGAAAGATAGCTCAGATGATAGGTATATCAAAACTATATTGCGGGACAGTAGAGGCCTCAGACCCCCTCAGATATGGAAGAACCACCGATAAGCTCCCTTCTCATCTGCTCCAGTTTTCAAAGGACAAACGGCCAGTGGTTGTATGGAATATGACAAGGGCATGTAATCTCAAGTGCCGTCATTGCTATGCCTCTGCTAACAACGATCCCCATGAAGAAGAATTAAAGACATATGAAGCAGAAGAGATGATAGATGATCTGGCTAAATTCGGTGTGCCGGTGCTTCTGTTTTCAGGTGGAGAACCCCTTTTAAGAAAGGACCTATCCCATCTTGTATCATATGCCACCCGTTATGGTATAAGAGCGGTTATTTCAACAAATGGAACCCTGATTACCTCTGAAAAGGCAGCGAAACTAAAAGATGCAGGGGTATCCTATGTAGGAGTAAGCTTAGATGGCCTTAGAGAAGTAAATGATAATTTCAGGGGAATAAAGGGTGCATTTGATAAAGCCATTGAAGGGATCAAAAACTGCCAGAGAGAAGGAATAAAGGTAGGTGTCAGATTTACAATAAATCGCTTAAATTTTAAGGAGATAGAAAACATATTTAAACTTGTAGATAAACTTTTTATTGAACGTCTCTGTTTTTATCATCTGGTATATACTGGTAGAGCAAAAGAGCTCATTGATCAGGGATTGAATCCAGAAGAGACCAGAGAGGTAGTGGATCTTATAATTGATAAGACAAAAGAATTGTATGACAA
This sequence comes from uncultured Desulfobacteraceae bacterium, assembly GCA_964440775.1. Lineage (GTDB taxonomy): Bacteria > Desulfobacterota > DSM-4660 > Desulfatiglandales > JALVMZ01 > CAYTXJ01. The sequence goes on along the minus strand of CAYTXJ010000128.1, from coordinate 2,441 downwards.
GGGCAGGAAGGTAGAGGTGCTCACTGTGGATAATCATGCAGATGGCCCTTATCTCTATCTCAGGATGCTTAGAGAGAAACACCCCAGGGCAGAAGAGGTGCTTTCTCTCTTAAAGATGAATGAAGGAAATAATTCAGGTAAGGGGATAGGGTGTATCAGCTGGGATGGTTCGGTTCATGCAGATCAGTTCTGGAGACATTATAGCTTTGGAAATGTAAGAGAGAGGCCTTTTTCTGAGATATGGACAGATCTTTCAGACCCTCTTATGGCAATGCTTAAAGAGAAAAAGCTATATGTAAAGGGTAGGTGTTCAAGGTGTAGGTGGCTTGATATATGTGGGGGGAATTTCAGGGTTCGTGCTGAGGCAGTCACAGGGGATCTCTGGGCTCCAGATCCAGCCTGTTACTTAAAAGATGACGAGATATAGAATCTAATGGGAGTTATTGAAGTGGGGAGGATCTTACATAGGCCAAGAAGATTGAGGAAGATGCCGGCACTGAGGGATATGGTAAGAGAGACCATACTTACTCCCTCAGATTTTATATATCCACTGTTTGTAAGATATGGAAAGGGAATTAAAGAACCAATTTCGTCCATGCCAGGGCAATTTAGATTTTCCTATGATACTGTGGCAGTTGAGGCAGAGGAGGCATGGGAATTAGGTATAAGGGCGGTGATCTTATTTGGGATTCCAGAAAAGAAGGATTCCATTGGAAGCAGCTCTTGGAAAGAGGATGGGGTGGTTCAAAGAGCCATAAAAGCAATTAAAGAGAAGATCCCTGAAATAGTAGTTATAACAGATGTATGTCTCTGTGAATATACGGATCACGGACACTGTGGTGTGGTAAGAGACGGGAAGATATTAAATGATGAGACTCTGGAACTGCTCTGCAGGCAGGCCCTCAGCCATGCCAAGGCAGGGGCAGATATGGTTGCCCCCTCTGATATGATGGATGGAAGGGTAGGGGCCATAAGAGAGGCATTGGACAGTGAAGGCCTCTATGATGTGGGGATTCTTTCATATGCAGCAAAATACGCCTCCTCTTTTTATGGGCCTTTTAGGGTTGCAGCGGAGTCAGCTCCCCAGTTTGGAGACAGAACCACCTATCAGATGGATCCTTCAAATGCCAGAGAGGCCATAAGGGAGGTAAAACTGGATATAGATGAAGGAGCAGATATTGTCATGGTAAAGCCTGCTCTTCCCTATCTTGATATCATCTTTCAGGTAAAGAACCTGTTTAATGTTCCCGTTGCAGCATATAATGTAAGTGGTGAATATTCAATGATAACAGCGGCAGATGAAAGAGGTTTCTTGGATGGAAAGAGGGCGATGATGGAGATGCTCACTGCCATTAAAAGGGCAGGGGCGGATCTCATAATTACCTATTTTTCAAAAGAGGCAACAAAGATATTAAATCAATGAAACTTAAAGCTGATCTCAGATTAGTAGCCTGGGAACTGACCAAAAGGTGTAATCTCAATTGCATCCATTGCAGAGCCTATGCACAGGATGAAGAGATTAAAGATGAATATAACACTGAGAGGTGTAAAGAGATCTTAGAGCAGGTTTCAGAGGTATCAAAACCCATTGTGATACTTTCAGGCGGAGAGCCCCTTTTAAGAGACGATATCTATGAGATCGCATCATATGGAAGTTTTCTGGGAATGAGAATGGTCCTTGCGACCAATGGAACCTTTATTAATAGCGATGTGGTAAAGAGGTTAAAGCGATCAGGTATAAAGAGGGTAAGCATCTCAATAGATGGTGCAACACCCCAGAGCCATGACAGTTTTAGAAAGGTAGAAGGTGCCTTTGAAAGGGCAGTGGAAGGAATTAGGTATCTGAGAGAAGGGGGGATGGAGTTTCAGATAAATACCACTATCACAAAGATTAATATGGAAGAGATGGAAGATATTGTAAGACTTGCACTGGATCTTTCTGCCTCTGCCTTGCATATATTCTTTTTAGTTCCAGTGGGAAGGGCTAAGGAGATGCAGGATGGAAGTATGAGCCCAGATGAATATGAGATAGTATTAAACAGGTTTTACGAATTAAAGGATATGGTTCCCTTACATCTTAAGGCCACTTGTGCACCTCAGTTTTACAGAATACTGCGACAGAGGGAAGAAGAAAAAGGAAGAAAGGTTGAATTTAAGACCCATGGATTAGATGCCATAAGCAGGGGATGCTTAGCAGGCATCTCATTTTGCTTTATATCACATATTGGAGTGATTCAACCCTGCGGATACTTAGAGGTAGAGTGTGGAACACTCAATCAAAATTCATTTAAAGAGATATGGGATGAATCATCAGTTTTTAAAGATCTAAGGGATCTTTCAAAATATAAGGGTAAATGTGGAAGGTGTAGATATATAAGGTTTTGTGGTGGCTGTAGAGCAAGGGCATATGAAAAGAGTGGGGATTATCTCTCTGAAGAGCC
>CAYTXJ010000127.1:0-5475 GCA_964440775.1 uncultured Desulfobacteraceae bacterium | reverse complement strand
GACAGATTCCATTTACAGCTTTTTTCTGAGAGCTTTGAAAAATTCAAAGCTCTCTTTCATATCAGGACTCTAAATATCGCTGTGCAGAAAATGCGGCTGTGGCTCCATCCCCCACAGCTGTAGATATCTGACGAAGGCTCTTAGATCTTATATCGCCTGCTGCAAAGACCCCAGGAATAGATGTCTGCATATCCTGATCTGTTATAATAAATCCCTGCGCATCCAATTCCAACATTCCTTTTACAAGCTCTGTATTGGGAATCGTCCCGATAAAGACAAAGACTCCCTGAACCGCCTTCCTGTAAACCCTGTCTTCCTTAAGATCCTTAAGCTCAATCGCTTCCACCCTATCTGTTCCCACTATCTTTAATGGAATATGACTGAGCAGAGGTTCAATCTTGGGATTTTCCTTTACCCTCTCCTGAAGTATCGTAACTGCCCTAAATTGATCTCTTCTATGAATCAGAAACGCTTTCCTGACAAATCTGGTAAGATATATCGCCTCCTCCAGAGCGCTATCACCTCCACCGATAACCGCAACCTCCTGATCCCTAAAGAATGCGCCATCACATGTGGCACAATAGGAGACCCCCCGGCCAATCAAGAGATCTTCTCCCTCAATTCCCACCTTTCTGGGCCTTGAACCACAGGCTATTATCAATGCCTTGCACCCCATTCTGGACTTGGTAGTCTCTACCACCTTTTTGTCATCTGAAATATCCAGAGCGACGACCTCTTCCATACTAATTTTCAGATCAAATTCCTCTACCTGTCTTCTGATCCTGTCCATCAGCTCAACACCTGAAATCCCTTCAGGAAATCCGGGATAGTTCTCTATCCAATCTGTGCTCAATACCTGACCACCTGGGGCCATCCTCTCCAAAAGCACCACATCCATCTTGGCCCTTGCGGCATAAAGCCCTGCAGTAAGTCCTGCAGGGCCACCCCCTATGATTATAAGATCCTTCATCTATATAAGCTTTTTAATCTCTTCTTCTATGATGCTTCTGGGGTGAGCCCCAATAATGGTCTGAACGACTTTGCCATTTTTAAATAAAATAAGGGTGGGAATGCTTCGTATTCCATATCGACTTGGAGTGTATCTGTTTTGATCCACATCCATCTTGGCAATCTTTACCTTTCCCGCATATTCCCTTGCAAGCTCCTCTACAATGGGAGCAACTATATAACATGGGCCACACCATGTAGCCCAAAAATCTACCATAGCCGGTATGTCTGACTGCAATATCTCCTTTTCAAAATTTTCATCAGTAACTTCCAATACATCGGCCATATACAAATCCTCCCCTTTTTTTATCTTTCTTTTACCATGCCCCCCTTGAGATGTCAATATCAAAGCCCCTGAAGAGATAGAGCTAACCCGAGACCTTTGCATAACCCCTTTTTACACTGGGGGTTACACCCCCAGACCCCCAAAAATTAACTTAAAATAACCCAAAATTACAGCCTTTTTCTGAGAGCTTTGAATTTTTCAAAGCTCTCAGAGCTAACCTCTTTGTCCATCTTCCACTAAGGATCTAAGCCTCTTTAAAAAGGGGCCATCCTCTTTCCACAAAAAACAGCTATCTATCAGATAATCAAGGGCCTTAATATCCTCAAGAGATGAGGGTATGGAAGGCCTCTCCCTCAATAGACTTGTCCACAGTCCATGCATCGCCACATGGCCCATAACTATTATAAGGTGTGAAAGATGGGCACAGCCTTTCTTTCCACCTATGATCTTGTGAACCTTTTCCCCAAACCCACTCCTTATCTCAAGCCCAACTAAGGATTTCATACCTTCCCTTGCCTGGGGACATAACTCGTGAGGATAGTGTAAAAACTCTGCCTCTGCATCCTCTATTACAGGAGGCATACCCCTTATTAAGATAAGTGCGGATATATGATGAACCGGGCCCTTATTTTTAATACTTCCATCTATATCATATATATCTACAAATCGCTCATCATATAAGATGCCTTCTAAGATGATTCCATCATCTACGGGGTAGCTATTAAGCTCAATGGATCGCTTGTGAATATGCCCCCTTTTAAACATCCTTATCCTTTCCCTTAAAGTTTTTTCCATTTTCTAAACCCCCTCACTAAAAATTAGTATTCATCCTTATAACAGGTGAATTTCTATCATTTCAACCTTCCCAATTTAATATGATAGGCAAATAGCACACCAGAAAGAATCATAATCCCTACAGAAAAAATTCCAAAACTAAAGGAGAGGAGATCTCCTGAAAGGCCTATCCATGCAGGCACAGCCCCTCCTCCAATAACAAAGGCAGCTGGAACCGTGAGAGATACTGCCACATTGCGTGAACTTGGTGGTGTAAGAGAGGATAAGGCCGCAAATCCAGGGGGGAAAAAACATACTGCAAAAAGGGGTTGAAGAAATACGAAAAAAGGTACCCATCTTCCACTTATAATACCAAGAAGAATAGAAAAACATCCTGTAATCAAAAATACTCCTATCAATGTCCTCTTTGGCCCAAAGCGGTCATTAATAAATCCTGACAATAGGCTCATAATTATTCCAGAGATTCTGGATAGTGCTATCAGGGTATTGGCCCAGCTGCGATCCATGCCATGTTCAACTACCAGAAAGAGGGGAAGCATGGTATATATACCCAGAGAGCCACTTATACCTAAGCTAAAAAGGATAACCATTATCCAAAACACAGGCATAGTAAAAAGATCTTTTAATAGCAGGAGATTTGGAGCTTCTCCATAAAAGCGTCCCCCCCTTCCAGTCAAAGCAAAAAGTATCCCAGCTAATATGGATATTCCTCCTATTACCATCAATACCCCTTTCCAGGGAAGATATCTCAACAGGATTTCAGCCACTAATGGTGTGATGACAAAGCTTATATTGGGAGCAAGTTCATGAACAGCTATGGCCTTTCCCCAATGTTCGTGACTTACAAGCTCTGTAAGGGTGGCAATACCTGAGGGAAGATAAAGTCCTGCTGCAAGCCCTAAAAATAGAAGAGAGAGGCAGATCTGCCATAGATTATTACTCAAGGAGATTCCCATCAGAACCCCTCCAACTCCTATGGCTGAAATGATTATGGTGTTTCGATGGGAAATTCTGCAGGATATAAAGCCAGAGCCTATAAGAGAGATGAAATATCCTAAAGAGATTATTAAGAAAAATGAGCCAGCATAGGCATGATCAATTCCAAAATCAGTCTCTATTGTGGGCATAAGAGGGCCAAAGATAATCCTTGACATAAAGTTTAACAAAAAGATTGAGGTCAAAAAGAGTAGGCTCTTTAACTCAGGTAAGACCGGCATAGGGCCTTCATATCATAAAAATTTAAAACAAAAAAGTCTCTTTTCCCGGTTCCATACATCTATATGTCATCTCAATCTATTTATTCAAATAAATACAACAGAATAAAATTGTATCTTTTAAAGTAACTTATCCATCTTCCCAAATCTATATCCCTCTTTTTAATTATATTCCCTTGACAGACTATTTTTAGGGTGATAAAAGATAAAAAATGCTTTAGGAAGGAGAAAAAAGATTTAGAAAGCATTAAGGCGGACAAGAAGTCCTTTGCTGAGAGCTCTGAATTTTTTAAAGCTCTCAGAAGAAAGCTGTAGTGTAAAAAGGGGTGATGGAAAGCTCTCTTTTATTATTATGAAATGATTAAATTGCCTTAGATCTTAAGGCCCAGCGTAACAAAAAAGCCAAGAAGGCTTTGACAAAAAGAGATTTTGGCAAGGTCTTCTTGGCTTTTTATTTTGGAAGGAGGTAAGAGGCAAAAGAGCGTTTAAAAATTTCTACAGATAAGGAGGTGATTTGGAAATGAAAATTTTGAAATGGATTCTAATTTGTTTAGCAGTATTTATTATCACTTGTCCTGACCCTGGATCAGCAGGGGAAAAAGGGGAGAAGAAAGAAAAAGAGCTCGTCAAATTGCCGGAAATGGTCGTTATAGCACCACAGCCTGGGGTTGAGATTACCCCTGAGAAGACGATCATCCGGATGGATGAATTCAAGAAGCCGGGTGAGGTGCGCACCCTGACTGATGTCTTAACTGAAATAGGCGGGATCGACGTTCAGCGAACCAATCCCCTTATGGCAAGCCCGGGTGATGAGGTATCCATTCGAGGCCTTAATGAGGGACGGATGGTTATAGAGATTGATGGCCGCAGGATCAATCATACAGGGCATTATGGGAGGTACATTGTAGACTGGTCCACATTGAACATGGATGACATTGACCGTATTGAGATTATCCGTGGAGGACATTCAGTACTTCATCCATTTGCCATAGGAGGCGTGATTAACATTATTACTAAAAAGGGAAAGAAGACCAGAAAGATCAAGCCAGATATAAGTTTTAAGGGAGGATATGGTAAGTATGATACTTATAATGGTTCAGTTTCTATAAATGGCGGGCTTTATAATTTAATAGGTTACCATTTTTCAGCCGGTAAGGGAGAAACTGATGGATACCTTAGAAACAATTATCAAGATACCTATAATCTCAATGGACATCTTACTTTTTTCTTGCCCCATGAAGCCACCTTTAATCTTGGGGTTAAATACTCGGATGTAGATTATGGCTTCCCTGTCATAAATGACCCAAGTAGAGCGGACTATGATCCGGGCTACCCTGTTTTTATTCCAGGTGCTGATCAGCTAAGGCATCTTCCTCCCACTGGTCAGTTACCTCAAAATAATCCCCACTGGGAAAAACATACCACATATTTAGACGGAATTCTCCACCTGCCATTAGGCCCAGGGAATATCAAATTACATGGTTTTTGGACTGAAGGTAGACGATGGATCAGCATGTGGAGGGGTAAAAGTTTTAGAAAAGACTTTTTTGTTGATGATAGAACAAAGGGTATAATTTGCGAATATCAGGATATCAAATTCGATTTTCTTTCGAGACATAGTTTAACTCTGGGATTTGAGTATCAAGAACTTGGATGGCCCGATAAAAACCCCAGGATATATCTGGTTAAGTCAGCGTATTTACAGGACATCATCCGCCTTGGGGATGTCTGGACTCTCACACCTGGGGTGAGGTATTACAAGATAGATATGGACACCTATTATTCCCAGTTTGGAGCTGGGTGGCCCACAGGAGGTAAAAAACAGGATGAATCTGGTATATATCCAAGTCTTAAGCTGGATTTCCAGGCAACACCAAACACAGCCCTTTATGCAGCGGTAAGCCGTTCATATAGGCTTCCTTGCCCTTGAGACTATTACTGGTGGGCGCGGTGCGCCTCCCCTGATAATCCTTCCTTAGATCCAGAATCGGCCTGGGAATATGAGATTGGGATTATAAAGGACCTTAAACCGGTAAGCTTGAGGTCAGCGCTCTTTTACTATGACATTGAAGATTTCATTAACGATAACGGTATAACTTCACCTGGCACGGGAATTGGTAGTAACTGTCTATATAATATCGACCATTTTAAACTGTATGGTGGTGAAATTGA
>CAYTXJ010000126.1:0-5643 GCA_964440775.1 uncultured Desulfobacteraceae bacterium | reverse complement strand
CACCTTCATTTTGTGTAGTTAAAAAATAAACTTAATCTTTACAAAATTAAATTTTTTAGACAATTGGACGGACATTCCCATCAGTAAAGATAATTGGTGGGATTGAAGAAATTATCCAGGAGATGGTCTTTGAGCTGATATCTGATTAATAGATACCTAAGGGGGGTAATCAGGGCAGGAAACGGTATCTGATCCTTTATATATAGAGCTATTAACTCCTCTATATAGGCCCTTTCACTCTCTTTAATAAGGGTTCCCATCTTTTTAAATATGGATCTAATAACACCAAGTCTCTTTCTTTTAGATACCCTAAATCTAAGGGCATCCAAAAGATAGGACTGATATTCAAGGATTGCCCTATCTTCAGGAAGATCTTCTATTTCAGATATAAGTCTTTCAAGGGATTCATATATCTTTTTGCTCTTACTCCTTATGATCAATCTGTTTTCTCTATGAAATTTAAGGATATTTTCTAATCCTTCGCTCTTATTGAGAGTATCTCTCCATCTTTTAAGAAGCAAAATTTTTTCAAAGAAACTCTCCCTTATTGCAGGATCATAGAGCCTTTCATCACTTTCAATAGGAACTAAGGGAAATGCCTTTAATACCATATCTACAAATAGACCATTTCCCCTGACAGTCTTTCTGCCCTTATCTATATATATCTTTGCATCTCCAAGACCACAGCTTGGGGATCTACACTTAAATATGAATCCATCAATGGATAATCTCTTTAGCCCTCTTATCCTCTTTTTAGCCCAGCGCTTTAACAGAGGGGCATAGTCTCTTCTATCCTCTGTGCTTATTAACCTAATGGTATCTCCTTTCCTTATCAGATTAAGGGGAGGTCTTGGAACACTTAATCCCATCTCTGTTTCAGGACAGATGGATATCAGAGTGGCATGTTTTGAAAGGATATATCTTATAAATGTATCCTTCCTTTCCCTTCCATCATACCTTACCCTGTTTCCCAAAAGACAGCTACTTACACCGATATTTATGGATACCATGGAAAGCTTTTAATAACCCCTAATTACACTGGGGGTTACACCCCCCTCCGGGTCGGATGACCCTCTGGGTCGGAGACCAGACCCCAAAATTAACTTAAAATAATCCAAAACTACAGCTTTTTATGAGAGCTTTGAAAAATTCAAAGCTCTCTTCATAGTCTTAAATCGGAAGGTTTGTTTTCTTGATATTAGGTAATTTTCTGTATATTGTATAGCTAAAAAATAGAGGCTCTATGGGTTTTACTATGAAACACTTTGTGCTTGGAACTGCAGGTCATATAGATCACGGAAAGACAGCCCTTATTAAGGCATTAACAGGAATTGATACAGACAGATTAAAAGAGGAGAAGGAGCGAGGGATAACCATAGATCTTGGATTTGCTCATCTTGAACTCCCAGGTGGTGATATCTTAGGGATAGTGGATGTGCCAGGACATGAGCGCTTTGTAAAGAATATGGTTGCAGGTGCAAGCGGGATTGACCTTGTTATGCTTGTAATTGCAGCAGATGAAGGGGTGATGCCACAGACACGTGAGCATATGGAGATATGTGAACTTCTGGGAATCAGAAACGGTATTGTGGTTATTACAAAGATAGATATGGTGGATGAGGAGCTTTTGGAGCTTGTAAGAGAAGATGTAAAGGAGTTTATCTCAGGAACCACACTTAGGGATGCCCCCATTATTGAGGTCTCTTCAGTTACAGGAAAAGGTATTGATAGATTAAAGAGCGTGTTATCAGAGTTGATTAAGGATCTTCCTGAAAAGGATAAAGGCATATTCTTTAGGCTTCCCATAGACAGGGTATTTATAAAGAGGGGGTTTGGAACCATTGTAACAGGGACTGCCATATCTGGAAAGATCTCTGTTGGTGATGAGGTATCCATTTATCCCAAGGATATCCTGGCAAAGATAAGGGGGATACAGATACACGGAAGGGATTCTCAAAAGGCCCTGGCAGGCTTTAGAACAGCCCTAAATCTTCAGGGAGTGGAAAAGGTGGAATTAAAGAGGGGGGACATTGTGGCACAAAGGGATTCCCTTAAGGTATCTGATACCATGAATGTCTATCTGGAACTGCTTCCATCTGCACCCAGACCCCTCCGTCACATGGATATGGTAAGATTCCATGCCGGCACCGCTGAGATAATATCAAAGGTGGCACTTCTGGATAGAAAGGAGCTAAGACAGGGGGATTGGTGCTATGCCCAGATCCGCTTAGATCAACCAACTGCCCTTCTTGCCAAGGACAGATTTGTATTGAGGACATTTTCACCTGTTAGAACCATAGGGGGTGGCAAAATATTAAACCCCATATCAAAGAGAAGGAGGAGGAGACTTAAGCCCCTGGTAAGAGATCTTGAGATATTAGATAGGGGAGACCTAAAAGACGTGATCCTACAACATGTAAAGATTGGAGGATTTGAGGGGGGAGCTTTATCAGATCTCCCTGTTCTTACAAATTCTCCTGTAGAGGAGATAAGAAGGGTATGTGAAAGGCTTGAAGCTGAAAATAGACTCATCTCTTTGGATAGTGAAAATAACCAGTTTGTGCATATGGATATCTTTGAAAAGGCAAGGAAGCAGATCTTGGATACCCTGTATAAGTACCACAATAAATATCCCCTTAAATGGGGAATGGCAAAGGAGGAGTTACGATCCAAAACAATAGGATCAGACTTTCCTAAGCTGTTTTCAGTGATAATTGGTAGGCTTACAGATCAAGGTGAAATTTCCCAGGAAAGGGATTTAGTGCGTTTAAGTTCGCACCAGGTAAGGCTTGGAGAAAAGCTCAAGAAACTCAGGGATGAAATTGAAAATACCTATAAAAAGGCGGGGCTTCAACCCCCTACACTTAAAGAGATAATGAATCAGTTCAGGGATCAGCATGCAAAGGAGATCCTTGACCTTTTGATAAAGGATGGGATGCTTATAAGGGTAAAAGAGGAGCTATGCTTTCACAGATTAGCTATTGAAGATCTAAAAGAGAGGCTGGTTCAGTTTTTAAAGAAAAACGGAGAGATCAGCACCCAGAAATTTAAGGAGATGACCGGAGCATCCAGAAAGTTTACCATCCCCCTTGCAGAATACTTTGATAATACCCATGTTACAGTGAGAATAGGAGACAAAAGGATACTCAGAAAGGCCTGAGGTATGAATCTTTTAAAATTAATCGGATATGGAAACAGAGCTCATATCGCAATTGTGGGGGCAGGGGGTAAGAGCTCGCTCTTATCTTACCTTTCAAGGGAATTTAGAAAAAGTGATAAGAAGGTAATAGTTTCAACTACCACAAAGGTATGGAAGCATCAGGTAGAGGGCTATGCCAAAGTGGTGTTACAGAATGAAGAGGGATGGAAAGAGGAGTTATTTAACGCTCTTCAAAACAGAAGATTACCCTTTATTGCTGAAAGAGTCCTTTCAGACGGAAAATTAAAGGGGATATCTGAGGATGAACTGGATCAACTATTTTTAAAAGCTATTTCAGATATCATCTTGATAGAGGCAGATGGGGCAAAGGGATATCCCATAAAGGCACCCGAAAATTTTGAACCTGTTATTCCAAAGACCGTAACCACTGTAATTGGCCTAATAGGGCTGGATGCAGTTGGAAAGAGGGTGAAAGATGGGGTGGTATTTAGGAAGGAGCGATTTAAAGAGATTACCTCCTTAAAAGATGATGACCATATAGGGGCTGATTCGCTTTGTAGACTGATATTGCATCCAGATGGATTGTTTAAGGGTGCTCCTATAGATTCCCAAAAGGTGGTATTTCTAAATAAGCTGGATATCTTCAGAGGAGAAGACTCCTTTTTTAAATATATTAGATCCAATATTGGAAAGGAGCATATATTAATTGCAGGATCTATTAAAGAGGAGGAGATATATCCCATAGATGGAGAAGATCTTTAATAAGATAAAAGAGGCACTGGTTTCAGGGCTAAGGGGAGCGATTGGCACAATTGTAAGGAAAAGTGGCTCATCTCCACGCAGTGAAGGGACAAAAATTGTCATATTTGAAAATGGAGATATCTTTGGAAGCATTGGTGGGGGAAGACTTGAGGCAGAGATTATACAAAAGGCCAAAGGAGTTATTGAAAGACAGAAGCCACAAAATATAGACTTTTATCTTAAAGGCAAAGATGTGGCAGGTCTTGATATGATATGTGGTGGAGATGTGGAGATCTTTTTAGAACCCTTCAATCCAAAGGATAGGGTCTTAAGAGAGATTATTGATAAGATTTTGGAGCTATATGGCCTTGGTAAAAGGGGGGGGTTGGCTACCTGTTTAGATCAGAAGAGCTGGAAGAGAGGAGAGAGCAATAAATTTTTGATAACCCAAGATAGAGAGATTATTGGAAGATATGAAGAGATCCCTTCTGAGCAGATAACCCAGTTACTCCATATCACTTCTTCAAAGATAGTTAATCTTGGGAATATGAACTATTTCATTGAGCCTATTGTCTCCATTCCCACCCTCTTTCTATTTGGGGGTGGACATATATCCCTTCACATATCTCATATTGCGTCCTTAGTCGGATTTAGGGTGGTAGTTGTGGATGATAGAGATGAGTTTGTAAACAGTGAGCGATTCCCTGAGGCCTCTGAACTTCATTGCATTCCATTTGAAGAGGTCTTAAATAGACTTTCCATTAATTCAGATTCCTATCTTGTAATAGTAACAAGGGGCCATCTATGTGATAAGACCGTATTATCACAGGCACTCAGAACCAATGCCTTATATATAGGAATGATCGGAAGCAAGAGAAAGAGGGATACGATATACAGGGCATTGATGGATGAAGGTTATACAAGAGAGGATCTTCAAAGGGTTCATTGCCCCATTGGGCTTTCTATTGGGGCAGAGACTCCTGAAGAGATTGCTATAAGTATAGTGGCAGAGCTTATAAAGATAAGGGCAGAGTCTAAGGAAGGAGGTGTCTTATGAGAGAGGAATATGAAAAGTGGCTAAGTGAGAAGATGGCAGAAAGGTGCATTAACTCACTTAAAAAAAATGGCTTTGATCCATACTTTGTGCCTGATAGCAGATCTGCCAGGGAGATGATAATCGATATGGTCTCAAATTATAATAGCTTTGGTATAGGTGGATCTGATACAGTGCGTGATATAGGGCTGGTTGAGGAGCTTAAAAAGATGGGAAAGGTAATCCATGATCACTGGCAAAAGGGGCTTACAAAAGAGCAAGATCTAAATATCAGATTGGAGCAGGGAAGGGCGGAATGCTTTATCTGTAGTGCCAATGCCATATCCCTTACAGGTGAGATTGTAAACGTGGATGGAATTGGGAACAGGGTATCCGCAATGGTATTTGGCCCAAAGAAGGTGGTGATTGTGGCAGGAGTAAATAAATTGAGGCCTGATCTACCAAGTGCCATACAGAGGGTGAAAGAGGTGGCAGCTCCCATGAGGGCAAAGAGTCTGAATATGAAGACCCCTTGTGCTGAAACAGGAATATGCACTGATTGCAACTCTCCTCAGCGTATATGCCGGATTACCACGATCCTTCATAGGAAACCTCTGCTTACTGATATAAGTGTGGTGCTGATTAATGAAGTTTTGGGATTTTAGGGGGGAAACCATATGGCAAGAGATAGCCATTGGTTTGTGGAGAC
>CAYTXJ010000125.1:0-5780 GCA_964440775.1 uncultured Desulfobacteraceae bacterium | reverse complement strand
ACCCGGAGGGGGGTGTAACCCCCAGTGTAAAAAGGGGTTATGCAAAGGTCTCAAGGTTTAAAGGAGCTTACAAAGGAAATATAAAATGTGGAAGTATAGGGAACAGTTGACCTATTTTGAAAAACTCAGACGTTCACTCTATGAGATATTGAGAGACAGCCTGGAGCTTAAGCTTATCAAGATAGCCTTATTGGATTCATTTAACAATCATCTTCAAAAGGGTGAAGAATATAGTTTCATAGATAGAAGTGAGCTAAAGCCTGCCTCCAAAAAGATGGAAAGAGAATCTGCCCTATTTAATACATTTCTGATCATATTTTGTGAAGGAACCATCAGTCCAGAGCTTAAAAACTATATAAGGTTCTTCCCTGAAAATAAGCTTATAAAAAAGAATATCGTCCACTTAGCCGACTTTAGACTATATAAGCGATTTAATAACAGCATGAAGTATTTTGAAAAGCCCTACTTCTTTGATCTCTTAGAGAGCATGTTAAACATAGACTATGCCTTACTTATACAGCAGGATCCCACAGTCAGGAAAAAAAACCGATATGCCTTAACTCATTTCCATGTAAAGATTGACTGGCCCATCGCAGAAGCGGCACAGGATCTGGCAAAGCACCTAAGATATATACAGCACAATCTCTATGAAAATGGTGACAAAGATGCAAGGATACTTCAAAACAAGCTATTTGAATACTACGGATGCCATCATAGTGTTGGAGGAAGAAGAACAGCGGGTCTGATTGCAGCCCAACTGCTCAGAAAGATGGGCTTTATATCCACCGTGTATGTATCAAGTGCAGAGTCAAGATCGCTTATAAAATATTGGGAAAGAGGAGTTACAAAATTCTATCTTGTAAGGCTCACAGACAGAGAGATCTCCACCATCTCTGAAAAGGAAAACATGGAACCTGACTATCTTAAAAAGATATATCTATATCCCGTAAATGACTACTATATTGGTGTCTGTGAAGCCATCTATGAACACACCCCACATTCTCTTCCTCCCCCCTCAGGAAAACTCCGCAAGGTCCGCTCTGCCCCCCGCTGGCTCAGGCTTAAAAGTGAATATCTACATCCCAATCAGAACAATCTGGATCATCGTCCCATACCTTACATCTGGACTAAAGAAGAGGGCTAATGTAGATTCCAGTCTCTTTCAATCTTTTTTAGTAAAAACCATATATCATAATATCTGTTCCATTTTAAAAGATACACATTCCCGTCCTCACATAGCACCTTGAAGTAGTCGCTCTCTTGACCATACCACCTGTCAATCAGAGTCTTTACCATTATCCTTCTGTGTTGGAAATAAATACAGAGTGGCCTTTCATTTAGTCTATATCCAGAGTAGCCAATCACCTCTATCTTTATGGGATAATCATCATTGTGCATACCTATATCCCCCAAAAGAATCATCTAAAAAGGTAAATGACACCATATAAGGGAAATGGTCAGATGGATATCTTCCATCTATGGAATCTCTTATTATCTCTATATCCCTAATTTTAACATCCCCCCTGATGCATATCCAATCAATCCTTCCGGTGGCAGGATTTCCGCTGAAATCGTGATGGGTAAAGCTCCTCTCTCCCTCAGCTCCACCCCCTTCCACCCAGGTATCCCTAAATCCTGCATCCATCAATAGCTGATATATGGAAGATCCTGGAAGATCATTAAAATCTCCCATAAGAACTATTGGCCCTTCCCTCTCTTCAGCCCATCTTATTATCATCTTTATCTGCTCTTCTCTTGCCCTCTTACCTATATGGTCCAGATGAGTAACCGATGCCCAGAATCTTAATTGTGTATCTCTATCTTCAAGTAAGGCAAAGCTAAACATTCGGGGATATGCGCTATCCCAGTCTTTGCTTCTGTGTTTATGGGGAGTCTTGGAAAGCCAAAACTCCCCATAATCAATGAGATCCAATCTGTCTTTCAGAATAAAGAGCGATGGATATTGGCATGTATTATCTATAACCCTCTCTGAAGATACTAAAAGGAGATAGTCCACTAAGTTATCCCTGAGATAACAGAGCTGATTCCACCTTCCCTCCTGGGTTCCCAAAATCTCTGGCCTATATCTTTCAATCATACCAAGCACAAGCCCTTTCCTCCTATGCCAAGAATTTGGACCATCTTCAGGATTTTCAAACCTTAAATTAAATGTCATAACCTTCATGGCTTATGGCTAATCAAGACTCCTTAAAAAATCTATCACCTCAATCATAACCATATTGGGAGCCCTAAATACGGCATAATGGGCTAATGGGCTTTCAAAACCGACCAACTTTGCCCCTTTTATCATACTGGCACTCTTTTCTGCCATCTTGTATCTCAACCACTGATCATTCTTTACATGCACAATAAGGGTCTTTGCCTTAATATCTTTTTTTAATATATTAACAAACATAGAATCTCACTTAAAGATATAATTTTATTTTTTAACTCAGGAGGAGGAGATGAAGAGGCTTTTAACAGGCAAACTCCCATTGGATATACTGGAGAGGATGCTTAAGAGATATTCTTTGGCCAGCTCAAAAGGGCTCCTAATTGGGCCCAAAATTGGAGAGGACTGTGCGATAATAGATCTAAATGGAAGCTGCATTGCCATTTCAACAGATCCCATAACCCTTGCCTCAGATCTCATAGGCTATTATTCAGTCATAATAAATGCAAATGATATAGCAGTAACTGGGATCAGACCCAGATGGTTTACCGTATCCATACTTATCCCAGAAAGAGATGCCAATGAAGCTATACTTGAAAGCATATTCTCATATATCCACAGGGCCTGCAATGAATTGGAAATAGAGCTTGTGGGAGGACATACCGAAATTACTGCAGGTATAGAAAGCCCCATTGTTATTGGAAACATGATGGGTGTGGGAAAGAGGGAGGATATAGTTCCAACAGGTGGGGCCATGCCAGGAGATTGGATAATCCTTGTAAAAGACATAAGCATTGAAGGAACTGCAATAATTGCAAGGGAAAGACCAGATATTCTAAGGGCACACAAGATAGATGAAGCGATTATTAAAAGAGCAACAGATTTTATCTTTACTCCTGGAATAAGCATTGTGGAAGAGGCACTTTTTGTAAGACAGATAGCCAGACCTCATTCCATGCATGATATAACAGAGGGGGGTATCATAAATGCACTCTATGAGATTGCCCTATCTTCAAAGGTGGACATATTAGTAGAGATAGAAAAGATACCTATCTATAGTGAAACCCTGAGCTTCTGTGAGATATTTGATATAGATCCCCTTGGGCTTATCTCCTCTGGTGCCTTTTTGATATCTGCAACAAAAGAAGACTCTCAAAAGATACTAAAGGAATTGGCTGATAGATCTATAGAAGCGAGGGCCATAGGTAGGGTCTTAAATAGGGGAAAGGGTATCCTCTATATAAAAGATAGAGACGGAAACAAGAAGAAGATAGATGCCTTTCCAAGGGATGAGATAATCAAGATATATTAAGAGAGCTTTGAAAAATTCAAAGCTCTCATGTTAATAAAAATATGCCTAATCCTTAAATGATAGTGCAATTACAGTGATATTATCAGTTGCCAATCTATGGGATAGGGCCTCTTTTGATAGCTCCTCTATAAATCTATCCAGATCTGGGAATCTCCTTGCCAGATCTTCAACTTCAAGGTTTTCCATAATATCAAAAAGTCCATCTGATGCGGCAATAAGCATTATATCATCATCTTTAATAGCATAGCGATTGGTTGAGGGGGTGGAGATAATCCCAACAGAGCGAAAATAGTCATCTCCTATTGCCCTTGTGGGCATAAGCCCTCTTAGACCCTTTACCACATATGGATATTGTATCACCCCTCCCATCTTGATGATTCTCTTTCTCTCTTCAGGATTTTCTACTCTATGGTCTACGCTTAATTGAATATGCCCATCACTTTTAATAACTATTGCCCTTGCATCTCCTGCATTTGCACAATAGATAATGCCATCCCTTATAAAGAAATTTACTGCAGTGGTTCCAGATTGCTGATTCTTTATCTCACTTGACATCCTCTCATATGCAGCTTTAAAGGCCTCTTCTGGTTCAAGGCCCATATTTAGCTCTTCCATAAAATAGTGGTGCATGTAAAGCTTGGCAAACTGGGATGCAAATCTTCCACCATGTCCATCATATACCCCTCCAAATACCCAACCCCTGTCTTGAAAATTTAGATCCAAAAAATAGGTATCTTCCATTGACCTTCTCATTCCCTGCTCTGAAAGAATTGTCCCTTTCATGCCTTAATTCCCACCAAATATATGCCTTGTATTCCTCAGCCTATCTACCACCTTTCCCCTTCCAAGAAGTGCCATAATCTCAAACAGCCCAGGGCCTGCCCTCTGACCAGTAAGCACTGCCCTTATGCCATTGGTAAGCACACCCACTTTTACACCAAGCTCCCCTGCCATAGCCCTTATAACATCTTCAACAGATCTTTCACTGAAATCAGAAAGTCTTTCAAGCCTCTCAGCAAGCTCTGGAAGCCACTCCTTTAGCTCTGGATATCTGAGTAGATTCTTTTTAAGTGCATCTTTTTCAATTGTAAAATCATCTGAAAAATATGCCCTTCCTCTTGTTACAAAATCCTTAAGTGTATGGAATCTGGATCTAATAAGATCCACAGTCTTTAAAAACCACTCCCTCTTTTCCCTATCATATG
This sequence comes from uncultured Desulfobacteraceae bacterium, assembly GCA_964440775.1. Classification (GTDB taxonomy): domain Bacteria; phylum Desulfobacterota; class DSM-4660; order Desulfatiglandales; family JALVMZ01; genus CAYTXJ01. Next base: position 1,090 of record CAYTXJ010000125.1, on the reverse strand, counting down.
AATCATCCCATAGCCCTTCCCTTTTGAGCTCCTCTTTTACATATACTATAAGCTCATCTACAGGCATGTTTCTTATATAGTGTGCATTTATGCTTATGGCCTTTGGATCAGTGAAAAATTTGGGATCATCCTTTCTGATATCAAATATGGCATTTGCCCTGGAGATCCCCTCCAAGGAAAAGGCCTCAATGAGCTCTTCTTTTGAAAATATCTGCTTTGAGTCAGGGGTTGACCAGCCCAAAAGCACCAAAAAATTTACCATCGCCCACGGCAAAAATCCATGTTCCCTGTAAAAGCGAACGGATACAACCTCACCATGCCTCCTTTTGGATATCTTGGCCTTTTTTGGATCTAAGGTAAGGGGCATGTGGGCAAATCTGGGAATGGGTGCACCTAAGGCCCTGTATATCAGGATCTGCTTTGGGGTATTTGCAAGACCGTCTTGACCACGAATTACATGGGTGATTCCATCCCTTATATCATCCACCGCATTTGAAAGCACATAGAGGGGTTTTCCATTGGATCTAACTATCACAAAGTCTTCAATGTCATCATGCCTCTTTTCGATATGACCATATACAATATCTTCAAATACCACACTTCCTCCGTCCCTTGGAACCTTTAATCTGATGGTATAAGGGATGCCCTTTTCCTCCCTTTCCCTGATCTGATCCTCTGTAAGCCTTCTACATGCCCCATCATATAGCAAAGTGCGTCTCTGTTCTATGGCCTCCTTTCTCTTCCTTTCAAGCTCCTCTTTGGTGCAGAAACACTTATATGCATGGCCACTTTCCAACAACCTCTTTGCAGCCTCAATGTGTTCTTCTATATGCTCTGATTGAAAATAGGGGCCTTCATCCCAGTCAATCCCAAGCCACTTAAGCCCCCCTATTATCTCCCTTATGGATTCCTCTGTGGATCTTTCATAATCTGTGTCTTCAATTCTAAGGATAAACTTACCCCCCATCTTTCTTGCAAAGAGCCAGTTAAATATGGCTGTCCTTGCACCTCCAATATGAAGATAGCCGGTGGGGCTGGGCGCAAACCTTACAACCACCTTTTCTGTCATAATATACAGTAACCCTCCTTA
>CAYTXJ010000124.1:0-5818 GCA_964440775.1 uncultured Desulfobacteraceae bacterium | reverse complement strand
ATCTCATTTGGCTTAAGAAATGTGGAGGTATATCGCAGGAAAATGTTACTGGGGTCCATACCATCTATAAAATGTTTCCACACATGATACCAGTTTAATGAATGAGTTTGCTTCGGGTCTTTACAAGACCCTCGCAGTTACTACACCTTATTTAGACAATTAGGGGGGATCTCTCCTCTGAGTGCGCTTAAAAGATTTCTGGCGGCCATCTCTGCCATCCTGTAGCGGGTCTCCTCTGTAGCACTTCCTATATGGGGAAGCAGGACCACGTTGTGCATCTCTTTAAGTTCATCAGGAACCTCTGGCTCATTTTCATATACATCAAGCCCGGCCCCTGCTATCCTTCCTTCTTTTAATGCCTTGATAAGTGCCTTTTCATCCACCACAGGCCCCCGTGCAGTATTTATAAGATAGGATGTAGGTTTCATAAGGGATAGCTCCCTCTCCCCGATCAGATGATATGTCTCGGAAGTTAAAGGCACATGTAATGATACAAAGTCTGAACTTCTTAAGAGCTCATCAAGTGGAAGGTATCTTACACTTAACTTCGCTTCCTCTTCCTTTGAAAGCCTCTTCCTTTTAAAATAGAAGATCTGCATATCAAATCCTTTAGCCCTCTTTGAAACAGCCATCCCTATCCTTCCAAGCCCAACAATTCCAAGGGTCTTCCCACTCATCTCCCTTCCCAAGAAATGCATGGGCGCCCAGAATCTGAATCGTCCTTCCCGTGTCATCCTGTCTCCTTCAATTATTCTTCTACATACCGAAAGCATAAGTGCCATTGCGATATCTGCGGTGGAATCAGTTAGCACCCCAGGGGTATTAGTTACCATTATTCCCTTTTCTGTTGCATATTCCACATCTATATTGTTAAATCCCACACCAAAATTGGCAATTATCTTTAGATTCGGTGCCCTATCCATAAGCTCCTTATCAATCCTATCTGTGATCATACTGAGGATTCCATCTTTATCCACCACCTTTTCCAGTATAAGATCCCTTGGCATGGGAAGATCCCTATCGTTATATTCCACCTCATGCTCTCTTTTTATATCTTCTAAGATATCTTCTGGAAGCCTTCCAGTGATCAATACCTTCATCTTCTCTATCCCCTCTCTTTTAATTCTTCAAAAATGACAAATATAGATTAAATTTAGATATTTTTGTTAAATTTTATTTAACTTTAATTAGGTGTCAAGGGGTTTTATGCCCATAACCTTTTTAAAAAACGGTTTGAAAATGCGGACTCTATGGATAGAATATTTTATGGATCTAATTTTTAATATATGGAGAAGGGAAAGATGAGATTACTAAAAGAGAGATTATCCAGTTTAAGTGATAGGGATCTGGATTTTCTAATTGATACCGCTGCTCCAGGGGTATCTGACAGAAACAGGCTTAAGGAGATCTTAAAAGAAGATGAGGACTTCAGAGAGAGATTTATCACAGATGAAAAGGTGGTTCAAACCGTCCTATATGATGATGAAATATTTTTAAAGATCTCTCCCCATCTCTTCTTTGAGATCCTTCTTAAAAAGGCCAAGAGGGATTTTTCAGAGACAGGATATACCATAGAGAAGACCCCTCATATGAAGATCCCTGTATTTGATGCGGATGAGGTGATTGAATTCTTAAAGGACGAAGACCATCTCTTTTATCTTGCAGATATGCTATCTTCCTTTACAAAGGTTGAAAGCTACTCCATCCTGATCCAGATAAGAGAAGGTATATGGAAAAGGATATGGTTTAATAATATGGATATCCAAAGCCTTCGTGCATTCTGTGATGTGGTAGATGAAGAATACCGGTTTACCCTATATAAGAGGATTGCAGATCTATGCCTCTTTATCCTGGGTCTTTTCCCTGACTATGTGGAAAGAAACTACAGATACCCCTATACTCTAAAGAAGAGGCCTTCACTGTTTGGGATTCAGAGGTTGAGCCCGGAAGAATATGAAAAGGAGGGAATCCGTTTTTATCGCTTGGCAGCAGAGCATCAATCCATTAAAGACACTGAACTTGAAGAGCTCTTCTGGGACTTCTCAGAGAACTTTCAAAAGGCTAAAAAGCCCCTAAACTACATATCAGAGCACTACTTCCAATATTCTACTAAACAGAGACTATTTGAGATCTTTTAAAATCAATATCTTATTTCAGCGGATAGACCGATCTGCTGAGACGATCTATTAAAAATTATTCTTCTTGAGTTCATTTAATACTTCGCGATCTAAATAGATCGGAATAAAAAGTTCAGCGTTGGGATGGTAAAATTTACCCTTTTCCCCTTTAGAAAAATCATATTCATTCTTCATTTTTCTCCTTCAATTAGTATGGATCTTGCAAGCTCCCTACCTGTCTGGGTAAGGAACCTTTCAGATATGGCTCTTTCAAGTTGATCTCTGTCTATCTTACCCTTTTGAAAATCATCTCCCAGACTTACGATAAGATCTGCATCATATACACACTGCCTTTCAAGATCATGATCATCTGGCCTCTTATGATGGCTTGAAACTATCTTCTTAACCTTATCTATCAGCTCATCATCAGCACCTATGCTCCTTAATATCTCCTCAGCAACTTCGCCCCCCTTTTCTTCATGTAGGTCTGGGGGGAAATCCCTGAGTCCCACATCATGGAGATATCCCGCTATTATCACCACAGGAAGATCGGCCTTCTCCTTCTTTGCAATCTCCTCTGCATATCTTGCAACCTTAATTGCATGACCGATCCTTTTGAAGTCTCTCTGGAAATGTCTTTTCATCTCAATACCGACCCTTTCCTTTAAAAGATCCCTCTTTTGAGAAAGTAGCTCAGGTGGAAGATTCCCTAAGCACTGCTCTGCAAATTTACAATATGCAGCACATCCAAAATCAAGTCTTGGGTTAAAAAACTTATGCCCACATCTCTTACAGATCCTGTATGGCTCATCTTTAAAAAACTCTACACTATTTCCACACTTAGGGCACTTCTCTTCAAATATGGAATCTTTACCCCAATACCTTGAATCTTGACCAGGACATTTCATTCTTATACGCCCCCTTACTTTGATAAAAACCATAATATAGATATGGTGGAAAGAGCATTGACTTAGGTCAAAAATATCAAAATATCTTTTTAACAATCTCCTTTATATGGGAAATCCCAATCAGGTTAATCTTACCTTTAAAAGAGATAGATTGAAGATTGCTCTTTGGAAGAATGATCTCTCTAAATCCCAATTTTTCAGCCTCTCTAATCCTTAAATCAGGATGCACAACCCCCCTCACCTCTCCTGCCAGACCCACCTCTCCAAAAAGAGAAAGCCCCTCCCTGATTGCCCTTTCCATAAATGAGGAAAGCAGAGATGCAATTACTGAAAGATCAGCGGCAGGCTCATCTACCCTCAATCCCCCTACCACATTTAAAAATATATCGTGATCGTGCATATCAATTCCAAGCCTCTTTGAGATTATAGCTATTAAAAGGGAGGCCCTATTGGGATCAAGCCCAATGGTGGTCCTTCGCGGCATACCTACCCTGTTGGGAGAAACCAAAGATTGTATCTCTACTAGGATGGGTCTTGTGCCTTCCATACATGGAATCACTGAAGATCCCGAATCCCCAGGACGCCTTTCATGAATAAATATACTGGATGGGTTGATCACCTCCTTTAATCCCTTACCACTCATCTCAAAGACCCCTATCTCATTTGAAGGGCCAAACCTATTTTTTACAGCCCTAAGTATCCGATAGGTATAATAGGTGTCTCCTTCAAAGTAGAGCACAGTATCTACCATGTGTTCAAGCGCCTTTGGCCCTGCAATGGCACCATGTTTTGTAACATGCCCTATTATAAATGTGCATATATGTCTTTCCTTAGAGATACGCTGTATCCTGGATGTCACCTCACTTATCTGGGAGATACTCCCTGGAGCTGAAGGCAGGGCCTCTGATCTCATCGTCTGAACTGAATCTATTATAAGCAATTGGGGAGACAATCTCTCTATGTTCTCTTCAATCTCTTCAATGGTGGTGGAACTCAGAATGTAGAGCTCTCTACTATCTATCTTAAGCCTTTCAGCCCTTAACTTTATCTGCTGAGGAGATTCTTCCCCTGAGACATAGAGGGTCTTAATATCCTTATCCGATACACAACCACAGACCTGAAGCAATAGGGTGGATTTTCCAATTCCAGGATCCCCACCAATTAGAACTAAAGACCCTGGGACAATCCCTCCTCCAAGGGTTCTATCAAATTCTGAAAAGGGGGTCCTTATCCTCTTATCTGAAAGAGAAGATACCTCATAAAGCCTTTGAGCTTTGGCAATATCCCTATGCCTTGTCTTTTGAGATATTCTATCGGAGCTTATCTGCTCAGAAGAATTCCAGCTCTGACACTGGGGGCATCTTCCAAACCACTTAACACTTTCATAACCACATACCTTACAGATATAAAGCATCTTCATAATTTAATATCTATCCAAAATTGTTATAAAAATCCAGATAAATTCATAATCCTTATCCTCATCCACTTTAAATGCCCACTCATAACATGGACTATTGGAATAATGCCCTCAAACACTTAACAGAGCGAAGGCCTTGAATTTTTCAAAGCTCTCATCTTCTATAACTCCTCTTTTAATTTTTCTTAGGAAAAGTTCGGAAAAAATCTTCCTTTCTTAAAAAAATTGGAAGAAAAATTTACACAAAAATATTGACAGTGCCAAAAAATCTCCTCTTTAGAAAGGCCAAAAACCAATAAGTTCAATAAATTCCTGAACCGTGCCCATTACTGATTTTAACCGGGGCATGGTTCAGGAATTTCAAGAACAGATTTATTTGCCAAAGACACGGGATCTTAATTCTTTACCTTTTAATGGGTTATAGGCCTTAGTAACGAATACTTTCATTATATCTAAGGTCTGGTTTTCAATAATCATATCAAATAGCATATCTTCCCCTTCTTTAGGAAGGGTAGTTTGGTCTCCTTCGAAATTTATTTTGTAGGCCTTTTCAAGCTTTTTTTTATCCTTTTGGCTAGCAGCAACCTGGATTGCCTTTTTACCTTGAATTTCTTTAACTTGATCAGCTAAACCCGCCCCTTCAAGTTTTTTAAGCTTTTCCTCATCAAGAAAAATATTAACAAAATAATTAGCAGCCATTTAGTACCCTCCTTTCTAAAATTTTTAGAAATTTAAATCTTATTTATCACATCCTATAAAAGATGTCAACAAACACCTCAATCCCAAAATCCGCCCTTGATTTTTAGGTATCAGAAAATGATCCCTTGTATACATTTCTTAAGTATCTCTTGCACCCTTAGGTAAATTAGTTTCCCTTTTTAGGGATTCAGTGGGGAACTATCTTTATTTATTACAAAAATTCAATATGATTAATCATATCTTCCTGGGTCAATACGGTAGCCAAAAATTTAAGTCTACGGATACATTCTCCTACAGTATAATCTTTCTGATGGCAATAAATTATTCCATAATGAGTTCTTCCTTCATCAATCCATTTTGCACCTATTTTGAGAAAATCGGTATCATGAGTAAAGATAGCAGCCTTTTTTTTCTTGGCAAATAGCAATTGTTCTTCATCAGTTAGCCCCAATGTTCCCATATCCCTTGCAGAAAAGGAATCAATACCTCTCCTTTTAAGTCCCTCTGCTATAGCTACATTTACACTCTCTCATTGGTGTATATCCTCACCTTAGGCATGACATTAAATCATCTTGGAAGGGAACTGTTTCTTTAACTTGCTGATAAGCTCTCTATCTTCCTCTATTTTCCTATCCAATTCTTCCTGATTTTCATAATAATAGGAAAGGGCATCATGC
>CAYTXJ010000123.1:0-5829 GCA_964440775.1 uncultured Desulfobacteraceae bacterium | reverse complement strand
CTCCCCAAATGCCTCAATCAGAGATGCATATAATAGGGGAAACATTATCTCATGATGCCCCACAATATAATAGCCCTTGCCTCCTTCAAGGGTGGGCCTTGAAACCACGTTATGCATTGCCCTATATTGCCTTATGAAATCCATAGTAAGTGTGGTAATATCCTTAACTCTATATCCTAAGTTCCTTACCAAGCTAAGCGCCTTTAAAAATACCTCAGGTATAATAACGGCAGATCCCAGATTAATGAATACTCCGCCATCCAGATCTGAAATAAGTTTAGAAAATATTAAAAAATCTCTATGGGAGCACTTTCCAATGGAAGCTCCATCTACTTCGGGATGGATATGGATTATATCTGTTCCAATGGCAACATGGACTGTTATAGGTATATTTAATCTTACTGAATTTGAAAATATGCTAAGGTCTTTAAAAGGAAAATCAGATTCAGCAATCCTTTTACCTATTGCCTGCCCCAGCCCCATGTCCCTTTCTGCTCCCCATCTTATAGCCTGATTTAAGAAGTGGCCTGTCTCTTCTGAAAGACCAAACCTTCCATCTCTAAGCTGTTCTCCCACATCTTCAGATGTCTTTCCAATCATTGCAATCTCTGCATCGTGCACAATAGAGGCACCGTTTGTGGCAATTGCAGTAATTATTCCCCTTTCCATAAGATCTATGATAATTGGGCTAAGCCCAACCTTTATAGGATGAGCACCCATACCCAATATTATTGGCCTTTTATCTCTATATGCCTTGATAATCCTATCTCTTACTTCCAATAGCTCTCTGGCTGCCAATATCCTTGGAAGGGTCTCTATCCACTTCCTAAAACTTCCTCCCTTACTCCAGCTCTTAGAAAAATCACTTATATCTACCTTGCTCTTTCGCTCGGAGAGAGGATATCTCCTAACATTTCTTAGATCTAAGGGCCTAATCTTCTTCATCTTCCTGTTCCTTTAAATAGGATATTATCTACCAGCTCACATATAATATGCCCCAAGAATATATGGGTTTCTTGTATTCTGGCAGTATTTTTACCCCTGATATTAAAGCTCATATCTGATACCTCTGAAAGCTCTCCTCCCTCCCCTCCACTAAATGCCACAGTATATATCTCCATCTCTTTTGCAACCTTAACAGCATTGATCACATTCCTTGAGCTTCCGCTTGTGCTTATACCTATTAGGATATCCCCGCTTTTCCCTAAGGCTCTTACCTGTTTTGAAAAGATATCCTCAAAGGAGTAGTCATTGCCAATACTTGTCAATATGGAACTGTCTGTTGTAAGAGCAATTGCAGGAAGAGGCCTTCTCTCTATAAGAAATCTGTTTACAAATTCAGCTGCAATATGTTGGGAATCTGCCGCACTTCCCCCATTTCCACATAGCATCAACTTATTTCCATTTTTTATTGAAATGGCAATCTTCTCAGATATCCCAATGATCTTATCAGCATACTCCTCTATTAATCTCTCTTTTGTCTTAATACTTTCAGACAATGCCTCTCTGATTATGCTCTCCATAGTATCTATCCTTATATCTCCTTCAATGAAAGTCTTTGTATTGCGTCTTTTAAGGTATTAAGTTGAGCGTCTTTTACGGTTCTCATATCCAATACCACCCTTCTGTCTTCCACCCTTCCTATTATGGGAGGATCATAGGATCTCAACCACTCCTCCATATATGTATCTGAAAGTCTTTGAGGATAAAGGGAAAGGGATACACTTGGGATATCCATCAGAGGAAGGGCTCCACCGCCGGTCTTGGAGAAGACATCCTCAATCCGGACCTGGAAATTAGGGGTATTTAGCTTACCAATCCTTCTCTTCAGTCTCATCGCCCTCTTTCTGACCCTTTCATATGGTTCACATATCATTCTAAGTGTGGGAATCTTCTCAATGGCCATATCCTCATCCCTGTATAGTCTGAGTGTTCTTTCCAAAGCAAAGAGTGTGAGCTTATCAATCCTAAGGGCTCTGGCAAGTTGATTCTTCCTCAATAATTCAATCAGCTCCCCCTTTCCAAGTATTATCCCTGCCTGAGGGCCTCCCAATAGCTTATCACCGCTAAAGGTTATAATATCCACCCCTGCCTTAACACTTTCTTGAACCAGGGGTTCCTTCATCAACCCGTACTTTGAAAAATCCACAAAGCATCCACTTCCCAGATCCTCCATCACTATCTTTCCATATCTCCTCCCCAGCTCCACCAGCTCCTCTATGGATACCTCCTCTGAGAATCCCACAATCTCATAGTTGCTCTTGTGAACCTTTAAAATCATGGAAGTATCTTCATCTATGGCCTCCTCATAATCTTTAAGGTGGGTCTTATTGGTGGTTCCCACCTCCACCATCTCTGCCCCACCCCTTTTCATGACCTCAGGCATCCTGAAAGAACCACCAATCTCTATAAGTTCCCCCCTTGAGACTATTACCTTTCTGCCTCTTGCAAAGGTATCAAGGCAAAGCAATACTGCTGCAGCGTTGTTATTAACTACCATTGCAGCTTCAGATCCGGTAAGCTCCTTTAGTATCTCTTCCACATGCACATATCTGCTTCCCCTTCTACCCTCTTTGAGGTCAAACTCTAAGTTACTATAATTTGAGGCAATCAGGTGAAAATCCTTGACTACAGCATCAGAGAGCAGGGATCTCCCCAGATTTGTATGAACTATTATTCCTGTTGCATTTATCACAGGGATAAGGTTTGGCCTGGAAATCCTATCTGTCTCATCTCTTATGGAAGAGATTATACGAAGTAGATCAAGATCTTCTCCATCAATTGATCCTCTCTTTATACCCTCTCTGATCTCTTCCAATACATTGTGTATTGCCTTTAAGATGAGGGACTGGGGATAAAGAGTGGCCAAGGATCTGATCTTTTCATGATTTAATAACCTATCTACTGATGGGATCTTTCTAAAAAGATGGGAATCAACCATAATTCTCTCCTTTAGTCTTTCAGATATAATTAAAAAAAGGAGTATGGTCAAACCCAATTGATAAGATAGGAATTAAATTTGGACTTGAAGTTTTACCTTAAAATGGCTATATAATCTTCTAAGTTGTGGTGGGTGTAGCTCAGCTGGTCAGAGCACTGGGTTGTGGCCCCAGAGGTCATGGGTTCGAGTCCCATCATCCACCCCATTTTTTTATCCTTCTACATTCCTTTTTTCTTACTGTCCCCAATTGTCTGATATATTCTGCAAATACATCCCTTTGAAATCTTGAAGTATCATATCTAAAAAGACAACGCCTCAGCATATGATAACCATCACCACCTTCAGAAAGGTATGAATTAGTTGCAATGGTATAGATCTTTTTAGGATTCAATCTCTTACCTTTAATCTTTATATCTCTACATTCACCCCTTGCTCTATCTATCTCAAAATATATCCCATCGGATACCTGGGGGAATCCTCCATGTCCTGGAGGAAGGGTGGCGATATGCCCAAACATCTCTCTAAGATCCCTGCCACTGAGCCTTAGCACCACCACGGTATCATCAAATGGAAGGATCTCGTAGATCTTTCTCAATGTTATAGGGCCCCTGGGAAGATCCGCCCTGATACCTCCAGCATTTTGGATGGCAAAATCCACATTCCATCTCTTGGTGAAGTGGAGCATAGAATCTGCAATGAGATCCCCAAGAGGGGTCTCCTCTTCCCTGGAGCCCTTGCTTGAAAGGGCATGTTCCGCATATCCCACAATCTCAGAAAGCCTCTTTTCTACCTCTCTTACATAAGGAGATAAGAGCTTTAAAAGATTCCTGTCTTCAGGAATATGCCCATTCCTTCTATCTAAGTTTATAGGGATACATTTAAATTCCAGATCAAGATCTTTACTGCCATCCATCCAGATATCGGCTCTGCCCACTACAAGTCCCCATTTCCAGGCCTGCACTATAGGAATCTTTTTGCCACTATACCTGTTTTTGACCCATATGGGATGATCCATCTTGGTGTGAGAGTGCCCATCAATTATAAGGTCAATTCCATCTACCTCTTTTGCAAGCTGAATGGAGCCCCGCTCCCAATCATCTTCATATATCCCAAGATGAGTAAGGGCGATGAGGAGATCACATCTCCTCTTGAGCTCAGGCACGATCCTATTTGCTGCCACTACGGGATCTTCTATCCTTATCATCTTCCTTGTCTCTCTATCCAATGCACATAGGGAAAATGGGGTGGTAAGACCCAAGATAGCTATCTTTTTCCCTTTTATCTCTTCTATAACATAGGGTCTTGATAGATATGATCCATCCCTTTTCAATAGATTTGCACTTATAAAGGGAAACTTGGCCCAATCCATCTGTGTCTTCAATACCGAAAGGGGATTGTCAAATTCATGGTTTCCCAAGGTCATAGCATCATAGCCTATGTAGTTATAGCCCAATATATCGGGCCTGGCACTGAAGAGATTGGACTCTGGCATTCCTGTATTTATATCCCCTGCATCTAAGAGCAATATCTCCCCTTCCCTCTTTCTAATCTCTTTTACCAAGGTCGCCCTTGCAGGAAGTCCTCCTACCCCTTTAATACCTCTATAGGAATATTTAACGGGATGGCCGTGATGATCATTGGTATGTAGAATCACAATGTGAGTAGTACAAAGGAGGCAATCTGGGGCTATAATGAGTAACAGGATAATAAGGAGAGATATAAACCTTCTTTTCATAGTTTCAACTAAAAGATAAAATATTCCTATCTCGCTTCACAGGGAGGTATCCTTGCCCTTAGTAGCCTCCTCTTTTCATCTGTAAGTGCAGGGGTTAGAGACCACCCCTTTTTACTAAATTCATCCCTCCTCTTTATCAAAAGCCAGTTTTCCTTCCCCCTTCCCTTCATCATAAGGAGAGTGAACCCCCCTTTTAAGATCCTGCCATTTAGTTCAAGGACAAGCTTTCCCTTTTCAAATTCCTGCAAAGGATCTTCACCTTCAAGGAGTTTAAAATCACCCTTATCCCATATTACCACCTCTCCAGCTCCATAGTGTCCTTCAGGGATAATTCCTTCAAAATCCATATATTCCAATGGATGATCCTCCACTAATACAGCCAATCTCTTCTGTGTTGGGTCAAGGGATGGGCCTTTGGGAATGGCCCACGATTTTAAAACACCTCCGATCTCCAGTCTGAAGTCATAATGAAGCTTTCGAGAGTGATGTTCCTGAACCACAAATCTATGGACCTGTGAAGCTTTAGATACTTTTGCCCCCATAGAGAGATATATCCTAATCCAGTATATTAAATCCCTGGCACCTAAGTTCTGATCTTATGTTATCTATATTCAGGGTGGAGATCCTAAAATAATATACCCTCCTCAGTTCATTCCTCTCTTTTAGGGATATATTAATTATCTCACCACCATTTTCCTTTATAATGGAAAGCGCCTTTAGAAATGAATGGTTATCATTACCTATCTCAAGTTCAATGGAATGGGTGGAATATAGCATACCCAATATCTCAATAAATGCTCTCAATATATCTGACTCTGTGATTATCCCCACCAAACGCCTACCTGCCACAACGGGTATTCCTCCTATCTTATTTTCATAGATCAGCCTGGCAGCATGTTCTACATCATCTTCAGGAGAAACAGTTATGGGATTCTTGATCATCAGATCAGAGAGCGTTATATCGCTTAGCATGGAAGGAATGAGACCCTGCTTAAGATCTGCCAGTGTCAAAAATCCTTTAAGATTCCCTTTATTATCCACCACTGGAAGATGTCTTATACGATTCTTTTTCATCACGGTCAGGGCCTCATCAATGGTGGCATCTTCTTTGATGGTGATGGGATCTGGAATCATCAATGTTCGTATCTTCATG
>CAYTXJ010000122.1:0-5834 GCA_964440775.1 uncultured Desulfobacteraceae bacterium | reverse complement strand
CTTGCACATCTTATCTTCAAGAGGCTAAAGGAGGGACTTCATTTTGAAAAAATTAGGGTCTCCAAAGTAAGTGTATGGGAATCAGAGGATAGTTGTGCAATTTATCAGGAAGATTAGATGAAGATAGTTGGTATTATACCTTCTAGATATGGATCCAGTCGTTTTCCAGGGAAAGCCCTTGCCCTAATAAAAGGTAAGCCCATGATAGAACATGTATTTATGCGTGCATCAGAATGTGAAAGATTAACAGATATCTGGATTGCTACGGATGATCGGAGCATCAAGAGCTGTGTTGAAGAATTTGGGGGAAAAGTAATAATAACCAAAAAGGAACATCCTACAGGAACTGATAGGATTTCAGAGGCTGCAAGATACTTAAAATTGAGCCCTTCGGATATAGTAGTAAATATTCAAGGGGATCAACCTCTATTCAAGGGTAAGATATTAAATCTTCTTATAGATTCCATGCTAAACAATCCATCAATTCAGATGAGCACCCTTATCTATAGGATTAGAGACCAGAGAGAGATTGATGATAGGAATTGTGTCAAGGTGGTTATGGACCTCAACGGATTTGCCATTTTCTTTTCCAGATCTCCCATACCATTTTATAGGGATAGAGAGATAGATCGAATATACTATAAGCACTTGGGATTTTATGCATATAGGATGGATTTTCTTAAACGATATCCCACTCTTCCCCGTGGAAGACTTGAGGTGGCAGAAAGCCTTGAACAGCTAAGAGCAATTGAAAATGGAATAAAGATTAAAGTGGTAGAGAGTCCTTCTGACTCCTATGAAGTGGACACTCCACAAGATATTGAAAAGATAGAAAGACTGTTAAGTTGAAGGCTCTTCTTCCTTAAATATCTGAGCCGCAAGCTCTATATCTTCTGGAGAGAATACAAAGAGAGATTTCTTATCTCCAGAAAGTGCAGATCCATACACATAGTTAATATTAATACCTTCTTGACCAAATTTTTTTGCCATAGCGGCAAGTGTGCCCGGTCTATTTTCAAGCACAAGGGCAATTACAGGCGTTATATCAAAGATATATCCATTCTTTGAAAGAAGATCTAAGGCCTTATCTGTATTGTCCACTAAGAGGCGGATAAGCGCAAACTCAGCAGAGTCTTTTTGCATGGATCCATATGAGGCAGCAGGGGCTATCCTTTTGAGGGATTTCCCCCTTGCCTTAAATAGCTCTTGCACATATGCTGATGCATCCTGAATTGTGAGTGCATCAATGTTTATACCTGCACCTGCAAGGAGCTCTGCAAGCTTCCCCAACTCACCTGGAACATTCTTTAAAAATAACTGAATCTCTGTTCTTACCATATCTCTATTCCTCCTTTGAGGAGTCTTTATATCCCTTTAGATATCTTAAAAATTCTGAATCTGTGGAAAGCACCAATGTGGTATTATCCTTTAATACCTCTTTATAGGTTTCGAGGGTCTTAATAAAGGAATAAAATTGGGAATCCACTGAAAATGCCTTAGCATATATCCTTGTTGCCTCTGCATCACCTCTGCCTTTTATCTCTTGTGCCTTTCTATAGGCCTCTGATGTAATACGCTTTAATTCCTTTTCCATCTCACCTTCAATCTTCTGTGCTTCCCCTCTTCCTTCAGAACGGAATTTCTCAGCCATCTGTTTTCTCTCTGCAATCATCCTCTGGTATATGGATCTTCGCACATCTTCAATATAGTTTAATCTCTTTATCTTAACATCCACAAGCTCTATGCCAAATTCCATCACCTTCTGTTGAGCCTGCTTCATAATACCTTCAAGCATCTTCTGCCTTCCCATCTTTACCTCACCCAAGGGGGTTAATTCCTTGATCTTATCTGCTCCCACCTTAAGCTCCTGGAATTTTCGGTTGCTCTTTCTAACTGTCTCTATCAGGGGATAGGAGGTAATGAAATTCCTTACAGCTGAGTCAATAATATCATCCAATCGGCTCTGGGCTGCAATCTCATTATTAACGGTCTGAAAGAACCTTAAGGGGTCAACAATCTTCCATCTGGCAAAGGTATCAACCCAGATAAATGTCTTATCCAAGGTGGGAATCTGGCCAGGATCTCCATCCCACTCAAGCAATGTCTTTGGGAAATAGTTTGCCTTTTGGATAAAGGGAATTTTGAAATATAGACCTGGTCTGGTCTTAGGTTCTCCCACTGCCTCACCAAATTGGGTTATCACGACCTGTTGCCTTTCATCTACAATAAAAAAGGAATTGTATAAGATAATTAGGGCGACTATCACCAAAACTATCAGATATCTCTTTCTCATCTAAGTTTCTCCTTTTCCTCTGAATTCAGCTTTAGGAAAGGGAGAAGATTTTTCTGATTTTCATCCACGATATATTTCTTTTTGATATTTAAAAACACCTTCTCTATTGCCTCTAAATACAGCCTCCTCTCTGTTATATCCTTTGCCTTTACATACTCTTGATACAATGCCTTAAACCTTGATGCATCACCCTTTGCCTTATTGATTCTCTCCAGTGCATATCCTTCGGCCTTTCTTATTGTCTTTTCAGCCTCACCCCTTGCGGCAGGTATAACTTTATTATATTTTTCCTTTGCCTCATATATCATCCGTTCTTTTTCTTGAATTGCCTGATTTACCTCATTAAATGAGGGCTGAACCGGCTTTGGAACACTGGTGTTTTTCATCTCTATAGTGGTTATAGTTATACCACATTCAGCTCTGTTGAGCTCTTCCTGAAGAAGGTTCTTGGCCTTTAATGCAATTTCTGCCCTTCTACTTATTACCTCATTTATGCTTCTGTCTCCCACCACAAGTCTCATAACTGCCTCTGACATGTCCCTGAGTGTCCCTTTAACATCCCTTACCTTGAATAGATATTTATAGGGATCTGAGATCCGGTAATGAACTGCCCACTGAACCACACCCACATTCAGATCACCTGTAAGCATTAGATATTCATTCTGAAATGTCTTATCAGAAGCATATCTGGTCTTTATACCTGCCCTAAGGGTCCTGAAACCGAATTCCTCTTTAAATATCCTTCTAACCTTTACCTTGGTTACCTTTTCTATTCCAAAAGGGAGTTTTATATTTAACCCCGGATGTGTGATCCTGACAAACTTTCCAAATCTCTGAACTATCCCTACCTCATCAACCTCAACTGTATAGAACATGGAAGTTACTAAATATATGACGAGGAATATGGCAATTAAAAGCCATATACCAGGGAATCTCCTTTTAAATCTCTTAAAGAAGTTCCCTATCTCTTTTGGTCTAAGCTCAGGGCCTCTCTGTTTCTGACTTTGCCACTTTTCCCAATCCCAATCTATGGGCATAAATTTTCCTCTTTTATTTTATGGGCTATAAATGATAAATTATATGTTAAATTTAGGGGCGTCAAGAATTAAAGGTTATGAAGAAGGGGAAAGATCCTGTTTCAATAAGAGAGATATTATCTGAGATAATTCAAAGAAGGGGTAGATTTCCTACCCAGGGTGAACTCCGTGTATGGAAGATCTGGGATGAGGTGGCAGATCCGGACATAAAAGAGAACTCAAAAGTCCTCTGGATTAAGGATGGAAAGATAAGACTTGCTGTAAGGGATTCCATATGGATTCAAGAGATAAGATTCCTTGAAAGAGATCTCATCCATAAGATAAATAAGAGACTTGGAGTCAATGTTATAAAGAAGATAGAGCCTATTCTGAATTCAGAATAGGCGGTAGGATGGTTAGTTGGGGTCTTCCCATATAAACAGATTCTATTAAAAACAATTTACATTCTCTTTGAGGGCCTGAATATATAAGCTGAAGCCTCTTTGGCTCAAAAGAATATCTTCTCATCATATATATCATATCAATAAGCCTATCTGCCCTGTATATCATAGCTATCCTTCCCTTTGGTCTTAAGAGGTAGCCTGCCACCTTAATGATATCTTCTAAGGATACCATAATCTCATGCCGAGCGATTGCCTTTTGAAGCTCTGGATTTATCCTGCCACTCTTTGCTCTTCTATATGGAGGATTACATATGATACAATGCGCAAAATGTGATTTTAAAGGGATATGTCTTAGATCTGCCTGGACTATTCCTGTGCTATCTTCAAACCCGTTTATCCACATATTTCTCATTGCCTGATAGGCAAGATCCCATTGTATTTCCACACCGATCGTATATGCTGGTCTTACCTTTTCTGAATTAATGATAAGGGGTATGATGCCACAACCAGTTCCCAGATCCACCACAATCTCCTTCCTCTTTACTGTTACAAAACGGGCAAGTAAGAGGACATCCACAGAGAATCTGTAACCCCTCTTTGACTGAATTACCTTAATCTTTCCCTCTAAGAAGGGATCAAGCGTCTCACCGTTCAGGATTTCAGCTCTAAGATATCTTGATTGTCTCATAGGGATTGATCTTATTTATGACAATACCTGTTAATACCTTCGGATAAAAGAAGGTGGTCTTTCTGGGCATTATAAGAGAGTTGGAGGTTACCTCTTTGACATGCTCAATCTTAGTGGGATTTAGCATAAAGACCATGTCATAGTGTCCATTTCTTACAGATTTTATACACTGTGAAATATTACTTTTATAGTGAAAGATCTTTTCATCATCAAGATCACCCTTTGAAAATCCAAGCACTTTTTGAAAGATTAATCTTGAAAGCACTAATACATCAAGCCTCTTAAGAGAGGGATGAAGGTCATTGCCCATCTCCTCTCTCTTGCCCTCCCTTAGAGTAAGCAGGAAAAATCTCTTATCGTCTTTAAAATGGAAGATGAAGGCGGTATTATCTCTGCCAGCTTCAGAAAGGATCATCTGTAACCTTTCATGATTAATATCTTCAGATAGTGTCTTAATAAAAAAATATCTTTTAATATCTTCTAAGAATCTGGAAAGGGAAAAGCCCGAGCAACTCTTTATAAGTCTGTGCGCAGGCAGAATAGTGAGTCCTTCCTGATACATATTGCAAAGATAAAACATAACAAAGTTATATGCTCTCTCTTTGGGCTTTGAGCCAAACCTTGTAACCATCATATTTCTATATATACGAGCTGTCTCATATCTATGATGACCATCTGCAATAAATATCTTCTTATCATTCATCATCTCTATTACATATTCTATAGTCTCCCTATCTTCCACTTCCCATACCATATGTTCTGTCCCATCCAGATATCTGAATTTAAAGAGGGGCTCATCCAAGATTCCCCTTTTCAATGAAGATAGGATAAGATCCTCACGATCTTCATACAGCCCAAATATGGGGCTTAGCTGGGCATTACATGCCTTCATTAGCTTTAAACGATCCTGTTTATATGCAGAAAATGTCCTTTCATGGGGAATGATTATCTTAGAGTCTTCCTCTTCAATCCTCACTAAACATAAAAATCCCCATCTGATCTTTTGACTTTCACCATTTAGGGGATCATATCTTACAGAGTATAAGAGAAAACGGGGGGCCTTTAATCTTATAAATGTCTCATCTGAAATCCATCTCTGAAGACAATCGGCTGCTCGAGTATACTGGTTGTCCCAATCTGTATCTCCCCTCTTCTTTTTACCCAGAATCAGCCTGATTATATTGTATGGATGAATCTTATGATAGTAGTCCTGCTCCTCTGGGCATATCACATCATAAGGAGGGGTTAATAATCTATGCATCTCTTTGCTAAATATGCGGTTATAGACCCAACCTCTAAACGGTAAGACCTCTGCCATCTTAACCTAAAAGCCCCTTTATGTAGAAGGCAGGTTATGTCTGCCTAATATAATACAGAACGAGAGCTTTGCATAACCCCTTTTTACACTGCGACCCCTGTCATTGCGAGCGAAG
>CAYTXJ010000121.1:0-5923 GCA_964440775.1 uncultured Desulfobacteraceae bacterium | reverse complement strand
TTCCTCCGGTATCAAAAAGTATTAGCTCCTGAGGAGTTTTTATTATAGTGGCAAACCCCCAGGCAGTTTTCAGTTTTGTATCTACCTGGTAGTTGTCATAAACAGAGATTAAGGTTATTCCTGGATTTTTCTCTTTTTCTAATCCAATAGAAATTTCTGGCTGAGTTACTTTTTCAATCTGAATTGAAAACCAAATTCCTATCCCTGCCAAAATTAGGATCTTGATTAAGATAAAAATCTTATGATTGCTCTCATTCAATTTCAATTACTTTCCCCGCCCCCCCTTCAATACATTTTTCAGGATAAAGGGATCTTATCTCTGACTTATATTGAGTGCAATGAGTAGGGCAAATCAGATTAAGGTCTTTTAAGGATTCAGGCCTATTCCCATGTAGGCCTCCTATGATACCATAGACTTTACCAAATTGAGATCCTACCCTAAGGATATGCTCAATTTTTGGATGCGAGCATCCAACTATAATTACAATACCTTTTTCTGTCTCAACACAGAGAGATTGTTCTATCCCCTCAAGTTCACCTGTAGAGTGGATCCCTTCATAAAGCCTTGCGGGCTTTTTCACTTCAATAAATTCTTTTGCATCTTCTGCTTCAGAAAAATAAGAAGGGATCCAGCATCTTACTTGATTATTTAGGCGAAGAAAAGATGTAAGACCTCCCATATGATCCCAGTGTAGATGAGAGATAAAAATATCTTCAATTTCTTCTGGATTGATTTTAAGTTTTTCCATATTGTAAAGCAAGATCCTTCCATTTGCTCCTGTATCAAAAAGAATTTTCCTTTCTTTAATTTCTACAAGTGCTGAAAATCCCCAATCAGATTTAAGATCCTTTCTAAAAGAAGTGTTATCATAGATAATTGTAATCTTCATCTTTATCCTCCCTCACGCAACTTTTCATCTAAGCTTCCATCAGGAAGCATCCAATCTGGATGCACTTCGCCTCTTTCTTCCATCTGATAACGAATACAACTTTCCCAATCTCCCTTACAGAACAATTCTATCCACCTCTTATCTAACCTTCCTTCCTCATGGTATACTTTCATTGGGCACACCGGATACCATTTGCAATCTCTATTTAACACCTGCAATTTTCTGTAACTATTTATTAAACCCTTTTTAAAGTCAGGATTATAAAGAAGGCTTGCAGGATGAGGCAAAGGCAGTATCTTTTTATCCTTAGCTAAAAGGAGTCTTCCATAAATCGATGAAAATTTATCTTTTGAAGGTAACAAAATATCATATCTTTGGAAAATGTAACGGGTAGAATAATAACCTAAGGGGACCAGTATTTTGGGATTTATCAATTTAATCTCCTCATTTAGGTAATAACCGCAGACCTTAATTTCATCCTGCTTTGGTTTTCTATATTTAGGGAGCATACATTTAATTAGATTTGTCATATAAATTTCACACCTTTTAATTCCAGCCCTACTCAGCAATTCATCCAACACCTCCCCTGAAGGGCCAACAAACATCCTTCCTTCTCTATCTTCTTTTTCTCCTGGTGCCTGAGCAATTAACATAATTTTGGCATTCAAATTTCCCTCTCCACAGAGAGCATTCATTCTGGTTTCAGATAACCTGCATCTCTTGCATTCCCTGATCTTTTCGTTCAATTCATCAATTTCCATATTCCACACACACAGAATATCTTTACACTCTATCTATTTCTTTATTTCTGCCCAGAGACCCGCTCTGTCATAATTAACGTGGAAATTTGATATACCTGCCTTATTTATAAGCTCTCGCAATTTATCAGGTAGACTGTAGGCCTTTGCATCCTCTCCTAAAGAACGATCTCTTAGAGATTTCATCCTCTTAAGTTCTTCATCGGTAACATATCGTCCAAACCCTCCTCCGGCAAGAGCAATGCCCCCCTTTTTTAATACCCTATAAATTTCTTTAAATACCTGCACCTTATCTTTCCAAATGTGGTATGACCCTCTACTAATTATAAAATCGGCAAATTCATCTTCAAAAGGCAGATTATGCGCATCACCAAGAACAGGAATTATTCTATCTTTCAACCCCTCTTTTTCAATATTCATGCATGCAACTTTGTATATGGGCTTTTCCTTTTCCAATGCATATATCTTCAAGTTAGTGTGTTTAGACAACTCAATTGTAAAAACAGCGGTGCCACAGCCAATATCCACACAAAAACCTTCCAAAACACCATAGTCATCGATAATCTGTTTTACCATAGAGTTAATCGCAGGCATAAAATTTTCTCTTACCTTTTTATCAAAACGCCTTGCCTCTAAGAGGTCCATCTCAGTATAATCAGCAGGGACACGTTCTTCAGACATAATCTTATCCTCCTTTTTAACCTTTATTATACTAAGTCAACAGATTTAATACATATCACACTTAAAACCATGCCCCCCATTGCAGACCCATCCGTTTCTATATCATCCTTCTGAGAGCTTTACATAACCCCTTTTTACACCGGGGGTTATACCCCTAAATAACCCATAATTACAGCTTCTTTCTGAGAGCTTTGAAAGATTCAAAGCTCTCCTTCTATGCACATAGTGATATGGGTTGTATCTCAGAATTAATGTAAAATTCTTGATCAAAAAATTCAAGGTCTTATGCCAGCTAATTTATAGGAAGGCCTTTACAAATAAATCAAGGTATAGTAAAGATCTGTTTTAAAACCTAAATTGGAGGAGATTTATGATTAATTTTGAACTATCTGAAAAAAGAAGGCTTTTCAAAGAAATGGCTAAAAAATTTGCACAAAAAGAGGTTCTGCCTGTAAGGGATAAGTTTGAACAGGATTATGTTGAAGGCAGGTATGCCCATAAGATCTTTCTTGAAGCTGCAAAGATTGGGCTTCTGGGCTTTCCAATAGAAGAGAAATATGGGGGTTCAAACGGGAATAATCTGGATACAATGGTTATATTAGAGGAACTTGCTGCAGTGGATGGGGGACTGGCCACAGCAATTGGTGCCACCTGGTTTGCAATGACCCCCATCATTATAGCCGCAAATGATGAACAGCGAGAAAGATTCTTAAGACCCCTTGCATCCCGCTCTGAGGCAAATCTTGCATGCATCTGTATGACAGAGCCCCCCTCTGGTTCTGATATAGAGGACCCCCGTATGGAACTTCGCACATGTCGAACAATTGTAAAGGAAGATAGGGATGAACTTATCCTCAATGGAACCAAGATCTGGCCAAGTAATGCAGGCATTGCATATCTCTATGTGGTAATCTGCACCACTGATCCTGATCTTGGTGAAGCAGGTTCATGCCTGGTTGTAGTTGAAAAAGACCGAAAGGGCCTTTCCTTTGGAAAGCCCGAACCTAAGATGGGCATGCATGCAGATAGAAACTCAGAGATAATTTTTGAAGATGTAAGAGTGCCTCGCAATAATATGTTGGGAAAGGTAGGGGATGGTGCTAAGATCTTACACAGGACATTGATATATAACCGGCTTGGGGGAGGGATGATATCTGTTGGAATAGCAAGGGGGGCATTTGAATATGCCCTTAATTATTGCAAAAAACGTATTATAGGAGGAAAACCTTTAATTCAACACAGCCTTATATCTTCCATGTTTGCAGATATGGCAATTAAGATAGATGCGGCACGGCTCCTTGTATATCGCTCTGCCTGGGCAAATATAAATAAACACCCTCAGAGAGATCGCTACTCTAATATGGCAAAGGTGTTTGCCACAGATATGGCAATGGAAGTTACCACAAATTGTGTTCAGGTGATGGGTTCATACGGCTACTCAAAAGAGTATCCTGTGGAAAAATATATGCGCGATGCAAAGATAATTCAGATATTCTTAGGGCCAAATGAGCTCCTTTGCCAACTTATCGGCGAGTCTTTATAAGATGGTTTAATCAATGACCTTTGGTTATATGGGAAAAATTCTAATCGTTGATCTTCAATCTCAACACATTGAGATAAGAGAGCTTAATCTGGATATCGCTCATAGGTTTATAGGGGGGTTAGGGTTAAATACCTGGCTTTTTAAAGAATTTTATAAAAGAGGCACAGATCCTCTCTCTCCTGATAATCCCCTGATCTTAGGGGCAGGCCCATTAGTTGGCAGTGGCACTCCAGGTGCTGCTAAAACAATTGCAACCACACGTTTTCCATTAAATGGAGCCATATCTGAATCGGTTGGTTCGATGCGTTTTGCACAAAATCTAAAGGCGGCAGGTTTTGATCATATTGTCATTATTGGTAAAGCTAAAAGGCCTATGGTGTTGTGTATAGAAGATAACACAGCTTATCTGAGAGATGCAACATCTCTTTGGGGTTCTGATATCTTCCAAACCACTGATGCCATTAAGAAAGAGCAGGGGGCAGGAAAGAAAAGTGTTATTGCAATTGGGCCAGCTGGCGAAAACCTCGTTTCCTTTTCCATTGCCTTAATAGATAAGGCATCCACACTGGGAAGAGGCGGTTTAGGTGCGGTGATGGGTGCAAAGAATCTAAAGGCAATAATAGCTAAAGGAAGTAAGCGACCAAAGGTATTCAATAGAAAAGAATTAAAAAAACTGCTTGGAGGATTAAGAGAAAGGCTAAAACGATTTAAAAACTATCAGAGGGTGCTTGAATTTGGGATTATGGAAAACTGGAATAACTATGTAAAGCAATTATCTCCCTATAGGAACTTTTCAAAGATCTTTCCACCTGACAAAGCAAATAAGCTTTATGGGCTTAAAGTATATAAAAGTTTTAAATTAAGGCGAATTGGATGCCCAAGCTGTTTTACCCCAGATAAAGACATCTTAGAAATAATAGATGGCCCATATAAGGGATTTAAGACCTCTACAACCTCTTATTTTAACAGCTATTCAGTGGGTCACCTCTTTGACCTAAATACCGAAAAAGACAAAACCGCCGCAGTCAGAATGACAGATACTCTGGATCGATTAGGTATTGATATGTTGAGTTTTGGAGCTATCTTAGACTTCCTTATATCGGAGTGTGAAAATGGGAATCTGGATGTATATGCATTTAAAATTCCTCTTAAAAGAGAGATGGATATAGTTTTGGAGTTTGCCCATTCCATCTCAAATAGAAAGATAGAGATATTGCCAGATGGATGGAAAGCGCTCTTTACATATCTTGGAAATAATTTTGAATCTCACATGCCAATAATAAAAGACTGCGATATCATATGGGACCCCCGCCTCTGTGGCCTTGGGACTATGGAATTTGAACAGATCGTGTCTTTGAAAGGTCCTAGATCTGCAAGTGGAGGCTCTCCCACATATATCCCGGGGCAGCCAGAGGAAAATCTTCCACTATTTCAAAGACATCTGGATAGAATGGGGGCAGATTCTAAGGCAATAGCACGCATCATGGACTCTCCTTTTGGATTTAATGTGGGAAGGATGACACGATATGCCCAGGACTGGTATACTCTTTTAAGCAGCCTTGGGATATGTAACAGACACTTTATTAACCGCTTCTATAGCTTTGATCTATGCCACAGGCTTTTTCAGGCAGTAACAGGGGCTGAGGTGGAACACAGTGATATTAGGAAATCCTTAAATCTAATATGGGATACCTTGAAAAGAATGAACCTTAATGAAGGATCTGGCCCCTCAGATGATAGAGCACCAGAGCTTTGGTTTAGCCCTATGGAAGGGCCAGATGGGGAAGAGCTTATAATCAGGGACTATTTTGGAAAAAGCGAGCTCAAAAAGGAGGACATCTGCTCCTTAATCGAGGATTATTATGAGGAGCGTGGCTGGAAAAAGGGAATCCCTTAGAAAAGCTCCTGATTCTGTTTGAAAAAATGGATCGGAATAAAGATCTGCCTAAAATTGTGGACCTGTTTTACCTCTAAATGATTTTTTGTTGCCACAATAAAATGTATTATATTATCTCCATATCTATTTAAAAATCTTATAGGTATTCTTGTCT